>JAAUPF010000164.1 GCA_012034575.1 Richelia sp. CSU_2_1 | reverse complement strand
GGGGATCTAGACTCAGGAAAAATCAATATTTCTGGTGAATTTCAGTCTTAAAGAGGAGGACCGGAAGCGCTCTTAAAGTCCCCCTTATTAAGGGGGATCTAGACTCGGGAAAAATCGATATTTTTGGTGGATTTCAGTCTTAAAGTAAACCCGATACCACCGGAAGACAAATCGCAATTTACAGTCGATCGCCCCATCAATTCCCCTCTTAAATATCCGTAAATTTCCTCCAATTCTAACTTTTGACGATCGCCCCAAAATCAGCCAGTACCCGCGCGTGATTCCGCAGCAAACCGAGCAAATTCAACCGATTTTGCTTGATTTCCGGGTCGGAATCCATTACCAAAACGCTTTCTGACCCGTCAAAAAAGTTGCTGACAGTTGGAGCAATTTCTGTTAAGCTATCTACTAATTGCTGGTAATTGCGAGTTTGTTTGCATAGCTGAGTTTGCGGTACTAGCTGCACTACCGCATCATAAAAAGCTTGTTCCGATGACTTTTGAAATAAGTCCGATCGCACGACTGTTTTCGGATCTAATTCGATTTTATCCAAAGATCCTTGTGCCGCCAAGCGCGTCGAACGGTTGACTGTTTCGTAAATTCGATCCAAAGTTCGATCGTTGCGGATTTTTTGGAGGAACAAGGCTCTTTCCAAAACGTCTAACAAATCTTTCAATGCCCGTTCGGTATATTCTGGATCGTTTTCTCCCAAAACTGCATTTACCAAATCGTAATCTACGTTCTTTTCTTCTTGCAGCAAAGTCCGAATTCTTTGCAGGAAAAACTCGGACAACTGCGGTAGCAATTCAGCAGGTGTTTGCGGGCGAATTGCTGTAAATTCTGCTACCGTTTCTGCAAGTAATTGGTGTAAATTGACGGGCAACTCAGCAGCCCACATAATGTTAATTATCGCATTGGCCGATCGGCGCAAAGCAAAGGGGTCGGAGGAACCTGTCGGCAGCATTCCCAAGCCGAAAATGCTGACTAAAGTATCTAATTTATCGGCTATTCCTACAATTTGACCTGTCAGAGTTTGCGGCAAACTGTCCCCCGCACCTCTGGGCAAATAATGCTCGAAAATTGCAGTTGCTGTAGCTTCCGATTCGCCGCTGGCTAAGGCGTATTTCTGCCCCATGATGCCTTGCAGTTCGGGAAATTCGTAAACCATTTGAGTTACGAGGTCGGCTTTGCAAAGCAAGGCTGCCCTTTCTACCTGCACCCGCTGTTGGGCTGTAACTTGCAATCGATCTGTGAGGAAAGAAGCAATTTTGCAAAGGCGATCGACCTTTGCCCGTACTGTTCCCAAATCTTCCTGAAAAGTAACTGTTTCCAATTTCGGCAAATAATCTTCTAAATGTTTTGCCAAATCGGCTTTGTAGAAAAACTGACCGTCCGCCAACCTCGCTCGCACTACTCGCTCGTTACCTGCTGCAATAATATCCGATTTTGCCGGATCTCCGTTAGAAATCGTAATGAAATAAGGCAAAAGTTCGGGAAAATCGGGGCTTTTAAGAATCGGAAAATACCGCTGGTTGCTAACAATTATCGTAGTAATTACTTCCGGCGGCAGCATCAAAAATTCGCTGTCAAATTTGCCGACAACTGCATTCGGCCATTCTACTAAATCGGTAACTTCCGTTAGCAAATCTTCCGTAATATCGGCGCAACCGTCTAGTTTGGCGGCGGCAGCTTCTACTTGGGCTTTAATTTGCATTTGCCTCTGTTGGCGATCGACCTCCACAAAAGCAGCGCGCAATTCCCCGACATAACTTTCAGCGTGGGGAATCGCAACAGGTTCTGGGTGCAAAACGCGGTGTCCTTGGGAAATTCGATCGCTCTTAACAGTATCCAAATTGTTTGCCAAAGTAACCGGCAGCAACGCATCATCCAACAGCGCGACGATCGATCGAATCGGCCGGGGAAATTTCAAATCTCCGTCGGCCCACCGCATGAATCTTTTACCTTCTAACTTATCAATCCACTGCGGCACCAATTGAGTCAAAATATCCGCTGTTGGGCGTCCCGCAATCTGTTTGAGGACAAACACAAAATCGCCTTTATCCGTAGCTTTAACTGTCAAATCCTCAATTGCTACGCCCTGCTTTTTGGCAAAACCTTCTCCTGCTTTAGTCGGCTTGCCATCTTTAAAAGCGGAACTTGCGGGCGGCCCTTTTACCTCTTCCTCTCTATCTGATTGCTTGACGGGCAATCCTTTAATTAAGACAGCCAAACGACGCGGGGTAGCGTAGACTTCGATCGACTCGTTAGTCAGCGATTCTTCGGCAAGTGTTACGGGTATCAGGTTTTCCCACTGGGCGGCACTGTCGCAAACAAAAGAGGCGGGCAATTCTTCCGTACCGAGTTCTAATAAAAAAGCAGGCATATAGCACCTTAATAGTTGAGAGTTGACAGTTGAGAGTTGACAGTTGACCTGGGACAGTTGATGAAATCAATCTGCGTTGATCTGCGTTGATCTGCCTTTATCTGCGGTTGCAAGTTGACAGTTGATACCGAAGTTTTGAGGCTGATGCTAAAAATCCCAAATTTTTGGTAAAAAAATTTAGTTAAGAGGCTAAAAGGCAATGTATTCGATCGTACCGCGCTCGCGCTGCAAAGTTGACCCGATCGATAGTTTACACTCCCAGAGGACCCGGAAATCCCGTCAAGATCGAACATCAACTCAAAAATCCATCCGCAAAGCGTAAAATCGGGGATAACAGAAAAATTGCTCAACAGCTCATGACTTTGGCCCAAAAACTGGCACAAGATTGGAAGTCGCGACTCGAACAAGATTGCCCAAACGAAAGTTCTAGCGCTCGCGAGAGTGTTGTCCGCTGGCTGTTGGGAGACAAGCCAGAAAGATTGGATACTTTAAATCCTGCTCAACTGGCAATCGCCTCTAGCGCGATCGACTTTCAATATCGAATTTTGATTTCTCGGTATCTCGGAGTGCCGCCAGAAAAAGCTTACCGCAATTTGATCGGGCGGCTGGCCGGTTTGGTAGTTTTGCGACAAAAAATCCAAGCGTGGGTGTCCCTGAGTCGCGACAGACAGCGGACTGCTGTGGAGGTACTGCAAGAAGTGATTCAGGAAATGCTCAATTCCGATCGCTACCTGCAGCAGCAAGTTGCCTGGATTGCCGAATGCACGACAGATAGGCGCTTGCGCAATGCTTTGCTGTTAGCGAGCACCGAAGAATACTGCTTGCGCCCGATCCGCAACCAGCCGCTGCTGGTGTACCGCTTTGTCAATTACCTGCGGCGCGCCCAGCGGGGCGGCTTGACGCAAGTCCCGGCGGGAGATTGGGTGCGGCTGGTGTCGGAACAAGTTGTCCCCGACGACGCCGACGAACCGATCAGCCTGCTCGACGAACGGGCACTGGCTCAATTTCAAGAAGATCGGGCGTGGGAAGAACAGCAGGCTCAGCGCCAAAAGGTGCAGCAAGAATTTGAGAAATACTTGGCTGCGGAAGTCGATCCGCTGGCGGCCCGGTGGCTGCAACTTTACTTGCAAGGCCGATCGCAAGAGGCGATTGCTGAAGCTTTGAAGGTTCCGGTCAAGCAAATTTACCGCTTGCGAGAAAAAGTTAGCTACCACGCGATCCGGGTGTTCGCAGTCAAACAAGCGCCGGAATTAGTTGCTAGCTGGCTGGAAGCTTCCCTGACAGAACACAGTTTGGGCTTAACTCCGAGCCAGTGGCAGCAATACTGGGAAAACTTGACATCCGTTCAGCAGCAGTTGGTAGAATCGCTCAAAGCAGGGAAAAGTATCGAAACGATCGCCTCTGAGATGAAACTGAAAACCAATCAAGTCATCGGCGAGTGGAATAAGCTGTATTTAGCGGCTCAATCCCTCCGCAACAATTAGACCGGCAACCGGCGGCGGGCGAAGCGTAGCGGGAGTATTTGCTAATCGTTAGTGGGTAGTAGCATTTTTCAGAATGCTCGCTACAAATTCATTTCCAAATAGCTCGATCGATCGCGAGCTTCTGCGTCGAAACCGCGCGATCGCCCGCATCTGGGAACGATTAACACCGATCGGCATAACGTTCGCGATCGAGTAGCAATCGCTATGGTTCAACTTTATGGGATAAAATACGATCGGTACGATCGACTTCTGGTGGATTTTTTACTTAATCCTAAATTAAATATTAAACTTCACCATAATTTCGCAAATGGGAAATGCAGACTCTGACAAATGCTGCTTTGAAATCTCTTAAATGACAGCGTAAGGTTGAATAAACGAGGTTGGTGCGTCAAAAAAAAAGTGCGATCGAACGCACTTGTCCCTGACTACTGAGCGGCCAATGGTACACACACTTACAGACGCGACGGCTAAAATGGACTCCGATCGAATATTCCAACTGATCGATACAGTTGTCCCCTTTGAAGCCTGCCTTTACTATCAAGTTTTACCTTTATCTCTAGAAGGTAATATGTTTAAATTGGGCGTAGTTGATGCCGGAGATGACTCGGCATTGGACTACGTACAGCGGATTTTAGCTTACATGAACTGCTCCGTAACTACAGAGCAAATTTCTCCCGAAACCCAGCGATCGATGCTCTCAGCATACTTGCTGCACGGCAACCAGGTAACAGAACCCATTCAAGCAAGCTCTGGCGCGCCGGCGAGTCCCGTTGAGACTCCCGAGACTCGCAGCAAACAGGAAACAGCAGATGCGCGACCGCCAGCAGAAACAGTGCAGCCGCCGCCAACACCGGAAACTGCCAAACCCAAGCGGTCAAAATCTTCGCCCCCAGTAGATCCGACAGTTGCCGGTGAAGTTGCCCCCATACCTAGCGGGCTGCCGGTTTTGGAAGTCAAAGCGCTGCACTTGTCAAGTCCTGTGGAAGTTTTGACCACTTTGCCCGCGCCGCAACTGTTGCAGGAATTGCTGGGTAGGGTGCTGCTAGACGGTATCGGCCGCCTGTTTTTCGAGCGGCAGCAGTTGCAGGGTCGGATTCTGTGGAGTCAGGACGGCGTTTTAAAATCGATGGTCGAAGGTATCGAGCCCCTGCTGTTCCAAGACGTAATCGACGAGTTGAAGCGACTGACAGATATGCCTGCAGCTAGGGTGGAACATCCCAAACAGGTAGAAGTCGAACGAATTTACCGCAAAACTCATTTGCTGCTGCGCTTGCGGGTAATGCCTGCTAACGGCGGGGAAGAAGCAACGCTTCAGGTACTGCGGGGGGCAGCTTTGAGGTTTTACCAAAAGCAGCAGTTGTCTAATTTGAGTCGGGATGCCCTGCGGCTGGCGGAGGAATTGCAGCGCAAAGTGAATGAAATTCGCGATCGCACTCGCCTTGTTGCTTTGCCTCTAGAAAATTTACCAGCTTTAGGAGAAGTTTTGAAAAATGTTGAGGATCAAATTGAGGCTTTGATGACCGATCGCAATTCAGAAGATCTGGGAAATTAGCAGACATTTTAGATGATAGATTTTAGATTGTAAAATCGCAAATCTCCTAGCGCAAAATAACCTTGCTAAAGAAAACACAACAGATTCCACGCCATCGAGAATACCGTTGAGAAATCTCGCTTTTTCCCGAGTCTAGATCCCCCTAAATCCCCCTTAAAAAGGGGGAATTTGAATCGATTCCGGTTCCCCCCTTCTTATTTTTTGCGAAATTGGCAGTTCGATCGCAAATTCCGTCCCCCTGCCAACTTCTGAATAACATTTCAACTCGCCCCCGTGTTTGTCTTTGACAATTTGGTAGCCGATAGACAACCCCAAACCCGTGCCGCTGCCCACATCTTTTGTAGTAAAAAACGGGTCAAATATCTTGGGTATAATTGTGGTGCAGATACCCGGCCCGCTGTCAGCAATGCGAACGCCAACTCGATTTTTGCAAATGACTTCAGTAGCAATCCGAATCTCTAGCGGTTTGCCATTGCTGCTAGCTGATGGCTCTTCCAAAGCATCGATCGCGTTTAAAAGTATGTTCATAAATACCTGGTTTAATTGCGCCGGATAGCACTCAATTAGTGGCAAATTACCGTACTCTTTAATAACTTGAATTTCTCCATATTTGCGCGGTTCTTTCAATCTGTGCTGCAACATCAATAAAGTGCTTTCTATCCCTTCATGAATATCTACTACTTTGCGATCTTTTTCGTCGAGGCGGGAGAAGTTGCGCAGCGACAGCACGATCTGCTTGATTCGATTAGCTCCTTCTTTCATAGAAGCCAGTATTTTCGGAAAGTCTGCGGCGATAAAATCGGCGTCGATTTCTTCCGATCTAGCGGCAATTTCTGGAGCAGGTTTTGGATAGTGTTGTCGGTATAGCTGTATCAAATTTAGCAAGTCGCTAGCGTACTGGCTGGCGGGGATGATATTGCCGTAAATGAAACCGATCGGATTGTTAATTTCGTGGGCAACTCCCGCTACCATTTGACCGATACTTGACATTTTTTCGGCTTGAATTAAATGCGATTGAGCTCGTTTTAACTCTTCCAGGGTTTGTTCTAACTGTTGCGCTTTTTCTCGTTCTCGCTGTTCGCTGTGAAGTAAATCTAATTCTGCTTGTTTGCGATCGGTGATATCCATTACTGTTCCCAACAGTTGGATTGCTTCTCCAGTTTCGTCAAATATGGCTTTGCCTCGGGTTTCTAAGTATCTGTTTTTACCGCTGGGATGTAAAATTATGAGTTCTTTTTTGTAGGGATTTCCTGTTGAGAGAGTGTGGTTTACAGTTTCTTGCAAAACCTCTCTATCTTCGGGATGAAACATCTCCAAAAGCTCGGGATATGTCGGTTCTAGTGCGGCGCGATCGAGACCAAAAATGCGAAATACTTCTTCTGACCAAATAAATTTTTCCGATCGCACGTCGTATTTCCAACTGCCGATTTTGGCAATTTTCTGGGCTGCTGACAGGCTGGCTTCGCTGTCTTGCAGTTTGATTCGCTGCTGTTTTTCTTGTTCGAGTAAATTGGCTTGAGCGATCGCAATTCCCATTTGCGCTGCTACTGCTTCAAATAATTCTATCTCAGCTTGCGTCCACTTGCGGGGGCGATCGTACTGGTGCAAGCAAATGACTCCGTTCGCTTTTTCCTGGTAGGAAGTGCGAACTACGAGCATGGATTTTAAGCCTAGTCGATCGATCAAATCTTTCATAGGTGCTAATAAAGGATCTGCCGTCACATCGTCGGAAACTACAGCTTTGTCTTGGGAAAGTACAACTTCAGCGTGAGGATTTCCCCGCACTGGAATTTCGGCATCCAGCATCGATTCGATTTCTGGTGTTTTGTATTCTGCAACGCAAGGAATGCGCGGATTTGCGTGTTCTGTATAGGTGTGAATCAAGCAGCGATCGACATTGAAAACTTTACCAATTTGGGCTGCTGCTGTTTGAAATACTTGCGCCGGGTTTAAGCTCGATCGAATTTTTTGAGTAATTTTTTCTAGTAAAAACCTTTGTTCTATTTGCTGTTCCAGGCACTTTTTAGCTTGTTTTAGTTCCAGTTCTGCTCGTTTGCGATCGCTGATTTCTGTAGCCGTTCCTATAATTTTCCAAGGTTTGCCATCCGCTGTTCTGGCAAACACCGCCTCCCGGCTTAAAAACCACTTATATTCGCCATTCTTGTGCTGAATTCGATACTCAAATTCAAAGCTTTCGCCATCTTTTGCTAGCTCAATTTTGCTCCTGTGTTCTGAGAATAAGGGCAAATCCCCATCGTGCATTAAGTCAGGAAAAAATGCAGCGGGCATTTGCTGTATTTCTTCCTGAGAGTATCCGATATCGCTGTAAATTTCGCGGTTGAGATAGAGAGTGCGCTGTTCTCTCAAATCGCAAACGTACAAAATATTGGGATTTGTTTTAATGACTGCTGACAGCCAGTGCTGGCTTTCTCGCAGTTCGGCTTCGATTTGTTCGCGTTGTTCGATTTCTGCTTGCAGGCGCGCATTTTGCGCTAAAAGTTGCTTGGAAAGCCTACCCAACAGCAGTTGACTTTCGACGCGAGCTAAAAGTTCTTCTATTTGAAAAGGTTTGGTTATGTAGTCTGCTGCTCCAACAGAAAAAGCTTTGACTTTATCGAATACTTCATTTAAAACGCTGATAAAAATAACTGGGATATCCTTGGTTCGATCGCCAGATTTTAACTCTTCGCAAATTTGATAGCCGTTCATTTTCGGCATCATCACATCCAACAAAATCAAATCTGGTGGATTCGATCGAGCAAATTTGAGAGCCATTTCAGCATCCCGCGTCGGCCTCACTTTATATCCCCGATCGGACAATATTTTCGATACCAAACGCAAGCTGCCTGGGTTATCGTCCACCATTAAAATGTTTTGTATTAAACCAGGATTTGTAAGTGTAATTGTTGGCAGTTTTTGATGTTTGCAATCTGATGTATTCACAGCATACCTCTCGAACTATTAAGTTTTAATATCTGAAAAGTTTTTCAAGCCAATAACTGCTTGTAGCTAAAAGTCTCAGCAAAAGCAACAAAGTTATCGGTTGTATATAGCGAACTCCTAGATGCTAGATTATCATATCAAAAATGTCAGGGTTTTTACAATGTTTGCGTATAGAATTATCGCAGCCGATCGAGCAAACCGCCCCTGAAGTCTTCCCGAAAACAGCAATCGTCCGATTTGATATTTGAGATTGAGCCTCGTGTTGCTTTGCGATAACTTACTGGATGTGGTTGTGAAGCTTGCCTGCAGCTGCATTCTCTTTTAGAAGTGTGTCAGTTACAGCAATTCTGGCAGCTTGCTTTTTGCGCTCGCTTAAAGGCATTTACCGGTTTCAGATCCGTGTATTTACTGACATTCAACTCCGATCCAAATATAGCGAGCCGAGGATGGTAACATCTGCTGCTTTGCCCCGATTAGCTGCGTTTGCTTCAGGGTCGATCGAATTAGTTAGTTAAACTAACAATTATCGTTTCGGATCTATCGTCTTAAATCGGCGCTAACGACTCCCGCTCAAAAGAGAGTCTCAGAAATTAGCGCTTCCAGCTCAAAAGAGAGTATTAAAACCGAATTTTGGAGCGGCAAAAAAGAAACCGGGTTTTTTACCGGGATTTACAGCGAAAATACCGTATTTTCCCCGAACAGCTAGGTTTTAGCAGTCCCCAATCGGCTTCTTGTTAGGGTTTTTTTGCGTGAATTTCCATGTCACTGCTGGCGGCATATACAGCTTTGACGTTATACCAATTCAGAAAAATCCGAGCAATTTCTAAAGCTAACTGCGACTTTCCCCGATCGATCAGCCACTGCAACAAAGGCCTCATCGTCCGTTCGTTCAGCATTCCACCTAAAGATAAAACTCCCCACAGGATCTGATGCAACCAAGTCATTTGAATCATCATCCGCACTTCCCAAGTCGGATGTTTTTGATAAAATAAAACTCCCATTTTCCCCCGCTGAATTTCGCGGTCGATCGCGCCCGGAATTTGGTCTAAACTAAAAGGTGGATGCCAGTGATAGCCTACAGCAGCGGGACATTTAATTAATTTTAAACCTAATTTTTTTAACCGAACTCCTAACTCTAAATCTTCCCAGCCATAAAGTTGAAAGCGGGTGTCAAACAGTCCGGCTTCTAGGAGCCAATGACGGGCGATCGCCACATTTCCCGTAGCAAAATAAGCAGCAGAAAAATCAGTTATTTTATAAGGTTCAGAAGTAGGATTTTCAAAGTTGCAAGTATTAATGACGCTGCCGTAAGTAAAAACCCGATCGTTTTGCTTGTATCCCTGTAGCAAAGCATCTGCGTGCGCTTGCAGAAAATGCTCCGTAACGACCAAATCGCTGTCAATAAAAATAATAGTATCGCCCTTTGCCGCTTCGACACCGAGATTCCGCGCCGCCGCCGGGCCTTGGTGAGATTGACACAGCGATCGAACGCGAGTTAACTTATCGGTATTTGCCGCCAACCATTCCAGCGTTCCGTCTGTGGAACCGTCGTCTACGACAATTACCTCATAATCTCTCACAATGTTACCAAACTGCTGATTTTCCAGAGCCAGCAAGCATTTTGCCAAAATCGGTTGGCGGTTGTACGTCGGAATCACAACACTAAAAAACACGGCTCTTACCTATCCACAGTCAACGTATCCCAAGGTAGCAGATTTTTGCAGTAAAGTTCCGCAAACAAAGAATATATAAATCTGTACAATTTCTGACTAGCAGTGAGCTCAATTAGGTGCATAATGAAAAGTCGGTTAAATTCACGATGTAAATACCCATGAGTCGCGCTACAAAAGTTGTGCTAGCATATTCCGGCGGAGTCGATACCTCCGTCTGCATTCCCTACCTCAAAAACGAGTGGGGCGTCAAAGAAGTAATTACTCTGGCGGCGGATTTAGGACAGGGAGACGAATTAGAACCGATCCGCAAAAAAGCTTTGGCATCGGGTGCTTCGGAATCTTTGGTAATCGACGCTACAGAAGATTTTGTCAAAAACTATGCGTTTCCGGCAATTCAAGCCAACGCACTTTACGAAAATCGCTATCCGCTGTCTACGGCCCTCGCCCGTCCGCTGATTGCTAAATTATTAGTAGAAGCTGCCGAAAAATACGGTGCAGATGCCATCGCCCACGGTTGCACGGGTAAGGGAAACGATCAAGTGCGGTTTGATGTTTCCATTGCTGCTTTGAATCCCAAGATTAAAATCTTAGCACCGGCGCGGGAGTGGAAAATGAGTCGGGAAGAAACAATTGCTTACGGTGAAAAATTCGGCATTCCGTCACCAGTCAAAAAATCTTCACCTTACAGTATCGATCGCAATTTATTAGGCATGGCAATTGAAGCCGGAATTCTCGAAGATCCGTGGGAAGAACCGCCGGAAGATGTGTATTTGATGACAAAGGCGATCGAACAAACTCCCGACAAGCCCGAATACATTGAAATCGGTTTTGATTGCGGAAATCCTGTCAGTTTGAACGGCACAAATTTATCACCAGTCGCCTTAATTTCCCAACTAAATGAAATAGTTGGAAATCACGGAGTCGGGCGGATTGACATGATTGAAAACCGCCTAGTCGGGATTAAATCGCGGGAAATTTATGAAACGCCGGCGATTTTAGTTTTGATGCACGCCCACCGAGATTTAGAAAGTTTGACGCTGACAGCAGATGTAACGCGATACAAGCGCGGCATCGAAGAAACTTACAGTCAAATGATTTACAACGGTCTGTGGTACAATCCATTGAAAACTGCGTTAGACGCATTTATTCAGGATACGCAAAAGCGAGTAACTGGAACTGTGCGACTGAAACTTTTCAAAGGTAACGCGACAATTGTCGGCCGCAAATCAGAGAATTCCTTGTACAGTTTTGATTTAGCAACTTACGGTGCAGAGGACGAATTCGATCACAAAGCAGCGGAAGGATTTGTCTATGTTTGGGGATTGCCCACGCGCGTTTGGTCCCAGAAAAATCGGGGTTAGAAATTAGTACGATCGCAGCGTACACCGCCAGCGTGCACCGCCAGGGGTTTAAACCCCTGGCTAATAGCAAAACTCCTCTAAAGTAGCGCGCTATTCAAAGAATAGCTTGGTCTACAAGAGGTCTTTGACCCGTAGATGAAACTCCTAAACGCCTTAGCTATAAGCCTTAGATGGGAATGGGCGATACAGGATTTGAACCTGTGACATCTTCCGTGTGAAGGAAGCGCGCTACCACTGTGCTAATCGCCCGTAAACGCTAATAATAACACGTTTAATTCTAAAAAGCAACCTAAAATTTCAAAAATTTAGCCCTACCTTCAGACTCAAGATTTAAACCCGACAAATACCCATACTTTCGGGCTTTTGTCGGGCAAAATCGCAGAGTCAATCCACTTGCCACCAGCCCGCCGAGGGACCGATGAACCTCACCGTTACCCACCAAACAACTAAAAATGTAATTCCGATCCAGCTTCCGCGAGTTGTCCACTTGACAAACTGCTCGCTTTGAGATTTCGTAATCGGGAGCCAGGTAATAATCGGTTCTTCTTGACCGTATTTGTCCCCGAGTGTTTCTTTGCGACGCTTGGCTTCACCCATAGTTTTTGCGTACTAAATAGCATTTAAATTGAGCGGGTCAACCAAATTATTATAGAAGTTTTGGGGCAGGGTCGATCGATCGCCGGGTCGCTGCCACTGCCACAGTCCTGGGCGCACCGACGCTAAAGAAACCGGGTTTTTATGAATCTGTCGGTGGGAACAGCATATTTTCGCAAAAAACCCGGTTTCTGACTGCTGATGCTTGGCGCGATCGAGCCTCAACCTTGCATTAACCAAATGGTATCTAAATAATCGATCCTTGCCAGAGGACTTAAAGCCGTCAACACCTGCTGTCCGTAACTGCGGTGAATGACGCGATTGTCGAAAATTGCCACAACTCCTTGACTTTCGCGCACGGGTGCCACAGCCCGCTGCAATTCGTTCAATGCTGACGGCAGCAAATACAAGCGAAACCAATCCTTGCGCTGCTCTTTATAGAAGGCTACCCGCGCCGCTACTAAAGGATTTTCTAAAGAAGGCAGCGGCAAAGTTGCCACCGCCAGCAAGTGAGGCGCTTTGAATTTCCCTTGATGTTCCCGCCAAAACTCCCAACCAGTTACCAAAATTCCGTTTTCGCCGACATCTGTAGTTTCTACCCGCACCCGCGAACCGAACTCAGAAGCCAAAATCGCTCCCAGCCGAGCTTTTAGCGGTACATCTCCAATGGCAATTACTGTCAGCCCCGGCACTGAAGCACTCACGCACAGCAAAGTTCGGATTTCTTGAATTAATACTCCCTGAAATTCCGGCGTATTCGGCAGCGGCAAGCCGTCGGGGATGTAAAGTTGAATTAATTCATTTTGTCGATCGGGCGAAAATTTCACGCTAGTTAACTCGGGAAGTCCTACAGTTTCCCGGAAAATCGGAGCCTTTGCTTCTAAATCCAGGGCACCGCCGATTAAAACCACCGGCCTCGACTGCAAAATTTTCCCCAACACCGATGCTACCTCCACCGGCGCGCAAAATAAAGAAAACGACCCGATCGATCGATTGATTTGCGCCCATTTAAGCTGCCCCCCGCTTTCCCAGCGCTGCCAAAAATTCTGCCAACCAGCAGGCTCAATGTTTTCTCCCATTTCTTGCATTACAGAAAATAGCCCTTGCAATATCTCCCGTTCCGGAACGTCCAACAAGTAGCATTCGTAAGGATTCGCCGGATGTCGGAACAAGGCTTGCGTTAGCTGTACTCGCGCTTGCAGGATGAGTTCGGCTAAGGGCGATCGAACTTGCATCAATTCGTTCCAGTCAGCCGGTTGCAGGCAAGCCGTTAAATGTTGCCGCGTCCAAGTTTCCAAGTCATCTGCACCGTCGATAATTGTGGGGATGCTGTTGTGAAGCTGCGCATCTGCCCCGGTACAGCCTGCTACCCAAGAGTCGGGCTCTGCAAGTACCAACCCCCGGAAATCGGCATTTCGAGAATAATTTTCTACGGGCGTGTCAGTTTCGAGCCATGCCTGCAAGCGGGGAATTTCCACAAGTCGCAAATGTTCCAATACCGATGCCGAGGCAACAACGATCGCGGGTTGCGATCGCAGCAACAGAGGCATCAAATAGCTGACTCGATACCGCTGCTGGTAAGCCCCTGCTGGAAACCCCGTTTGAATTAAAGCGCTGCGTCCCAAGCGCAAAGCCCGGGCCACAAGCCGCGCCATTGTCAGATGGTGGGGCCACTGCGGTTCGGAATGCGATCGCAAAAAGCGAAGTAGCGAATTGTGGACTTCTACCTCAATCAATCAGTTTTAATGTCCTGTTTGGTAATTTGAGTTTGGATTAGTCAATTGTATCGATTTTGTCTGTTGTCAGTAGTTGCCTGAGTGCGGCGATCGTGGCGAGGGTCACGCGAAAAGATTTCACGCTAAAACTTTCTTTGGCATCTAACAGCAAAACTTCAATGCCTGTATGGGGTTCGCTAACAAATTCGACCGTTTCTTCGCGCGATGCTCTTCCCAGTAATAACTGTCGGTAAACACCCTCAATAACTTCATTAGTTCGGCAAAAAGTGCGATCGGTTTCTTCACTTAGTTGATTTGTAACAATAATTTTTCTGGCTGCAATAGATTGAATTTTAATAGTTAACTGAACGTGACCTTCATAATACTTGTAGCGATAAGTCACCGTTTTATTAATCAAAAGAGGTTCAGCCTTTGGTAAATTGGGTAGCAATAATACAGAGCGATCGCGCGGGAGTTGTGGTGGTTCTCCCGAACCATCGTAAATGATACAATCTTCGGGAAAAGTCCTGTTATTTTCCATCTCTATATTTTTGCAATACTAGCCGCTCGTGTGGTGTCATTATTTTAATATAGCCTTTCTCATACCATTTTCATAAAGTCCTACTATAGATGGAGTTCAAAGTCCCCCCTTGGTAGGGGCAGTGCCCCCGTGCCTGCCCCGGTTGGCGGGGTAGATATGTAGCGCTACTTTATGAAATTGGTATCAGGTAGGTGAGGTACAGAAACACCCTCTTCAATTAAAGATTAACGTTCATCTGGTGTAGGGATGAAGCATTTGGGCGACAGTCTCTAGTAAAAGCCCGATGTTTTCATGTCCAAATGCTTCATCCTCGCTGCTTAGTCGGCGATTTTCCAGCTCTCAAATGGGTTCTATAGCCTCGTCTGAGAGCTACGCGATCGGGATGATAAAGAGGTTCCCTTTCGCCGGATTTGGTTTAAGCTAAGCAGACATTGCTTGGATTGACTTACCTACAATTTCGATCGCCTCTTGTTGTGCAGAATGGTGTCGGAGCAACGAATGGTTTTTTGCACAATCAAGTAGTTCGTTCGTCCAGGCTTCAAATAATGCAAAAACTTCATCCACTAGATAGAGACAACGTGCTTGAGTTGACTCATCCAATCGAATTTTAATCATCTCAAGGCGATCGCTACCCATCGCATGACCGGACTCTAGATTGAAGTGAAATTCCCCACAGTAACGCAATTCGATGCCGCGTCGGCTTTCAATTGCTTTCGCTAACTTAAGCATGGTACTAAATAGGACATTTCCAGTTTCCTCAATGGCCTCAATAATGGCAATCCGTTCTACTGCACTTGCCTGGGAAATTAGAGCAGCAAGTCGGTAGGTAAGGATGCGATTTTGGCGCGTTTCATCGCTCCAGAGAAAACGCATCCATAATGTCGGAGTGCACAGGCGATCGAAACCGAGTTTTGTGAAATCTTCCAGATACCAAGGCCAATGACGCTCGTCTTCATAGGTATGTAAATTGACTTGCTTTTGGTGTTCATTGGTAGTGGGTTCCTCTCGCAACATATACTTATTGATGTCGCCAAAGCTCAGAATAAAGTGTGCCATGTAAGGGTAAAAACCCAGCCTTTCTTCTTCGGTTAAACTCGCATCGCGCATATATTGGAATAATGGCAAATTAGAGTAGGTTCTCTTGTGGGCTAAGATTTTTTCAGGACGTATTTCATGACAAAGTTTTCCGTTTTAATTCAATGGTGGTCTGGAGCGCGATCGACTCTATGAGAGGAGTTACGCAAGCAATCTAAGGAAGCAGGAAGCAGGAAGAAGTAGGCGTTAGGTGTTAGGTGGTAGGTGGTAGGTAGTAGGGAATAGACCTCAAACCTATTACCTACTACCTCAAACCTAAACTGCCAACTTTAAACGTAACTGATGTAACTAGCAGTGAGATTCAAAGTTCTTACTCCTACCACAGCAATCAATTCATCATTGGGTCCTAAACTACCGTTGCCGTTGCTATCGAGGTAGATATAGCGGTTCTCAGGTAGATGAGGTACAAGAAAACTAACATAAACGGCAGTGGCAAATATCCCATAAAACCGCTCGAGAACCTCTAACCCAATTGGTGAATATACGTCCCGAACATGGCGTTGCAA
>JAAUPF010000163.1 GCA_012034575.1 Richelia sp. CSU_2_1 | reverse complement strand
GGGGAAGTGGGGGAGCGGGAAAGGGGGAGAGGGGGGAGAGTGATAGATGGGGAGAGTGGGGGAGTAAGGAAAATATTCGCTCAAACTTTGTCCTTCTTGCCTCTTCCTTCTTCCTTCTTCCCTCTTCTTCCTCCTTCTTGCCTCTTCCTTCTTCCTTCTTCCTTCTTCCTTCTGCCTTCTGCCTTCAATAATATTAACAAAAATTAATTTGACAGTCGTGGCATCTCCGTAGATAATCAGAGTTTGTGTCAACCCGAGCGTACCCAGAAAAATCCTTGGCTAACGTAGTAGTAATCGGCGCCCAGTGGGGCGATGAAGGAAAAGGCAAAATTACCGATTTGCTGAGCAAATCAGCAGATCTCGTCGTGCGTTACCAAGGTGGCGTCAACGCAGGCCACACAGTAGTAGTCAGCGGTCAAACCTTCAAGCTGCACCTGATTCCGTCAGGGATTCTTTACCCTGATAAAGAGTGTATCATCGGCTGCGGTACTGTTATCGACCCCAAAGTTTTAATTGAAGAGCTCGACCAGCTAAAAGCGCTAAATATTTCTGCAGCCAAGCTGATGATTTCCGAAACGGCTCACGTCACGATGCCGTACCACAGGTTAATCGATGTAGCATCGGAAGAGGAACGGGGCAGTTACAAAATCGGGACAACGGGACGCGGTATCGGGCCTACCTACGCAGATAAGTCCGATCGCACGGGAATTCGGATGCTGGATTTGATGGACCTCGAAGGGCTGCGAGAACAGCTAGAATGGACGATCGCCCAAAAAAATACCATTCTGGAAAAACTCTACAATTTGCCGCCTCTCAATCCGCAACAAGTAATTGACGAATACACGGAATATGCAGAACGTTTGCGCCCCCACGTAGCAGACAGTTCGCTCAAAATTTACGACGCAATTAAAAAGCGGAAAAACATTCTGTTTGAAGGCGCGCAAGGCACTTTATTAGACTTAGATCACGGCACCTATCCCTACGTTACTTCTAGCAATCCGATCGCGGGCGGTGCTTGTGTAGGAACCGGAGTCGGTCCGACAACGATCGATCGCGTAATCGGCGTAGCAAAAGCTTACACCACCCGCGTCGGAGAAGGCCCTTTCCCCACAGAAATGGTAGATGGAATCGGCGCAATTTTGGGCGAGAGAGGCGCGGAATTCGGCACCACAACAGGCCGCAAACGCCGCTGCGGTTGGTTCGACGCCGTAATCGGCCGCTACGCAGTCCGCATCAACGGTCTCGATTGTTTGGCGATTACCAAACTCGATGTTTTGGATGAATTGGATGAAATTAAAGTCTGCGTCGCCTACGAAATTGACGGCAAACGCTGCGAAGATTTCCCCAAAAGTTCCCGGATATTTGCTCGCTGCAAACCGATTTACGAAACAGTTCCCGGTTGGAAACAGTCAACAGAAGACTGCCGCAATTTAGAAGATTTGCCCGAAAAAGCGTTGAATTACTTGAAGTTTTTAGCAGATTTAATGGAAGTGCCGATCGCGATCGTTTCCCTCGGCGCAAGTCGCGACCAAACTATCATTGTCGAAGATCCAATTCACGGCCCGAAACGAGCATTGCTGTCGGCTGACGGTACGCCTGTAGTCGCTGCCGTATAACGCTGCTAGGTAAAATATAGTATTGGGTCGATCGATAATTGAAATTTTTGCCCGTTAAGCTGCGCTCGACCTTGCTCGACTTTTGAGAAAATTAGCGCGCTTGACCCGCGTCAAGGCTAAGTAAATACTTGTGTACGGGGAATGACATAAATGACTGACGAAGATGAACAGATAGCACGGCTAAAAGTTCACAGAGATCTAATTGGATGGGTTATAATAAAGTTAAACAAAGAAGGGATACAAGCCCAGAGAACCATTGGTAACAGTCCCAAAGGCGATATTTTGATAGTTAACGATCGGGATGTTCCGCGAGTGAAACAGATACTCCGCAATTTACAGCGTGAATTAAATACTTAATTTTATATAAACCTAAAAATTCTAAAAATTAACAATAATGAATGAACCGCATATTGAAATCAAAGCTTGGAAAACAAAAAAAATAGATTCCACAAAAGCTAAGGAAATATGTCAAAAAGAAACTGTCATCGGAGTTATTACCACAGGAGGAATTACTCAACCAGCTAAAGATATATTTGACAAAGCAGATATAGCTTGGGTTGAAAAATTTCCCGAAAGCAAGTTGTTGAACGATGAAGATCGAGAGTAAAGCTCATGTTAGATATTATTTTTTATGCTTTTAAAACCGATTTGCCACCCCACTATGTCGAAATGTCAGAAGATGTTTACGAATGGTTGGCAAAATCGGAATTTTCTAAAATTGGCAAATCTGTTACCAGAAATGTTTCGATCGATGGCGAAGAGGAAAACTTACCTTTAGTTGAGTTAGATCGAGATATTCGTCAGCAGCTAAGGAATTTTTTCCGCGATGCGATTATCTGCGAAAGTGATGCCGTTCTCACTCAACTGGAAGATGCAGCCTCAAAAGAGGATTATAGATCGGTAACTTACCGTTTGAGAAAATTGCTAGACTTGCTAAAGTGCGTGGAAAACGAAAAATATCAGTACCTCCAGCGGTTGCTTTGAAAGCTGTTAACCAAGTAAGAGTCGTACCAAAAGTGCGTGGAAAATGAAAATTATCAATACATCCAGCGAATTTAAGAGTGTTAGATCGACCTCAATACAATCCACAATTCTAAAATCCACAATTCTAAAATCTAAAATCTAAAATTTCTCGATCGACCGATCGCAATTATGATATAATTGAAAGTTGCGCGACTGGCACAATTAGTAGGGTGCGTCAGAATGTCTAGCCCTAATTTTTCGTACTCGCCTCAAAACTGACGCACCATACAGCGTCGTTAAGGCGTGACAATTGCGCAACCCTTGTAAAATGTGAAAGCAATAAACCGAACGTCAGACAATGGAACTCGCAGTAGAATGTCAAAAGCGGGCTGAAGGCAGCAAACCCAATGCCCTACGCCGCTCCGGATTGATTCCCGCCGTGCTTTACGGACACAAAGGCGCTGAATCGATTTCCCTCACCGTCAAAGCCAAAACAGTTGAAACCCTGCTCAAAAAGCACGTCGTCAACAACGCTCTCATCGATCTGAGCATACCCGACCTTTCTTGGACTGGCAAAACCCTGCTGCGGGAAGTTCAAGTTCATCCTTGGAAAGGATATCCCTACCACCTCAGCTTTTTCGCTGTAGGAAGTCAAGACAGTATTGAAGTTGAAGTGCCGCTGCATTTTGCAGGTGAAGCAGCAGGCGTCAAGTTAGAAGGCGGTATCTTGGATACGGTGATGACGCAGCTAGCTGTTAAATGCAAACCTAACAGCATTCCAGAAGCAATTGAAGTAGATATTTCTAATTTAAATGTAGGGGATGCACTGCACATTCACGAACTCCCATTGCCCGATGGAGTAGTAGCTATCGGCGAACCAAATCAAGTAGTGGTAAGCGTACTGGGCTCTCAATCCGGTGCGGGAGAAGAAACAGAAGCAGCAGCAGCAGAATAATCTTGCTGGCATACACCCCGGCGCGAGCGTCCGGGGATGCTCAATTTTTTGTTTGGGACAATTCACATCACGTACCAAGATCGATAACCTGTAGATCCAAAACCTGTAGATCCCAGGGGTCCCTCTTCAATAGACCCCAGACAGCGCAAGCCTTCTAGATGGTGTTATCCCTCAAACCCTTACCCGGCAAAACATTGGGGGTTTTCCGATGTTCTTGGTTAGCACCTTGGCTCGCGTGAATGCACTCATCATCCCAAATCCGGTTTAGATATCCCTTTGATAATGGACGTGGTTGAAACCACTAGGCCGGGTGCAAAATCGAAATTACAACTTTACAGAAATTACACAAAAACCCTGGTTTCTGAGAAAAACCAACGATCGCCCGCGCCGCAAAACCCAAAAATTATTAGATCGTCTAAAATCTAAAATCGACGCTCGGTGTCAGTCAGGGTGCCAAACAGGACGATCGCGACTCACTCCGCAATCATGAAAAATACACCGAGTCTAAAATCTAAAATCTAAAATCTAAAATCTAAAATCTAAAATCCTATGGTGGTTTGAATGCTCAACCAGCCAAGCAAAAACTTCAAAAATAAGCGGGAAACTTTTCAAAAATGGCTCGATCGAGAGCGCCCGGTATTGATTACGGCGATCGCTGTTGCCAGTACAGTTATTATACTGCGATGTTTCGGATTGTTGCAGTTCTGGGAATGGGCCGCTTTCGACCAATTTGTACGTTGGAAACCGCCCGAAGCAATTGACTCGCGCATCGTAATTGTAGAAATTAGCGAATCGGATTTGCAAAAATACGGCTACCCAATTTCTGATGCTGCGTTGGCCGAGTTGCTGCAAAAAGTAAATGCTTCCC
The DNA here is from genome assembly GCA_012034575.1 of Richelia sp. CSU_2_1. Classification (GTDB taxonomy): domain Bacteria; phylum Cyanobacteriota; class Cyanobacteriia; order Cyanobacteriales; family Microcoleaceae; genus Microcoleus. The sequence continues at coordinate 11,465 of JAAUPF010000163.1, read as the reverse complement.
AACCGCGAGCAATTGGCCTCGACATCTACCGCGATTTGCCAACTCCACCGGGAAACCGCGAACTGCTTGCAGCTTTTCAAACTATTCCCAATTTAGTCGGAATTGAGTTGATGCCCGATGCAACTCGGATCGGAGTGCGACCGCCTCCGGTACTAGACAGGCTCGATCGAATCGGTTTCAATAATGTGGTGGTAGATGCTGACGGTAAGGTACGCCGAAATTTACTTTATTCTTGGCCCGGAGATGGAAAAACCCATCAAAGTTTTGCCCTAAAACTGGCTTTGCTTTACCTTGAAAGCGAAGGTATTATCCCGGAAGCTGCAACAGTCAATCCTAAATACTTGCAGTTAGGTAAAGGGGTTTTTCCGCAGTTTCAAGCTAACGATGGTGCTTACGTTCGATCGGACAGTCGAGGCTATCAAATTTTAGCTTCCCTGCGCGGCCCCACGGGCAGTTTTCGCACTGTTTCTATGAGTGATGTCCTCTCGGACAGAGTACCGGCTGATTTTTTGCGATCGCGCTTGGTGTTAATCGGCTCAACTGCAACTAGCCTCAAAGATTTTCATCAAACTGCTTACAGTCGCAGTTTGTTCGGTCCTCCCCGGCAAATATCAGGAGTCGAACTTCAGGCTCATTTCTTGAGCCAAATTTTGAGTGCCGCCCTTGACGGGCGCGGGGGTATTAATGTCTGGCCTGAAGCTGCAGAGTTGTTGTGGATTTTACTTTGGTCTTGGGCGGGTGCAAGTGTTAGCTGGAAGCTGGAATCGATCGGTCGATCGACCTGCTGTTTGTTGAGCATCGCTTTAGTTTTAAGTGTATTTTTATACTCTGCTTTGTTGGTTGGTTGGTGGCTGCCGTTAATTCCTCCAATCCTCAGTTTGTTGGGTTCTGGCTGCGCCGTTGTCGGTTATCTAGCGCACTTGCAATCAGAATTAAAACGGTCTAAGGAATTTTTACAATCGCTAATCGATACAATTCCCGACCCGATTTTTGTTAAAGATAAATATCACCGCCATGTAGTTTTAAATCAGGCCTACTGTCGGTTTATCGGCTACCCTTTAAAGATTTTAACAACGCGAACGGATTACGATTTATTTCCTAAAAACGAAGCAGATGTATTTTGGCAGCTAGATGAATTAGTATTGCAAACCAACAAACAGCTAGAAAATGAAGAAAATTTTACCAATGCTCACGGAGTTACCCATCTAATTGCTACTAAAAGATCGCTGCACAAAGATGCCGCTGGCAACTTATTTTTAGTCGGAGTTATCAGAGATATTACTGAGCGCAAGCGTTTGGAAGAAGCGCTCAAGCAAAAGAACGCTGAACTCAGCCACCAAGCTTATCACGATGTTCTCACGGGTTTGCCAAACCGCCAAATGTTCTACGAACGTTTGAATCAATCTTTAGAAAAAGCATCTGTGAATGATGAGTTAGTAGCTTTACTATTTTTAGATTTAGATGGATTTAAGTTAATTAACGATACTCTCGGACACACTGCAGGCGATTTACTGCTCAAGGCAGTTGCCGATCGACTTAAAAAATGCTTGCGGGGAAGCGATACTATCTCGCGCTTGGGTGGCGACGAGTTCACAGTAATTTTGCCCGGAATCCCCGGAAAATCCGATGCTGCGAAGGTTGCAGAAAAAATTAGAGACGCGATCGTCCAACCTTTTGTATTAGAAGAGAATACGGTTTCTATAACTACAAGTATTGGAATTAGTTTCTATCCTCTTGATGCTACCAAACCAGATGTTTTGATTAAAAATGCCGATGGCGCTATGTATCGTGCTAAGGAATTTGGTAAAAATCAATATCATTTTTATTGAAATTTATCGATCGCCAACAAAACTGACACGCCCAAAAAGTAGCTCGATTCACTATCGATCGTGGTACCAGCACCTGCAATTACCCTACATATAGAGTGCCTGCATCCCGGATTGAATTGATATTTGACTTATTCTTATTTTGGGATTTTCGCCTTTAACTAAAGTCAACTAACCAATAACAACTAATAACTAATAACTCATAACGCTGCTAGACTGATGGGTTTTAGTCAGTTAGGATAGCACCCCTTAGGGTTGTTTCCCATTATAAATAAACCTTGTCAAATAAGTTGGTTTTTTAACATTAATCCTATTAATACTCCTCAAAATCAAACCAACAACAAGAACTCGATCGGTAGGAAAGCCTTTTCATTCAAGGCTTTACGAAGTTTTACGAAAATTCAGTAAAGTAAATGTAAAGATATCAGTGTATCTACGGAATTTCATAGATATAATAGGTTTTAAAGAGGAGCATCTACTGCGGTGACTTAACAAAGACTATGAAGATCCTGCGTACTTTGATTGGGCTAACAACAACGGCAACGGTAGCTGCTAGCCTGCTAAATGCCGGCGGAGCAGTTGCTGCCAGAATTGGGAGCAACTTGACAGACAGTTCGATCGACCGATCGCTCGATCGCTCGATCGACCCGTCAACCCACAACTCAACACAAAGCCAAGTAGTGCAAAAAACTTTGGCAGCTTCTAGGCTGGAAAATTGCGCCAAAAAATACGAACCCCCCCCGAACGGAAACCCTACAACAAATGACGGTACCGGGACGCGGTGAAATCCTAAGATTTAACAGCAGATTTGTACCAACGATCGTTCTGAATTAAAGTATGCCTGCACCAATCGGGTTCAGTGAGGGGATAGTCCAGTCGGTAGTGGCCTCCCCGACTTTCGGTGCGAAAAGCAGCACTTTTAAGAATTAAGTACCCAATATCTAATAAATTGCCAACTTCGCCCCAATTGCGCAATATCTGGCTGGTGTACTTATCTGCCGGTAAGTAATCAATAGTTTTTTCAGGTTGTAAATTTAGCAAAGTCTGACTCAAGGGTAAGGAGGCAAATTCTCGCCGCCAAATTTCAATCCGATCGATCGCGTCGGCCAAAAGCGCCTCTCCGCGACAAATTCCCGCACTCTGCCACACTAAATTGGGCAACTCGGCCCGCAACTTTTCGATCGCCACAATTTCCCAAACCCCGATCGATTTTGCTATTCTTTCCCCTGAATCTTCCCCTGCTACTGTTGTTGAAAGCTTTCCTTCTTCTACCTGCAACAGCGACATTTGCGTGCCAAAAACCAAACATTCCAGCAGGGAATTGCTTGCCAAACGGTTTGCCCCGTGAACTCCCGTACTCGCCGTTTCTCCCACGGCGTACAAGCCCGGAATTGAAGTTTGGTTGAACTTGTCGGCGACAATCCCTCCCATCCAATAATGGGCTGCCGGCGTCACCGGTATTGGCGCGTTAAAAACATCAATGTCCCAATCAGCGCATACTTGAATGATATTCGGAAATCTGTAGCGCAGCCGATCGGGCGCGATCGGGCGCAAATCCAGCCAGACGTGAGGTTCTCCTGTTTTCTGTAAGTGTCGGAAAATCGCGCGGCTGACAACATCCCGAGGGGCAAGTTCCCCGTTTGGGTGATAGTCAAAAGCAAACCGATACCCTTTACCGTCCACCAAGTGAGCTCCTTCGCCCCGCACTGCTTCGCTGATCAAAAACCGAGGTGCGCCCGCTTTACTCAGGGCTGTAGGGTGAAACTGCACGAATTCCAAATCCCGCAGCAGAGCCCCGCCGCGCCACGCAATCGCCACTCCATCCCCGGTACTCACCGACGGGTTGGTTGTTTGAGCAAATACCTGTCCGCCTCCGCCCGTCGCCAGCACTACCGCCGGTGCTTTCAACCACTTGACAGTCGAGCCGCAAATCGCGCTAATCCCCTGACAGCAACCTGTTTCGGGATCTAACCACAGACTCAAGGCAAAAGCGGGGGAGATGATTTGAATATTTTTGCGACTCAATACTTTTGCCGTCAGCGTGCTCACAACTGCTTTGCCCGTAGTGTCGGCGGAGTGGAGCACGCGGCGGTGGGAGTGGGCCGCTTCGAGGGTGAGGGCTAAATCTGCGCCCGCGCGATCGAAAGCAACGCCCATTTTTACCAAGGAGTCAATGCAAGCAGGGGCTTGTTCCACCAAAAATTGCACCGCAGCTTCATCGCAAAGACCGGCCCCGGCTGCTAGGGTATCTTGCAAATGCAGCGCTGCCGAATCTTCAGGGGCGATGGCGGCTGCAATCCCCCCTTGAGCCCAATCGCTAGCAGAAACAGGCAGGGTATTTTTATTGAGCAAGCCTACCTGCAAGTGTTCTGGGAGGCAAAGTGCGGTGTACAAACCTGCCGCGCCGGCACCTACAACTAATACGTCAAATCGATCGGTCATTAGTCTGCTCAAAAGGGTTGGGAAGCATTTTGTAGTGAGGACTTCAATCCGCTGCGAAGACAAAACTAAAGTCCTCACTACAAACTAATTTTATGGCGATCGCGCGATCGGACGCGATCGAGAGTGTTTGTTGAAATTCAAGACAGAAGTCACTGGCTGCAATCCGAAAATTTTTTTTGCCGCCTGACTTCTGCCTTCAAACTACGCTGATTTTATAGAAAGAAAAAGTTTTAACTTTGAAGCAACAAGGAATCCTTCTTCCTTCTTTCTTCTTTCTTCTTCCTTCTCGATCTAGTCGTACAAACCGTTGTTCAATCTGTTGTCTCCTTCAATAAAAACTGATTCAACACCGGTCACTGTAAATTTGTCCAAGTTGGCTTGCAGCAACTTTTTCTGAGGTTCAGTCAAACCGGGAATTTTAAGTACGTCCTCAACTTGTTCGTAAGGAGCATTCTTAATGATTGTTGCAGCCAGAGTGGGATACATCCCGCGATATTCTCGAAAGTCGCGAACTGCGCTGTTGTTGAGATCGAGTTTTTTGCCGAATTCAGTGGCTAGCTTTTCGTCGGCGCGATTGGTTCTAGATGAGGCATCGACGGCGGCTACCAGCGAGGATGGGGGCAATGTCAGACTGCTAAGGTTGGCGGCGATCGCGCTTTGGCCACCGCCCCAGGCCAAGCAGCCCAATACTAAGCCCAATACTGCGAACAGACGACCCAATCGTTTCATGAAGTTTTGTCTCCCAAATTTAATACACAGCATTCATTTAGAGACTACCATTTCACCTATGCACTCGATCGGGGAAATCGCTGGCGAACTTCGGGCAGTTAAATTTTTCGGTATTGAGGTATTGACAAATCGCACACCAAGTGTATCTTGCTGCAAGATCTCAGTTTCAAGCAAGTCCTAGGTCTAACTTTGGGCATCGGTTTTCAGAAAAGAGTCCAACTCAGGAAAGCTAGTGCCGTAAGTCACGCTGGGAGTATCGTAACCTTTCAAATCAACGGTGTACTGCTCGAAAGCGCTCTCGGCACCCAATTGAGTCAGGTATTTGTAAGTTGTTTCTCCCACAGCGATGTCTTTGCCGAGTTGTTTGGTGCAAGACTCCAGGCGAAACGCTGCGTTGACGGTATCTCCCAAAGCAGTATAGTCCGATCGGTCGCTGCTGCCGGAGTTGCCCACCATAGCATAACCCGTATTAATTCCCGCGCCGACTCGCAGGGGAAAAGGCAGGGGATAGCGCTTGCTGAGTTCGTCTGTTGCCTTGTGCAGTTTGCTCAAAGCTTGGCAAATCCGCCTCATTTCCTCTTGACTGACACCGGTAGGTTTGTGAAACCAGACAGCCATGATCGCATCGCCGATATACTTGTCCACCCAACTACCGTGCTCTCGAATAATGTTTCCCGCCTTGCGAAACCAACTGCCGATCACTTCCGAGAGGATAGTTTCGTCTAGCTGCCGCGTCAAGACAGTAAAGTCTCGGATGTCCATTACCATTACGCTAATCAGGCTGCGAACCGTCAAAGTCGCTGTAAAATCTTCCGAGTTTGTATCGTGGACCCGATCGATCCGGCGACTGGCTGCTGGGTGGTAGAATTCTAATTCTGTTTGACCGAAAATCAGCCGATCGCCATTTCTCAGGGTGACAGGAATGCTGACCCGCCGTCCGTTGACGAAAGAACCATTGCGGCTGCCTAAATCGATCAGGTAGAACTCTCCTGTTTCCATTTGCTGCAACATCGCGTGATTGCGGGAAATCCAACGATCGGTTAGTACAAAATTATTGTCATCGTTTCGTCCGACTGTCCAGCAATTGCTGCCTATCAGCGGCAAATAGCGATTGCCGCCTTCTGTGCGAAGTATTAAATGTGGATTGGGTTGCAACGTCACCGCAGTCCTTGAACGACACCAATTCAACCGATTTGAGACTTTAGATCTTACATTGAGCGCGCCGCCGATCGCGATGGAGATTTGTCGATCGAACCTCCGACTGGCGGCTGCTGTCAAATCTAATATTTTTTTCTAGCCTCGATGCACCGAATAAAAGTAAGAATCGCCGAACCAAGATCCGGCTGGGGCGATCGAATTTTTGCGCCCAAACAGTGTCAGATTTTCCAACCTGAAATTTATTTGGGGAATCAAATTTTTCGCCTCTACCGCAAGGATAGCTCTCAACCCGCAGGCGCTGCCACTAAAAACATACTATCTACCAAGATTGTACCCAATACAGCTCCGCCAAATGCCCACCAGTGCAATTGTTGGGAGCGCAGCGGCCAAATGCCGATTGCTGTTAAAATTACCGCCAAGACCGCGGCGCTGCCGATTCCCCAGGGAGTATTAGCCGTGGCGAGTGCATTTTGAAATATCGGGATTGCTGCTTCGGGCTCGGTGACGCGCATCAACTGCCGCCAGTAGGGCATCAAACCTGTCGCCCAGAAATAGCCGTCTGTTATTGCTGTACCGAAGAGGGAACCTAAATAAAACCAGTTGCCGATTTTTCCTTTGCCTTGCTGCAAATACCAGACTGCAACAGGTACGAGGGCTGCTTCCACAGGCAAATGCAGCAAAGGTTCCCAGCGCATCCATCCCCAATAAATGCCTCCTGTGAGCCATGTCCAAGTGAAACCTAAAAGTAAGTCTCCCCATTGGGAAGTTGCAGGGCCCTTTAGCAGGTTGTAACTTAGGGCCAGCCAGCCCGCGGTCATTGCCACACTTAGCAGCGGCACCGCCCGCACTAAGGGCGCTTGCACGAATACTGGAACTGTAACTAATAAGATTGCTGCCCCGAACGCGAGCCAAGTTGTATTTATTCTGAGTTTGCCGAAAAAAGGGGGGGGAAACGGCTCTCAGGCTCAGCGGGGGCAGGCGTGCAGGCAGACCGAGAGTAGTTTAACAAGGTATCTTTAAGATTTGTTACTTAAGTTAATCTTTTTGAAGATATCACAATATTTAAGTTTGGGATCGAGGTAGGTCTGTGATTTTGACGGCTGCGGTCCGACTCCCCACCTGCAGGTCGCGGTAGGATGTCTGGGCGGGCTTGATTCTTGATGGGTCGATCGATTATTGGTAGGGGTAGGGTGCGCGGCATTGGTGTCAATAATCGCTTGAAACCCTTGAGAAATATCGCTTTCACCGAGCGTCTAGATCCCCCTAAATCCACGGCAGTTGACGCCACTTGCTTCATTTGGGGGGACCCGGCAGTTGCTCCACTTGGGGGGACCCCAAGACCGCACTGCCTCCCAAGAGCGCAGTGGCTCCTTCATTTGGGGGGACCCCAAGAGCGCACTGCCGGACCTTAAGAAGGGGGACTTTGAGTTGTTCCAGTCCCCCCCGACCTAAGGGGGGCTAGGGGGGATCTAATCTTAATCGCCAAACTGCAATCTCTGACTACCTTTAACCTTAAGTTGACACGCCTTGGGTGCGCGGCGCACCCTACATTCACTTTCAAAATGGCGATTGCAGGGCAAATTGAGTCAAGTTTAAATCCGCTAGTTCAAATTGAAGAACGAACCAGTTTCTTGCAATTTTTCCAGCAATTTTCCTTGAAAGTCAAACGGTTTTCCCCAGTCCCAAATTGCGATTTCCATGCTTTCGTTAAATACTGTTACTTCAAGCTCGATTGGAGTTTCCTCGGGCAGATATTTATGAGCGTGGCGCACAGCATTTGTAAATCCTTCGATCGCGGCAAGTTTGCATTGATGCAAAACTGGTTCGGGAATAGGCAGAGATTCTAACTGTTCCATCTGCGATAAAATCTCAGTAACAGCTTTAAGATCGGTATTAAGTTTAAGGTGGATTTTTTGCAGTGGTTGGCGATCGGCGCGATCGGACCTGCTATCTCGTTGCTTGGGCAGCCATTTAAAGATGTCCAAAACACCGCTCTGGGGCTGAGAATAACCAGCGCGAGCGCCGTTTTCGGATGGTTGATAATATTTGACAATTAACAGACAATTCCGACTGTCAGAAGTCCTGGTATAACTTAGCTCATCGGCAATTTTGCCCATAACTTTTATACCCATCCCGCCGGACGGAATTTCATCAAATTTGTCTTTCATTTGGTTATCCTCTGCCATCATTAAATGTGCGATTTCCCGAGCAATAAGTTTACATTTCTTATCAAATAGACAAGTCATGCGGATGTCAGCCTGACTGTTATTCCTATCATCCTGCAATTTCTAAGACTTGACAAATTCAGGTGTCGATCGCTAAAATGAGCGAAAAGTGATATTGACAAATAGACCAATAAATTATACAAGGGCAACTATTATTTAGCAGGATCGAAACTTATAAATTTACTTGCTTTGATGTAACCTGTTCCCGAAACCCAAGCGGAAAATTATTTTATGCTATCGAAAAGAATTTTGCCTTGTCTGGACGTAAAAGCAGGGCGGGTAGTTAAGGGTGTGAATTTTGTCAACCTTCAAGATGCCGGCGATCCGGTAGAAATGGCTCAGGTTTACAACGACGCGGGGGCTGACGAGTTGGTGTTTCTGGACATTACGGCGACTCACGAAGACCGCGATATTATCATTGATGTAGTGTACCGTACAGCCGATCGAGTGTTTATTCCTTTAACTGTGGGTGGCGGCATTCAATCTTTAGACACCATCAAGAGTTTGTTGAGGGCAGGGGCAGATAAAGTGAGCATCAATTCGGCCGCAGTGCGCGATCCGGGCTTGATTGACAGGGCGAGCGATCGATTTGGCAATCAATGTATTGTAGTCGCGATCGACGCCCGCAAACGCCAAGAGCCCGACAATCCCGGCTGGGATGTGTACGTGCGCGGAGGGCGCGAAAATACTGGCAAAGATGCGATCGCTTGGGCAAAAGAAGCCGAACAGCGGGGCGCGGGCGAACTGCTGGTGACGAGTATGGACGCTGACGGCACTCAAGCAGGCTATGACTTGGAATTAACCCGAAAAATTGCTGAAAGTGTGGAAATTCCGGTGATTGCTTCCGGCGGCGCGGGCAACTGCCACCACATTTACGAAGCAGTAACAGAAGGGAAAGCGGAAGCAGCATTGCTAGCTTCTTTGCTGCATTACGGGCAGTTAAGTGTGGGAGAAATTAAGAGTTATTTGGCAGAATGTAAAGTTCCGGTGCGGCAAGCTTAATTGGAACTTACCCCATACGCTCGATCGCGCTGCCCCGCGTGAAAGCTTCCTATGAGTTAAGCTAGTTTTGGCTCCCAGTCATCTTCACATTCATATGATTGCCCAACACTTCTACATCTCCCCCGAAGACTACCTAGAAGCTGAGCGTGTCAGCCCCATCAAGCACGAGTACCGTCGGGGGTATGTCTACGCGATGGCTGGGGCTAAAAAACCCTATGTGGTTCTAAGCTCAAATTTGAGTCGGCTTTTAGGTAACCATCTGGATTCAACTCCATGTTTGGTGATGGCATCGGATATTAAGGTGAGGCTAGAAACGGCAGACTGTTACTATTACCCCGATGTTGTTGTGACTTGCCATCCAGAGGACCTCACAACCACCGAGGATTTTATCCGCTACCCTAAACTGATTATTGAAGTGTTATCAAAATCGACGGCAAATTTTGATAGTACGGAAAAGTTTGCCGATTACCAAACCTGTTCTACATTAGAAGACTATGTGTTAGTCAGCCAGACTCAGCAACAAATCGTTCATTACACCCTTAAGGACGGTGTGTGGCTGCGACAGGAGGTGACAGATAGAGAGGGGATAGAGCGATCGGGGTTTCTCTATTTGCCGAGTGTCGATCGTGAGTTAACCTTGCCAGATATCTATCGCAAAGTACCGGGTTTTGAACAAAAATGTTGAGCGCAGTCCCCAACTAAAATCTCTGATTTAGTTGTGGTGCGTTCAAGCCTAAAATTTTACTATCGATCGATCCGATCTTACCGCCTCAAAAAACCAAAATAGCAAAAGTTTAGATTTGAAAATCGCTTATACCGATAGGTAAGTCCGATCGCATACAAACAGATACCCCGCACAAAACACTGCGGGCGACAATGTTTAACGGCCCGGCATTTGCAGCTTCGATCGCCGACTGAATGCCAACTCCAGATGCTACAATCCCGGCAAACACCAAAACGTGACTGTTCCTCCATCTCGCTTTAGATAGATTTCTTTTCTACTTCTTGAGGCAGAGAAATATGGAGAATTGATATTAAATTTTCCCGTTGGTATTGGTGCGATCGAACTCCTGTCAGTATCGATCGCCTTTAGTAAATAACAGTTTGGCGGGTTTTTAAAGTCATGCAAAAATAAATATTACCAGAGGCTGATTTCGACTTTAAGTTTAATTAGTTACAAATTAGGTTAGCTGAAATTGAATAGGCAGCAGCGGTCGCAGCCCGCAGCCCTTAGCAATATTAAGCAAAAGGTTGTTTTAGCTTTAGCCACTCCTAAACCTGCCAACAATCTTTAATGATGCAAACTTCTAAAAAGGAGAAAAATTGTATGTCTTTTATCAGCTTTAACTTACCCGTCAAGCGTTTAGTTCGCTCTTTCGTTGCTGTTTGTTTTTGCGCGCTGTTGTTTGTTTCTAATGCTTTCCCGGCTTTGGCAGTTACCAACAGCCCTACAAAAGGTGAAGATAAGCTTTTGGGAATTGAGAAAGAAGCTCAAGAAGTAGTTTTGGACAACCCGATGTCTTTGGAAGAAACTCAAGAAAAAGCCAGCAAAGGACCTAATGAAGTTCAAGGAGACGCTGACATTGAGAAAATGAAAAATCCGTCCAATACCAACGCTACATCGTTCGAGCAACAAGTGAAAAGAGTGGTCGGCAGCATCAAAGGTGACAAAGAGTAATGCGGTTTGTAGTGAGGACTTAAGTTGTAAGCATTCAGCTATCAGCCGTCAGCCATCGGCTTAAAACCCACGATCCAGTAAGCTTTTAGCATCTTTAAAGCCAAAAATCATCAAGTCTTGTCTCGCAAGCGAGAGAGTCCAAAGCTGATAGCTGATAGCTGACGGCTGAATGCTTACCTTCAGTTTTCTCTGTCTTAAAAACAGAAGTCCTGACTCCGAACTAATTTTATTGCAGGCGATCGAGTTTGTAGCTCTCACATGGAGCAGCCATATCAACAAGAGGTTTTCTGGTGGCGTGGGGGCGGGTTTATTAACCTGAAAAGCTACCTTCTGTGGCTGTTGAGAACCCGCCCCTACAGCCTATTGAGAATGGTGTAAGATCTCAGTAGAGAGGACTTCAGGTCC
>JAAUPF010000162.1 GCA_012034575.1 Richelia sp. CSU_2_1 | reverse complement strand
GCGATACTGGTATCTAATGTTGGCGGTTATTTTCTGGGTCTGTTGCTGTCAGACTGCCAAGTAATTTGAGTTGCATAAACAGGTTACTCCAGCGAATTTAAATTGATCTTCGATCGGAAAAAATTTTGGAAAAAATTTTGGAAAAAATTCCTGATAAAATACCTGTAAAAAAACAGCCAATGGACTTACCAATTGTTTACCACGAAAACTACGTTGCTCCCCTCCCCCCCGGTCACCGCTTCCCGATGGCAAAGTTCCGAATGCTGTGGGAGATGTTGCTAGCTTCCGGGGTAGCCTCGCACGCTCAACTGCACGCTCCGGAACTTCTCCCCCAAAGCTCGATCGAGCTAGTCCACGACAGCAGTTACGTTCAAGCTTACTGCAACGGCACGCTCGATGCCAAAGCCCAGCGGCGCATCGGTTTGCCTTGGAGTCCGGCCCTTGCCAACCGCACCTGCACGGCTCTGGCAGGAACAGTTTTAACAGCTAAACTAGCTTTAGAATGCGGTTTGGCCTGCAATACTGCCGGCGGAACGCATCATGCTTTTCCGAGTTTTGGGTCTGGTTTTTGTATTTTTAACGATTTAGCGATCGCCTCCCGAGTCTTGCAAAAATGGGTCTAGTTCGCAAAGTTTTAATTATCGATCTAGACGTACATCAAGGCGACGGCACGGCGGTAATTTTCCAAAATGACAGCACTGTTTTTACTTTCTCGATGCACTGCGAGGTAAATTTTCCCGGCACCAAACAAAACAGCGATTTAGATGTAGCCTTGCCGATCGGTATGGAAGATGACGAATATTTACAAACCTTGGATAAATATTTACCAGATTTGCTCTCAAATGTCAAGCCAGACTTAGTTTTGTACGATGCCGGAGTAGACCCGCACTCCTGCGACAAGTTGGGAAAATTAGCTTTAACTGACACGGGGTTATTTCGCCGAGAAATGCAAGTTTTGACTGCGTGTTTGGCAGGTGGTTATCCCGTAGCCTGTGTTATTGGCGGCGGTTATTGTGACGATATAAACGGGTTAGTTTACCGACACTCGCTGTTGCACAGAGCCGCCAGTCAAGCCTACAGGCAATATCGCCTTTAACTACTCAGAATCCCCATGAAAAATTTAACCCACCCTTCAAATATGAAGTTGCGCAGTGGTGGTGGCTCTGGCTCTGTGAGTTTTAGATGAAGTTAAATTTCCTAAGCTTGACTCTACAAGTGAAATAATTTATCATAATTGATGACGAATAGCGGGTTGAAAAATATGCAGCATACAAGTATGCGTTCGAGGATGCGTTGGTTGATAGCTGTCTTGCTGGCGTTAGGAATATTTTTTAGATTCGCTAATATTGACAAAAAAATTTACGGTCTTGATGAATCTTATACCTCACTGAGAATCTCAAGCTATACCGAAGCAGAACTCGTACAGGATTTATCAAAAACCCGCATTATCGGTGCCGACTACCTCAAAAAATATCAGCAAGTTAGTACCGAAAGAAATTTTCTGGGTACTATTCAAGGACTTTCAACCGAAGAACCCCAGCATCCACCCCTGTATTACGTGATAGCTAGATTGTGGGCTCAGTTGCTGGGCGACTCTGTAACAGCGACCAGAATTTTACCCGCGCTCCTCAGCCTGCTAGCATTTCCTGGTATTTATTGGCTGTGTTTGGAATTATTTAACTCGCAACTGACAGGATGGTTGGCAGTTGCTCTTTTAGCTGTCTCGCCATTTAACGTGGTCTACGCACAAGAAGCCCGCCAGTACAGCTTGTGGACTGCGATCGTCTTACTTTCAAGCGCATCGCTACTGCGAGCAATACGGTTAAACACCCCGCTCAGTTGGGGTCTGTATGCAGTAACCTTAGCAGCAAATTTTTATACTTTTTTACTTTCGATATTAATCGCTGCCGGCCACGGATTCTACATGCTAGTCATAGAAAAGTTTAAATTTACCAAAACTTTTGTTTCTTACTTAATAGCTTCCGCACTGGGCGCGATCGCATTTTGCCCCTGGGTTTTTATTGTGATTAGCAATTGGTCGAGAGTTCAACATACAACTAATTGGAAGGAAACCGCTCGCCCCTCCGCGATCGCGCAGTTATGGAAATTATTTAGAGGCTGGACGCGCCAGCCAGGACGCCCGTTTTTTGACTTGAACGTTTCCCCACAAGATTGGATTGGGGTTCGGGCAACCCAATCGTTATTTACTCTAATTTGCTTAATTTTAGTAGCATACTCTCTTTACTTTCTTTATAAAACAACTCAAAAGCGTTCTTGGCTGTTTGTTTTTACTTTAATTGGAGGGACGGGCATCGGCTTAACTCTGCAAGATTTAATATTAAAAGGGCAAGATGGCAGCTCATCAACCATTCCTAGATATCTAATTCCATGTTATTTAGGCTTTCAAATTGCAGTCGCTCATCTTTTAACTAATAAAATAACGCAACACGATTCTGTAAAATCTAAGGAGCGCTGGCTGTGGAACGGTGTCTTAGCATTAATAATATCTGGAGGAATTTTGAGTTCAGCAGTTAGTTCTGAATCCAAAATTTGGTGGAATAAGGGAGGAGTGGAATACTTAGAGTACAATTTATCAGCAGCTCGACTGATTAACCAGTCGAAAAATCCTTTGCTGATTAGCGATTGCGATTCGTGGGGCTTACTTTTCAGCAGTCATTTACTCGATCCCAAAGTGAAAATGCTAGTTAAACCATATTGCTTCAGTTGCAGTTTGAAAACCCAACAAGATTTTCAGCCCAATCTCTCCAAGGAAGCGGCTGGTTTTAGCGATATATTCTTATTCCCGCGCCCTTCGGATTCTCTGTTAAATTTTCTAAAAAATCAGCCTAACTACCAGATAAAAGAAGCCGTCAAAGCTCAGTCGTCAGACAGCGTTTTATGGAAAATCGAAAAAGTTGTCGCCCCTTAAAATTTCTATAAGGTTCCGGTAAACCCTTGCCGGCACCCGCAAAGTCAGCTAGCATGATGGCTGGAGACAGATGGCTGGAGACACCAAAGAATACACCCAAAGAATACACCCAAAGAATACACCCAAAGAATACACCCAAGAATTATCTAACAAAGTCGCTAGCCCCTAAATAAAACAAACCTAAATAAAACAACTATGTCGGAAGCCAACCAGTGGGAAACCAACCAGCAAAATACAGGCAGCACCAGCTTGCTTGTAGTTATTCTCAACTACAAAACAGCTAGTTTGACAATAGATTGCTTGCGCTCCTTAGCACCAGAAATTCGATCGATCCAGAACGCGCGCGCCGCCGTAGCAGACAACGCATCCGGCGACGGTTCCGCCGAACAAATAGCAGCAGCAATCGCCTCTGAAGCCTGGAGTGACTGGGCAACACTTACACCCCTCAACCGCAACGGCGGCTACGCTTTCGGCAACAACGCCCCGATCCGCCAAGCACTCAGCCAACCCTCCCCTCCCGACTACATCCTTCTCCTCAACCCAGACACAGTAGTCCGCCCCGGAGCCCTCAAAGCACTGGTTGACTTCATGGACTCCCACCCCGACGCCGGGATTGCCGGCAGCCGCTTGGAAGATCCCGACGGCACTCCCCAGCAGTCAGCATTTCGATTTCACACCCTAGCCAGCGAATTCGACTTCGGCTGGCGTCTCGGGCTATTATCAAAACTGCTAGCAAGGTGGGCAGTAGCCCCGCCAGTCCCCCAAGAAACCTGCCAAACAGGCTGGGTAGCAGGGGCCAGCATGATAGTTCGCCGCCAAGTATTTGAAGCAGTTGGCTTGCTGGACGAAGCATATTTCATGTATTACGAAGAAATGGACTTTTGCCTGCAAGCAAACAAAGCCGGCTGGAGTTGCTGGTACGTACCCGAAAGCCGAGTCGTACACCTCGTCGGGCAAAGTTCCGGCATCAACAACTTCAAACCCCAGACCAAACGGCTGCCGCAATACTGGTACGATTCCCGACGGCGCTACTTCCTCAAAAACTACGGCTGGTTCTACGCAGCATTAGCCGATTTGTTGTGGGCTTCCGGTTTTGTATTTTGGAGAATGCGCCGGGTAATTCAGCGCAAACCAGATACCGATCCGCCAAATATGCTCAGCGATTTCATGTCCAACAGCGTGTTTTTTAAAGGAGGTTGAACTCGGGTTCATTGACAAGCAAAAACCGAAACCGAAAAATTTTAACTCCAACAGAACTCTTGGGTGCCTAATTGTCCGGGACAGCGCAAATCAGGAAAAATACACAGAAACCGACAAGCTAATTCAGATGAACAGCAAACCAGAAAAAAGCACTGTATTGCCCAACCAACCGATCGCCGTAGCGGCATCAAAAATGTTTACCTACCCCACAAGGTTGGCTGGCGCGTGGAAACCGGATATCATGGAAATTAACTTGCCGGAATATGAGTTAAAAAGACCGGATATAGAAATCAGCATCAGGCAAGAATCCACGCGAACGATTCCCAACAACAGCAGCAGTTTTTATCAAAAAATGTACAGGAAATTTGCACCTCCGATGCAAATAGATGGAGAATACATTTTAGATTCCCGGTACGAAACAGACGGCAACATAGCTCACATCATGACTGCAGTAGTCCCGAGACTGCTAGCAGCAAAAAAACTATGCGATCGCGTAACGGTGGTTTTGCGATCGAACGCCAGCAACATGGGAAAAAATGTCTATAAACTGCTGGGAGCATCCTTACTTTGCACCGACAAAGACATTAACGGCAATCTGGTACTGGCAAACGACCAGCATCCGGGTGCCTACGAAGCGTTTTACACTAACTTATTTGGAGAATTAGCTTTTGAGGGCTTAAACCCCGACACTCCCGAAAAAGTCTTTATCTCTCGCAAAGGCACTAGAAGTTTAATCAACGAAAGCGAAGTAGAGCAGATTTTGCAAGCCCGGGGATTTAAAAAATTCTACTTTGAAGACATCCCGATTAGCGAACAGTGGTCGGTAACAAAAAATGCTAAAGTTATCGTGGGAATGCACGGAGCAGCGATATCTAATATTGTATTCAACACCAACAAAGTTAAGTTGATAGAATTATTTCACCCCGGTTACGTAGTCGATATGTACCGCAACATGGCAAACGCAGTGGGGGGAACTTGGTGCGCTGTTAGCGGTCAAATTACAGAAGATGTAATTAGCAAACTTGACTTCAAGCAAGACGCAAGAAGTTTGGCATTAGCCCGGACAAAAATCGATATAAATTCTCTACAAATGGCACTAGAATATTTAGATGAATAGAAAATCAAAAAAATAAAATTAAGTAAAAAACAGGGGAAAATTTTATGGTGGCGCAGCCGGAAATACCAGCAACTGCCGATCGCGCGCAAACCCCAGTATTGGGACTTTGGCAGCAAATAAAAGAAGACTGGATCGCTCACGGCCGGGACTGGACGAAACCGGGATTTCGGGCCGTAGCAGTTCAGCGTTTCGGCGTCTGGAGAATGCAGGTAGAACCAAAATTGTTGCGGGCTCCGCTGAGCATTCTTTACAGATCCCTCTACCGCAAAATCCGCAACACTTACGGTATAGATTTGCCCTACACCGTTAAACTCGGCCGCCGAGTAATTGTAGAACACCAAGGGGCGATCGTCATTCACGGTTACTGCACCATCGGCGACGACTGCATCATCCGCCAAGGTGTTACCTTGGGAAACCGCTACTTGGATCGCCCTCTAGAAGCCCCGAAATTGGGAGCCAGGGTCAACGTCGGTGCCGGTGCCAAAATTCTCGGTGGTGTCAGTTTGGGAGATGGCGCTAACATCGGTGCTAATGCTGTCGTCTTGTCAGATGTTCCTGCGGGCCAAACAGCCGTGGGTATCCCCGCCAAGCTTCTTCAACCTAAAAACAATCACGAAAATGCTTAAATCAACTTTTCAGAAAATTCTCCGTCACTTTGCCATGCGCTACGGCAAGTTCAAGGCTCTCTACGTCAAATTCTGCGGCCCGACTCCACAAGAATACGCCGAGTTTATCCGCCGCCACGGCAACCTGTACGCAATGGGTTCTAATTGCAGTATGCTGTACACCACCGTCTTTACAGACCCAGCCTACGTCCGCATCGGCAACAACGTCCACTTTTCCTCCTGCATCATCATCGGTCACGACGGCTCGATTACCATGCTCAACCAAGCCTACGGCGTTAAAGTAGATTCCGTAGGCAAGATAGACATCGGCGACAACGTATTTATCGGTCACGGGGCAATCGTGCTCCCCAACGTCACCATCGGCCCAAATGCGATCGTCGGTGCCGGGGCCTTGGTCACCAAAGATGTCGCCGAGGGCGATATAGTTGGCGGCGTCCCCGCCAGACCCATCGGTCGCGTAGAGGACTTGGTGAAAAAATTGCAAGCCCAAACTCAAGCCATGCCCTGGGGCGATCTAATTAACAACCGCGAGGGCAGCTTCGACCCGGAAATCGAACCCGAACTTGTAAGGTTGCGAGTGTCGCACTTCTACGGCAATAAATCTACTCCAACTGAGGCGCGATCGACCGATTTGGCACAACCAACTGTTAACAAATGATGGTGTTCTTAACTTAATTAATAATTTAGTTAAGGCAAGAAAGGCTCGATCGACATTGGCTACAAATAGCATTAAAGAACAATAACAGTTTTGCTCGGCGTTGAATTCCAGAGGTAAGCTTTGAAACACATTGGATTAGTGGCGATCGGGCGGAATGAGGGCGATCGATTGCGCCAGTGCTTGCAATCGGCGATCGGAAAAACAGCTCTGGTTGTTTATGTTGATTCCGGCTCCACCGACGGCAGCTTGGAATTAGCCCGATCGCTCGGAGCTGATACAGTTGAACTAGACCTATCTACTCCCTTTACCGCAGCACGAGCCAGAAATGCAGGATTTGCCCGCCTGCGACAAGCAGCACCAGACATCGAATTCGTCCAATTCACAGACGGCGACTGCGAAATAGTTGAGGGGTGGCTCGAACTCGCCCTGCAGACACTCGCAGCCAAACCAGAATTAGCTGTAGTGTGCGGTCGCCGCCGCGAGCGGTACCCCCATGCCACGCCCTACAACCGACTCTGCGAAATAGAGTGGGACACTCCCATCGGTCTTGCCAAAGCCTGCGGCGGCGACTCCATGATGCGCGTGACAGCCTTCGAGCAAGTCGGTGGTTTCAATCCCGCACTCATAGCAGGCGAAGAACCAGAACTCTGTGTAAGACTGCGCCAAAACGGCTGGAAAATCGAACGCTTAGATGCAGAAATGACCCTGCACGACGCCCAAATGACAAGTTTTGCCCAGTGGTGGAAACGTTCTCAAAGAGCCGGTCACGCTTATGCCGAGGGTTCCTGGCTGCACGGGAACACTCCCGAACGCCACTGGGTGAAAGACACCCTCAGAATTTGGTTTTGGGGATGCGTTTTGCCGGTACTAGCATTAGGTACAGCTTGGTTCACCGGTGGCTGGAGCCTGTGGTTGTTAGCCGCTTACCCGGTACTTACTTACCGAATTTACCGCCGGATGCTGCAGCGGAATTTAACTCCAAAAGATGCTGCACTTTATGCCGTATCTTGCGTGTTGGGGAGATTTCCTCAAATGCAGGGTCAAATTATGTTTCACAAGCGCCGTTTGTTGGGACAGCGCAGCAATTTAATTGAATACAAAACACCAAATCCTATCAATTTCTCAAGTGACAATTAGTGGTAAATCTACAAAGTAGATGAGCCAAAGCCAACAAAACTTGCCTTTCTCTGACAACCTTGACTGTCGCAGCCTTGCCTCAGGCAAGTATCCCGATATCGCAAACAAATGAGCAACCAAAAATTAAAAGTTTTATTAATTATAGAACAATGCAACCCCGAGGCGGCATCTGTACCTTTGGTAGGTTACAAATTTTACCAAGCAATTAGCAAGCTGGTGGATGCAACTCTTGTCACCCACGAAAGAAATAAAACGCCATTGTCACGATTGAAGGAACACAGCAACATTACTTACATAGCAGAAAGCGAGCTGACCAAAAAATACTTTCCTATAGTAGGTAGGCTGACGATGAAAGGCAAAAATAACTGGCCTTTAGCTAATGTTTTAGGTTATCCAGTTTATGCAGAATTCGATCGCCAAGTTTATCAAACTTTCAAAGATCCCATCCAGAGAGGAGATTACGATTTAGTTCATGCTATAACCCCCATGCAGCCTCGATTCCCTTTCAAAATTGTTAAGGCTTGCGATCGCACCCCAGTAGCGATCGGACCCGTGAATGGAGGCGTTCCTTTTCCTGCTGGGTTTGAAGAAGTAGCAAGACAGGAATTCGCTTACTTAAACTTTTTCCGAGCCATCGGTCGAGCCTTAATCCCGGACTACGCAGCAACTTATAAAAAAGCAGATAAAATCTTAGCAGGTTCGACATATACTTTGAATTTGGTCAAAAATATGTTTGCTATTCCCGACAGTCGCATAGAACTGTTTTACGAAAACGGCATTGCCAGCAGTTTTTTAACAGAAACCAAAAAAGTTACTAAGGACAGTCCGATAAATTTACTGTTTGTAGGTCGGTTGGTTCCTTACAAATGTGCAGATATTCTCATAGAAGCAGTCAGCAGATTGGAGCCCAATGTTAGAGAAAAAACCCATTTGACAATAGTAGGTGACGGGCAAGAAAGAAACTCTTTAGAAGAGCGAGTACGGGAACTTAATTTAGGAGAAAAAGTCAAGTTTGCAGGTTGGGTAGGTCAAGAGGAAACAGTGGAATATTACAGGCAAGCCGATATTTTTTGCTTCCCTTCGATCAGGGAATTTGGCGGTGCAGTGGTGATGGAAGCGATGGCTTGCGGTTTGCCTTGTATTGTTCCCAACAACGGCGGTATTGGAGAGTATGTAACTGAAGAAACAGGTTTTAGGATCGAGCCAACTTCTAGAGAGTATCTCACTCAAGAATTAACCAACAAAATCAAAATTTTGGTTGAGGACGATGAGTTGCGACAAAAAATGTCTGTTAAGTCGATGGAAAAAGCCAAAGAATTTGAATGGGATTGCAAGGCCCAAAAGATTGTGGAAATTTATCACAAAACGATCGCCGAGAAACAAGCAGCTCTGTCTCACTAAATAATATCGCGTCCGGTCGATCGCGCCAAAATCAGATCGTGGATCTTGTAATCGCGATCGGCAATCAGTTCGTCGATATTTTCAACCCTCTTTTGCCGGGGAAAATCCAAGCAGAGATGGAAATTTACCAAGAAACGACCGACAGCGCCACTCTCAAATCTTAAATTTCTTCTTCCTTCTTATTTCTTCTGCTTGCCCAAAATATCGATCGCAAAAAACGGGTTAACCCCGTATTTAGGTTAACCCGCGAGCTTGGAAACGCGCAGTTCAATTACTTTTGCACTACCAACTTAACGTTGGCATTTTGCAAACCGCGTTGCTTGACTGCTGCCAAGGTCTTGTTAACTGCGTATTTTTGGTTGATGGAGTTGATCAACTCAGTTTGATTGTGCTTTTTGGCGACGCCCCAGAGGTCGGCAATCAGGTCGAAAGAACCGTCGCTATTGCGAGACCAACCCAGGTCGTATTCGCCTTCCAGAATCGCCACGATGTCGGACCGAACGCGCTGGCCGTTGTAGCCGCGAACGTCAGCTTCGGACTTGACACTGATGCCCAAGTCGCGCAGGGAAGCTTTCAGGATTTCAGCATCGGTGATTTTGGTGCGCAGAGTGCTAAAGTGAGACATTGGATTTCCTCCTAAAAAAACTGAGAGAGAAACAACAACGGTCTGGATTTAACTTGCCGCTGGGCGGCTCTTTTATCAAACTGCTAGCTGTTGCTAGCCTTTGCTCCCGTTTGGACCGGGAGAAAGCTTTTAGAATTCCATTCGCTGGTATTCAGCGACGGAAGACGCAGCGGGCCTAGCGCGCTGTCTCGCCCAATCTCTCAGGGCCGTGACCTGTTCGGTCATCGTTTTAGACAGCGGCAGTGTAGATTTAATGGCCGCGATGATGTCGAGCTGCGTAAACTCTCTGTCTTGAGCGAAGGCTTCGTACATTGCTGCTACTAGCGCTTGCTCAATTTCTGCTCCTGAAAAGCCGTCGGAAACGGTGGACAGTTGCTCTAAATCGAAGCGAGAGATGTCCCGACGCCGCTTTGACAGGTGAATGTTGAAAATCTCTTGGCGTTCTTCTTTGGTAGGTAGGTCAACAAAGAAGAGTTCGTCGAATCGCCCTTTTCTCAAAAACTCTCCAGGCAATCGCTCGATTCGGTTGGCTGTTGCCATTACGAAAACAGGAGAAGTTTTTTCTTGCATCCAAGTCAGGAAGGAACCGAAAATTCGGCTGGATGTGCCTCCGTCTGAGTCGGCAGAACCCGTGCCGCCTGCAAACGCTTTGTCCAGTTCGTCGATGAAGAGGATGGCTGGAGATATTGATTCTGCTGTTTTGAGGGCGTTGCGGAGGTTGGCTTCACTGCGACCCACCATCGAGCCGTCGTATACTCTGCCCATGTCCAGCCGCAGCAGCGGCAGTCCCCACAAGCGGGATGTGGTTTTGGCAATTAAGGATTTCCCGCATCCGGGTACTCCCAGAATCAGCATCCCTTTGGGTTGGGGCAAGCCGTATTCTCTCGCCCGTTCTGTGAAAGCGTTGGAACGCTGTCTCAGCCACCGCTTGAGTTCTTCTAAACCGCCTACAGCCTCAAGAGTTTCGTCTTCTTCGATGAACTCTAGGATGCCGTTGCGCCGAATTAGTTGCTTTTTCTCAGACAAAACTATGTCTACTTCTTTGTCTGTCAAGCGCCCCGTCGTAACTTGGGCCTTGCGGTACACTTTTTCAGCTTCGTCTTTAGTTAGTCCCAGCGCAGCTTTGAGGAGTTTTTCCCGTTCTTCTGTTTTAATTTCCCGCTGGCGAGTTTGCTTCAACTGCTGCGACAGAACTTGGTTGAGTTCCTTCATGTCCGGCAGTGCGAAGTCTAAAACTACTACTTCCTTTTCTAGTTCGATCGGAATTTGCTGCAAAGGAGACATCAGTATAATTGTCTTTTGCGTGCCTTTGAAGTTGGCGATCGCATCCCGCAGCCATCTAGTTACTGGGGGAGAATCTATAAAAGGATGCAGGTCTTTAAATATATAGATGCTAGCGTTGCTGTTCGGTTCTCGCTGCCTGATCGTCCACTCAATTGCTGCTTCTGGCGAGACTGTGTTGTGTTGGGTTGTAGTCCGGGGTTGCCCGTACTCTACTATGCCGTGGGTTACAGTCCAAATAAATACCCGTCGCTGCGGCTTGGCTTGAGCTATTGTGGAAATTGCTTGCTCACACCGCTCTTCCTCGGATGTCACGAGGTAGATCAGAGGATATTGAGCTTGGATTAGAATACTGATCTCTTCTTGCATAGTCCTCGACCCACTAGAGACGGTGCTATCTTTGCTGAATCTCCATGCTTCGGTTCGTTACTCGGCGATTGCGGTCTGCTTGGTAGTCTGCTGAGCGCGATCGGCGATCGACTTTTTAGGGAAGCAAGGCATTCTTAGCAGGGAACCAATTCTTCCTCTCCCGGTTGAGCCGTGCTGGCGCTGACGCCTGACACCTGCTTTACTGGGATTTCCTGTTCGGCCAATACGCTCGGCTGAGAGCCGATCGATGCCAGTTCTCCATCTCGCATTACTACTGAACCCGTGCATTCTGGACAGGTGTATACCCGATGGGTTTGTCCGTAGGAGGCTTCTACTTCGTCCACCAGTTCGGCGTTTCCTAGGTAGAATACAATTGCCCTTTCTGCAATTGATGACATCGGTTCAGATTCAACTGCGGCTTTGATTTTGAGCTGGCGATGCAGTTCGGGTGGAAGATACAGTGTAACTTTTTGCTTTTCTTGCATATGACAGTGAATTGACTTACCCGGGTATGTATTTCACATTAGCGGGTTAATTCTTTGCTGTCAAGCCTCTATGCTGCTTTAACGTCGATTTTGTAATATTTCGTTACATTTTCGACTCCTGGAAACGGCAACATAAGGAATTTAGCTGATGAGTATGCAAAAAAAGTTCGAGTAATTTTGTGCCAGGTTTTCAACTAAGCCAGAATGTTGCGGTCACAAGCTTCATGCTGATTTGGTAGGTGCGCGAAATATTGCTATGAGAACGTTACTCGTTCGGCAAGACTGGACGAGTACGGGGAGCTTGTCAGCATCCCCTGATGTGTCGGGCCATGAAACCAAAGCCCAGATTCTGCAAAGATTCTCGGAATTGCGGTGGAGTCCAGATACAAGCCCTCACCATAGCCGTACTCCGCTTGGTGATGGGTAGTTGACTCAGTACATCAATGTCGCCTTGAAGGTTCCCCGTGTCTGGAAGCAGGATTTCTGCGCGAATACTCTCGATCGCATCCGCTACCAGTTCTTCCCTTGAGGCATCACGGCAGTAAAATAGCAGCAGCCAAGCTGCTGCTTTCCTCGGTTAATTCTTAACTCCCGAACTATCCCCCGATTGGGAAGGCCAGCGCACAGTTACGATCGTGCAATCTTCCTCTGCTGACCAATAATGAGGAACTCCCGGCAGCCAAAGAGCATAATCTCCCTCGCGAACCAACAAAATTTCTTGTGAAGGAAATTGCAGCCGAAACCGCCCTTTTACGAGGATAGAAAGCGTAGTTGCTGCCGCATTTACAGCCCACTGAGTCCTGCATTCTCCTGCTTTGTGAACGCCCCATTTTACCTCTAAAATCGAGGTCGATCGGGGGTCATCTTCCGGCGCGATAAAATGACCTGCAAACCACCCGCCGCGGCTGGCACCTTCAGCGCCCGCATTGCCAAAAATCACTTCCGGTGACATCAGTTAAATAGGTAAAAAACAAATATAGCCTTTCTCAGTAATATGAGATAGATAATATGAGGTAGATCGTGGGGGTCGGTAATTGGTAATTGCCGGATTGGTAATTTGAGATCGAGTAGGAACTAAAGTCCCTACTACGAACTAATCTTATTGTTAACGATCGAACGCAATCCGATTACTTCCTGCCCGAAGATTGACCTTCCACCGTAGCGATTTCCCCAGTTTCCATAAACTGCTTAAAGCGACGCAAATCATCTCCGATTTGCTGTTCCGGTTCTTCCCCGAACAGCTTAGCCACAGTAGCAGCAATTGCACCGCCAGGAGGGCTGTATTCCAGTACAACTTTTACTTCTGTACCGCGTCCTGCAGGTGCCGATTGAAAGCGCACAAAACCCGAATTCTCAACATCAGCACCTTCCACAGAAGTCCAAGCAATTAAGCGATTTTCTTCTTCTCGCACAATCTCTGCATCCCATTCCACACTATTACCTGCAGGAGCACTAGCAATCCAATGAGAACGCTTTTCATCGATTACCGCAACGTGTTTTAAGTGCTTCATAAACTGCGGTAAATTGGCAAAATCGTGCCAAAAACTGTATAATTCATCAACTGGTTTGTCGATCGTCACTGTCTTTTCAACTTTAATGGTTTGATTCGCATCAACCGCTGACTGCAAGCTTTCCCCAACTCCCAGCCCGCGCGCCGCCAAACCGCTACCAGCTACCGCCAGCAAAGCACCCCTCAAAGAACGCTGGGACAAACCGAGAAGCACTAGCGCCCCCCCGCCGATTAAAGACGCCCAACGTTCGGTATCGCTAGTGTTAGTTTGCTGCTGTTTGTCTAAATTTGTCATTGAACTGGATTCCATTGCTTTAAGCCTCATAAATTAATATCGAAAAATAGCAGCCAAAGGCGCTTCGTCAGGTACTTGTTCTGGAGGTACTGCATAAACAGTTCCGCCGTTGAGAATAGTTTGAATGGCTGCTGCATTCAACAAATCTTCATCGCCTAATTCTGCCTCGGGATGGATTTGCACGGCGTTGGTTTCGGGATTAAAATTACCCCACTGCTGAACGCCAAGAGCTACAAACAGTCGATCGACCCTGCCGAAATAAGCGGCCGAAACAGCCTCTTGCAAATCGGCAGAAATCTTCTCAGTTCCTGTGAGTTCGCGATACAGTTCGATCGCATCAGCTTGAGCTTGCAAAAACAACGGTTCTACCAACGGTAAAGCTTCCTCCCGCAATTCCTCCGGTTTGAGAAGTTTTTGATTGCCTGTAATTCCTTCTTCTATTAGATGCGGGTAGGTATTCGCCTCTCGGTAAACTGGCAGCAAATACTCTACTCCCGCTAATACTAAAGGAGCTTTTTTGTTGCGCAAATATTCGTGCAGCGCCCGATCGATGATATGGAAATATTGCAATATTTCCTGCTTGGAATCATTTCGCTCTGAACTTCCTTGCCCGTGAAAACTTCCCGGATGCTGGGCAGCATTATTCGTTCCTCCTTTTGAAGTAGCAATCCGAAACTGAAAATCCTTAGCTGTCGGATCGTATTGCAAGGCATCCTCAAGGCTTTTCGGCAAGTTTTCAACTTCAACTTCCCGCGCACTGTAAGCATTACACTCGATTAGCCTCACTTCTTTTTGACTGAGAGTTAAAACATAAAATAAATTATCTCCGGCCAGCAGAGGCATCAGCGGTTTGACATGAAAGTTATCGCTAACAACAACTAATTCCTCGAAATTCACCGGACAGCTATAGTAGCGAAAAAATTCCGGTCCTACAAAAATTGCCAGCAGGTTGCTTTGATTTTCCCAAAAATTGTCCCCATCTGTTTGGGATCGCACGGGTTCTAGCAATTCTCCAGCTTCTTTTTTGTCAAATCCGTACTCTACTATTTTGTCTTCAGCCTCTCTAATTAAATTTTTGAGCCGAATCGGATTCTGTTGAATTTCGGTTCCTTTAGCGACTGGCATATAAATTGAGACGCACAATCCCGGAGATTGCTGTACCAGGGCTTTGAGTTCCTCTGTTGATAGTAAGTTCACCGCTGAAACTCCTTTGACAGTTGACAGTTGACAGTTGGCAGTTGAGAGTTGACAGTTGATAGTTGATAGTGCGAGCGTCCCCGATCGCGAAACCGAGCTGATAGTTGATAGCATTCAGCAAACGGCAAACAGAGCAGTTTTGAGACTTTCTCGATTTAAACTTTGTTCTAAAAACTTTGGACCGATCGAGCCTCGGAGGCGCAATCCTATTTTTGGGTAATGAAAAAAGCTGATTCTTTAAAATGTATCTCTTTTACCTTTTTCCGTGCGTCTGTCTAAAGTACGATCGCCCTTTGTATCCCTCGTCATTCTCAATCTAAAATAGAGTTTTCAGTCGTTGCTTCAATTTAATTGCTTATCACTAAAGATAGACGCCACTAACTCGATCGCTACTTTACCATAATTGAGTTTAGTCAGCTTCAACTACTCGCTAGCTATCATGAAAACAAAAATATTTCTGTGGTTGCTGTGGGCGATATTTGTCGGCTACACCCTGCTGCTATCTCCTCTCGATCGACCCGGAACGCTAACAGTTATCGAAAAAATGCTCAAATTCCAGCTAGAAGGAATTAACCCTTACGTGGCAACGGTATTCGCCCTCATGGGAGTGTGGCCGATGGTATACGCCTGCTTCCTATTCATTGACGAGAAAACCCAAGATATCTCTGCTTGGCCTGCCTTCATTGCTGCCAACGGTGCCGGCATCATCGGTTTAATTCCTTACTTACTTCTCCGCCAACCCCAGCAAGAATTTACCGGAAGCAAAGACATTTTGGTCAAAATATCAGATTCCCGCTGGACGGGGATTTTACTTTTACTAACTACTATCTGGCTGTTAGGTTGGGCTTATTTAAATGGAGATTGGGGAGATTTCCTCAAGCAGTGGCGCGAGATTCCTTTCGTGCATTTAATCAGTTGGGATTGTTCCCTGATGGCTGTAATATTTCCCTCGCTTCTCGGAGACGACATGGCGCGTCGCGGGCTGGCGGACGATCGCATTTTTTGGACAGTCTCTTTAATTCCGCTGTGTAACCGTTCAGGGGGTGCGCCTGCGGCGCACCACCCCAAGAGGAGTTTAAGTATTAATATGCTTGGTAGTTTAGGGTGAGTGCGCTAAGAATCGATCGCGAATTCTCTCGATCGTTGAGTCAAATTTCCAGCATCAATTATTGTCAGCGCTCGAGTAACTAGATCGAGCTAGATTGAAAATTCCAGCGTCATCTTCACTCTTATTTAGACGGATGGAAGCAAAGAAGGAGCAGGTTTATTT
>JAAUPF010000024.1 GCA_012034575.1 Richelia sp. CSU_2_1 | reverse complement strand
GAAGAAGTAACTACTTCTCCCACTCTCCCCCTCCCCCCCTCCCCCTCTCTCCCAATCTCTCATATACAATTCAATGGAGTCTTAACTGTATGATTCAATTTGTGGAAGAAAAGCCGGAAACGGTTCTGCACGTAGACAATATTAATATTTTTACGGCGCTTTTCAAGCTGTAAAAAATGTTTCGATGGAGATTCCCAAAAATCGCATTACTGCTTTTATCGGACCCTCTGGCTGCGGAAAAAGTACGATCCTGCGATGTTTTAATCGCCTTAATGATTTAGTTAACGGTTTTCGTTTAAACGGTCAAATTTATTATCACGGTCAAAATCTGTACGATCCTGATATTGATGCTGTGGAAGTGCGGCGCAAGATAGGGATGGTGTTTCAAAAGCCGAATCCTTTCCCTAAATCGATTTATGACAATATTGCTTACGGGGCGAGGGTGAATAATTATAAGGGAGATATGGATGAGTTGGTGGAAAAGTCGCTCCGCCAAGCTTATCTTTGGGATGAGGTTAAGGACAAGCTGAAGCAAAGCGGTTTTTCGCTTTCGGGCGGCCAGCAGCAGCGTTTGTGCATTGCCAGGGCGATCGCAATTAATCCTGATGTAGTATTGATGGATGAACCTTGCGCTTCTCTCGACCCGATTTCTACGATTAAGATTGAGGAGTTGATGCGGGAGTTGAAAGAGCAGTATACGATCGTGATTGTTACTCACAATATGCAGCAAGCTTCTCGGGTTTCTGACCTGACTGCTTTTTTCAATGCTAAGCTTTCTGATGATGGCAAGCGCTTCGGTTATCTGGTGGAATGCGATCGAACTGAGGTGATTTTCCAAACTCCGAAGGAAGAGTCTACTTTGGAGTATGTGAGCGGCCGTTTTGGCTAATAGTTGTTTGTAGTGAGGACTTCAATCCTGGCTTGCAGATTTGGGTAAAATGCGGGTTAAAGTCCTCACTACGAACCTATTTTAGATAGTATCAGCTGAGTGGCGGGTAGTTGATTAAATACAATCGCTCCTATGCCTGACTCAATATATCTAAAAACTCCTGGACGATGCGATCGGGTTCTTCGCGACATCTGTTAGCGTCGCAATAGTGGATGATGCTAATTCCGTGAGATGCAAAGGTGCGATCGAGCATTTCATCTTTTTCGGTATCGGGATGCAATATTTCGAGAATTCCCCGTTATTATTAGGAGATAATGCTTGTTCTAACTCTTCTTGAGACGCTCCTCCTTCACTAAAGTTTGTAAATAATAGTCTTGTGCCACTCAGACTAGCTAAATTCAAGGTTGCTCCACTCAGATTAGCACCGCTGAGATTTATTTCTATTTCCTGATGGCGGTGTAAGTTGACTTGATGTCGCCGTAGGTAGCGCTTAAAAACAGAGCGTAAGTTATTTTTTTTTACTTTTCATCAAAAGCATCTGATAGTTGTTTTCAGAGTTTAGCAGCCAGCGCTTTTATGTATTTATTATATTGAGAGATTTGAGCAATTTCTTCATAGGAACATCTGCCTTCCCAACATTGTCTGAAGATGAGCTCTTGTACGTCGTTTAAGCAATCCCGATCGAGGACTGTTTCTGCGATCGCGATTGCTTCATCAACGGTCATGGCTTAAGAGTTTCCTTTGCAGTATAAAATCGGCAGGATTGTTGAGAAGGTTGCAAGATGTCAGTTTAAACTGAGATCTTGCACCTTTCTCAATAGGCTGTAGGGGCGGGTTCTCAACAGCCTTAAAGATAGCAAACAGGTTAATAAACCCGCCCCCACCCCACCAGAAAACCTCTTATTGACTTTGCTGCAAGATCTTAGTTTAAATAAAGTGAACCCAACCTACGGAATAAGCTAATGTGCATTTAAATTGGGTATTCCCTCTTCCCTGTTGCCTGTTGCCTGTTGCCTGTTGCCTTTGAGGAATTTAAGTATCCCAATTTAAATGCGAAACAGCTTATTATAGTAATCGACAGTTGAAATTTTTATGAAGGGGAGAACCTCAGTTTCCCCTTGCATAAAATCAGAATTTCCCCTCACAATTATACCTTTTTCCTCCTCCGCATCCACTGCTTGCGGCATTCTTCTGCTACTAACAACAGCGGCGGACATAACAGCAACCCCGCCCATTGTGTCAGTGTCAGCGGCGCAGTGGCAAAAACTTTCTGCAAGGCAGGAATGAAAATAATTGATAAAATTAACAGCCATTCCGCCACAATTCCCGGCCAAATTAACCGATTAGAAAAGAACCCCAAACTAAAAATTGAAACCCGTTCCGATCGACAGGCAAAAACATTTCCTACTTGGCAAGCCACGATCGAAGCCAGCGTTACCGTCATCGCTTGGTAGTACAGCCCTGTCGTCGCCCGATCGGCCCTGTGGGCCAAAATAGCGGGCGTGATGGCTTGCAACTCGGCTAGCGAGTACCCGTGACTCCACCATACCGCCATAAATGCCAGCATCCCGATCGCGCCCTCGATCGCGCCTAAAAACAGGTAGGAACGCGCCAACAGCCAGAAATCCAGCAACGGCTGCGTAGGAGAACGGGGCGGCTGCTGCATCGAACCCGCTTCCGGCCGTTCCGCGCCCAGGGCTAAAGCTGGTATCATATCGGTTCCCAAGTCGATCGCCAGGATTTGCATGATTGTCAAGGCCGGGGGAATTTTGAACGCCACCATCGAGAGAAACGGAACGACTTCCGGCACGTTGGAAGCCAAGATATAGGTCATAAACTTGCGGATGTTTTGGTAAATCGATCGCCCCTGTTCGATCGCGCCGACAATGGTCGCAAAGTTATCGTCAATCAACACGATATCGGCCGCTTCCCGCGCTACATCCGTGCCGCTGATGCCCATCGCGATGCCGATATTCGCCGCCCTCAACGCAGGCGCATCGTTGACTCCATCCCCCGTCACGGCAACGATATGACCCAAACTCTTGTAGGTTTCCACCAAACGCAATTTCTGTTCCGGCATCATCCGGGCAAATACTAATCCGCTGTTGCGCCGGTGCAGGATTTGCCGCAGTTGCGCGTCGGAGAGTTGCCCCATTTCCTCCCCCGTTACCACTCGCGCCTTGCCTTCTACCAATCCGATGCTGCGGGCGATCGCTTCTGCTGTCAAGCCGTAATCCCCCGTTACCATTGTCACCGCAATGCCCGCCCGGTGGCACAGGGCGATCGCACCGGCAACCTCCGGACGCGGGGGGTCCAGCATTCCAGTTAAACCGACAAAGGTGAGATTTTCTTCCAGTTGGGGCGATCGACCTTCTAGCAATTCATCCCCGCCTTTGCGCGCCGCCACGCCTAACACGCGGAATCCTTGACCCGAAAGGCGATCGTTCGCTGCAGTAATCTCCGCGCGATCGTCCTCGGTGAGTTCTTCGATCCGGCCCTCGCGCAGGATCGATCGACAGTGGCGCAACACTTCCAAGGGCGCGCCTTTAGTAAAGCTGAGGTAGGGGTATTCGTTGGGCCAGATTTCGGATAAATGCCAATCGAGGACAACTGTCATCATCCGCCGCCGGGAATCGAACGGCACTTCGCGCCTGCGGGGCGATCGACCCTGCAACTCTTCTGGATTCAAACCCCCTTTAATCGCCGCTACCAGCAAGGCTGCTTCCGTGGGGTCGCCGATTTCCTGCCAGCGGCTGGGGTCGGTGAGGTGAATTAACTTGGCATTGGAACAGAGGGCCGCCCCTGCCAGCAACAGGTGAACTTGCCAACTCGCCTCAGTTTCCGGGGGAATTTGCACCTCTCCCGCCGGATCGTAGCCGACTCCGGTAACAGCGATTTCGCGAGTTTGGCGATCGCGCGAGGGAATCCACAGCGATTTCACCGTCATCTCGTTTTTCGTCAGCGTCCCCGTTTTATCGGTACAAATCACCGTTGTCGCGCTGAGGGTTTCCACCGAAGACAGGCGGCGGACTAAGGCATTGCGCCGCGCCATCCGCCTGACGCCGATCGCCAGCGCCAGCGTCACCGTCGGCAGCAAGCCTTCCGGGACTAAGGCGACGATAATCCCGATCGCGAACACAAAGCTTTCCTTGACATCCATCCCCACCAACAGGGAAGTAAGGGCGAACACCAGCGCGCCGACGCTGAGGGCAATAAAGGTAATCAGGCGAACGATGCGGGCGATTTGAACTTCCAGCGTGCTCGGTTCCCGCTTCACCATCGTGGTGAGGTGGGCGACGTGCCCGAATTCCGTTTGGGTTCCCGTGGCGTAAACAACGGCCTGGCCGCGGCCCGAGGCGACGCTAGATCCGGCAAAAATCAAATTGCGCACCTCAGCAGGGCGGACTCGTTCGATCGTAACGGGGTTGGCGTGGCGGGCTACGGGCAGGGATTCGCCCGTGAGGACGGAGACATCGAGGTAGAGGCTTTGAACCTCCAGCAGTCGGGCATCGGCGGAAATGCGATCGCCCTCTTCCAGTTGCACTACGTCGCCGGGAACTAACTCCCGCGCCGGAATCATTTTCAGCGTGCCTTCGCGGTAGGCGCGCACTTGGGCGGGCAGGACGTTTTTCAAGGCAGCTAGCGCCTTTTCCGCCTGGAATTCCTGCCAAAAACTGAAGACGGCGTTAATCAAAATCACCGTCCAAATCGCCCAACCCAGTTCCGGGGTGTGGGAAATAAACGCTAGTGTTCCCGCCGCCCACAACAGCAGCGCCATAAAGTGCGTCAGTTGGTCTGTGAAGCGCAGCCACAGAGGACGGCGCGGCGGTTCGGGGAGTTCGTTGTAGCCGTGGTGTTGCAGCCGTTGGGTCGCTTCTGTGTCGGAGAGTCCTCCTGCGGAGGTGCCTAGCGTGTCGTATACCTCGGCGGCGCTGAGAGTCCAAATGGGGGGATGTGATGTCATGGCGATGCGTCCTGATTTTGTTATCGGCGATCGGTCATCAATTATTTGGTTATCAGTTATTTGTTATCTTTTATTGTTTAACTTTAAACCGAGGTTCGTGCTGCAAATTTTAATTTTTATGATGGTGGTGTTTGATGGTCGATCGAGACATCGATACAACGATCGATATCTTAAAATTTGCGCCGGCAATGAATGTTTTTCTTGCCATATCAGAAAACCTGCCAGCCTATATTGAAGTTGAAATTCAGGCAGGGGATTGTACGAGTGCGGTAGAGTATTTACTAGATTTGTGCGGTGCGATCGATTACAATCAAGAAAATGCCTGGGGAATCGATATACTACAACTTGCCGATATGACGATCGCCCTGAACCAAACAAAACTAACCTTAGAAGAGTTTCTCCAACAGCCAGAAACCGAACCTGCCAGCGAATATATCGAAGGAGAAATTATTCAGAAACCGCTGCCCAAAGGAAGACACAGCCGCCTCCAAGGAAAACTCTGCGATGCGGTGAATCGCGTCTCGGAAAGCGATCGAATTGCCTATGCTTTTCCCGAATTGCGCTGTAGTTTTGGCAATCGGGCGATCGTTGCCGACATTGCCGTTTTCCTCTGGGCGCAAATTCCTTTTACTGAAACGGGTGAAGTTCCCGATAGATTTAATTTGCCTCCCAATTGGATCGTTGAAATTCTTTCACCCGAACAACAGCCAAATAAAGTTATTGGCAACATTCTGTATTGCCTGAATTTTGGCAGTCGCTTGGGCTGGTTTCTCGACCCGGACGATCGCAGTATTTTAGTTTTTTTGCCCGAACAGCAACCCCGCTTGTATTTGGGAAATGAAGTATTGCCGGTATTAGAAAGTATTCCACTGCAATTAACGGTCGAGCAAGTTTACGGTTGGCTGAAAATGCAATAATTTGGGAGTTTAATCGATGCCTCGATCGGGCGATAGTTTTTAACTATTCCTATTTTACAATTGAATCGTGCAGCCCGATCGATACGAAAATTAAGTTTTAACTAAATGCGATCGTCCTATGCCTGACTCAAACTGAATTGGCGTGCGACGCAATGTTATTTAGCTTAATTGTTTGTTTTGAAGTGTCAACCGCTACCAACATTCGCAAACCAACGGCGAATTAATTCTACTTGAAAGCGATAACCATCATTAATTTGCTCGATCGCCTCCCGTTGCAAAAGTAAATCGATCGCACTACCACCATCAGGAAACTCTTGCAATATAGCTTGTCGGCTAACGATTCCCCCTTCCCCTCGTGCTGCTAAAAACTGCAAAATAGCTAATCCAGCCGCATCTACCTGATTGTTTTGAATGTCGGCAAAAAAGAAACTGCCAACACTTAAAGCTGCTGGGATTGCTGCTTCGACATCGGCTAAAGTTGCCAGCCGGCGGATAGACGGATCTTGCTCGTTTTTGAGGGCGACAATTTCACCGCACAGGAGTTGGATCAGGAAAGGGTGACAGCGGGTGAGTTGCAAAGCTCGATCGACCGCATCGGGTTCGTAGCGCAGGGTAAAATCACTGACCGGGCGCTCTATTAGTTGGCGCGCTTCAGGTTCTTTTAGGTAGCTGATATGAACGACTTGGACGTTAATTAAATAGCTAGCCCAGCGCTGAAATTCTTCGATCGTGTGGCTGCCAGCTAGCATTACTTTGAAGCGGGGACGGTGTTGAATTAGGTGGCGCAACATTCCCAGAGCATCTTGCTCGTCGAAACGTCCTTTTCTAATAGCATCATCTAGCGCCTCAAACTCATCCAAGGCAAGCAGGGCAGTATTTTGTTCGAGTTTTTGTTCTACTTTATCCAGCCATTCATCAAAGCCAGTGAAAGGGTCATCTTGCAGAGTTACGCGATCGAGAGATGGAAGAGCAAACGCATTTTGACGCTGTGCTGAATTTGTCATGCTCCTGGCAATATTATAGAGAAAACCAACAGCATCACTTGCTGATGAAACAGGGCCTTGCAAGTCTACAAACATGGGAATAATACTGTTGGGTAGCAAGCGTCCCAGGTTGTTGAGTAGGGAAGTTTTGCCCATGCGTCTCTGACCGTAAAGTAGCAAGGGAGGACGGCGGCGGTCTAGAAGTAATTGCTCGATGCGAGTGCCGATATCAGTACGTCCGGTGAAGATTTCTTGCCGTTCTGTGAGAGGTGGACCGATGATATAAGGGTTGCCAATTTCTTGGCGAAGTTCGACAGCTTCTACCAGTTCCCGCGCATAGTTGGTGACAATTTCATGCCAACGGGTAGCAATAGAATGAAAGCGTGCTGCATATTTATCATCGCTGCTGTTTAATTCGAGAATTAAACCATTTAATTTTTTTTCTACAATTGTTAGAGCTAAACGCTGGTTGTAAACACTATTTTGGTTGAGAGCAGCTTCTATGTCCTGGCTGATGTGACGAAAGCTCATCAGGGAAGAACTAACTGGCTTAATCTGTTTTCTAAGAGCTAGATATGGGGAGGTATTAGCAATACCAACTACATCTTCACAACGTTCTAATTCCCGTGCATCAATTTCAATCTGTCGTGCATCAAGTTCAATCTGTACTGCTCTTGCTGCCCAAGCATGAAACAAACTTTTACTTAAATATTTGAGTGCAGCTTGGCCCTCTTCTGGATTACGTTCTATTACTAAAAGAACGTGTTTGTCTAAACCTTGTAGAGGAAAGAACGGACGCTCATACCAAAAAGCAGAATGCCAACGTAAGAAACTAGATTGAGTGGCTTTACGTCGTTTTTCAAGTTGGTAGAGCAGAATATTCCATATTGTTATGAGGGGATACAATATCGTCAGCCATGTGTTGATAATGAATCCTATGCCCAAAGCCAAGCCGGATGTTACACCCGAAGCCTCGCCCCACGCTAGGAACAATGCCATGTCCCAGATTGCAAACAACGCCACAAAAAACGCAACGACCCACGCAATCTGTTCTACTGGCACACCTAATCGCAAAAAAACTAAAGCAAAAACAATTGAATTAATTAAATGTAAAACTATGAATGCTTGTATTCGTAGCTTCCACAAGACTCTTCTCTGCGATCTTAGATGTATTTTTCTCTTAGAGTCGAAGTCTAGATCGGGGTCACTACGTTTGAGATGAATGCGCTTGAGATGATTTTGCAAGGCAGAAGGACGGAAGACAAACCAGAACAGCAATTGCAGGCTACCCATAATTAGGTTGTGGTGCTGTTCCGGTGAGTCGGTGTAGGCGTTGCGCGGCACATTTGGCGATGTCATTTCGATCGAGCATTTTTGGCTATAATACAAATATTAACTCGAATATTTTGCATTCTAAACGGCTAGATCCTGAAAATCACTCAATTGAGTCACACAAGCTATGAACCCATCTCAATTAAGAGTCTCTAAATCTTCCGATTGTTACGAAACTGATTTCTATGCTTGGACTGTCGAGCAAGCGAAGTTTTTGCGAGATGGTGCGTGGGATTGTTTGGATGTACCAAATTTAGCTGAGGAGATTGAATCTTTGGGCAAACAAGAGCGAAGGGAGTTGAGGAACCGCTTAAGAGTTTTAATCGGTCATCTGCTGAAATGGGAATATCAATCTGGCAAGCGTTCTAGGAGTTGGTCGAACACTATCTCCGAACAACGCTATCAAATTAAAGAACTCATCGCAGACAGCCCTAGCTTAAAACCTTATTTAAGTAATGCTGCGATCGAAATCTACAGTGCTGCATTGGATTTGGCTGTGCGCGAAACTTCCTTAGATGCAAGTTGTTTTCCTCAAGAATGCTCTTACAACCTAGAGCAGATCCTAGAAAAAGATTTTTTCCCAGGCGAGCCAATTGCCTCAGATTTGGGCGATTAACTAATGTACTTCTGCTTTTATGTTGTCATAGTACCGCTCTACAAATATTAGTTGCTTTTGATATCTATTGTAGATCGGCAAAGGGTTTTAATTGCTCTAACCCTGCTTCGCGCCAATCATCCCCTGTTTCCCCCTCTTCCAAACTAAACAATCGTTCCCGACACAGAATTTGCAGCAGCAAAGGCCAACGTTGACTTTGATGCAAAATCCACTCGACATCTCCCTCATGAAAAGGAACGGGCGAACTAGCTATCAACTCCCGCGCTTCTGCTTCAGTTAGCGCACCCAAATAAGCAGTATATCCAAATATATTGAAAAAAGGCGAACTATGTCCCGTGCTAGTCGCTAATTTAAGTGGTGATTCTGGAGTTGCCAAAACAAACCCTAAATTCCCATTAGTTTGGTTTGTCGCCAAAGAACGCAAACTCTCCCAAAAGCCATCATCTAATTCGTCACAGCGCTGCAAACCGACACCAATTTCATCAAGCAAGATAACAGTCGGACGATCTAAATTACTGCTAACCACATCCATAAATCTATCCAAATCGCAAGGACTGGGAACTGACATTTTTAGGCATTCTAAAATATAGCGCAGCAGCCCTTCCCGATTTTGCCGTCGCGAATCTTGAAAATCTACGAATATCCAGCGATAGTTTTCTGGATCGGACAACCAATCAGATTTTTGATCGGCGCGCAATTGTTCTTTTGGAGTATTAGTAATGTTTTTGAGATAGTGCAGCAGAGAAGTTTTGCCGCTGCGCCGCTTGCCGATAATCGCAGCATTTTGCAGGGGACGGCGTTTCAGTAAGTCGAAAAGCCGTTTGATTTCCCGATTCCGTCCGAAAAAGTAGCGCGGATTGGTGATGGGAGGACCAGTGATGAAAGCTGATGTTTCCTCCAAGATAGACTTAGGAGTAGTTTCGTCTATATGTACGATCGCTCTCCATTCATACCCCAATCTCTCGCTAATTTCCAAAAAATATGAGTAATCAACGGGTTTTCCCCCCAAAAAGCTCTTGACTGTCGATAGCCCAATTTCCAATTCTTCAGCCAAAGCCTTCTGACTCGGAAAGCCGTTGCGCCCCACAGCCGATTTGACTTGTTCGATACACCCTGGAGAAACTCTGAGCGATCGCCCCATGATGCCTCCAGAGAAAATTACTAAGTCGAATTATAGATTTAATCTCAACTAAAAGTCAACGAACAAGTCAACCCGATCGAATTTTTTCTCAACCCCGAACTCAACCTCGCAGGTTCTTCAATAGAATTGTAGAGTTGAAAGCAGACAAATGTCGGACAATAAATTACCTTCCAGCCAAGCACCATCCTCTGATGATTCTAGCAAGTTCGATCGACGCAAGATGATTCAAGACAATTGGCGTCAAGCTCGTTTTATTTCTAACGCAACTTTGGGATTTATCATTTCCCTCTTTCTTGCGATTGTGGCAAGCATCGGATCGATATATTTTGGCAAAATTCCAGAAACTTCGATTCCCCCTGCCAGCCAATTAACTTTCAACTTCATCAAGGTTTTGCTAGTATTTCAGAAACACAACAACGATCGGCTCGATCGCTTGACTAAAGAGTTAAAAGACAAAGATTAATCGGGTTATTTAGGGGCGATGCACTTTCTACCCTTCACAATACTGACTCGCGCATAGTTTCTTTCCTAAATAGTTGTTCGATCGAGTCTTTTTCAGATTTCAAGCCTGCGATCGCTTGGCTGCATAACTTTTGAATATCGCAGGCTATATCTTAACAATTAAGGCTGGCGATCGCTCAACCAATTGGTTAAATCTGAAGCTGATGAAAAATCTAGCAAAGCCTCTCCTAAATCCTCTAATTCTTCTACGGATAAAGTCTGAATTTGCTCGCGGGTTTCAGGCGCGATCGAACCAATTCGCCGAGTCAATTGGCGAGTAACGATCGACAGCGCCTCATTTTTCCTTCCTTCTTTGCGGCCTTCAAGGAGGCCATCTTCGCGAATTTCTTGGTAAATTACAGACTCGCGCATAGTTTCTTTCCTGAATAGTTGTCTGAGTAAGTTTTTTTCAAATCTCAAACCTGCGAGCACTTGGGTGCAAGCAAGTAAATCTGCTTGTTGAGTCGGTTCTTCTATTGTAGCAATCCGACTGGCGATTTGCTCTAACAAAGTGCGCGGGGAATTGGTTTGAGATAGTGCAGCCAATGGCAGCAAGCCGGGGACGGATAGCAGTAAATCGGGATTTTGTTCCCACAGGCGAATCACTCGGTAGCTGTGTCGGGTGTTCGCATCTGCGTACTCCGAAACAAAAACTTGTTCTGATGTTGTTTCCTGCAAAAAATTACGACTTGATTGATGGCACAGGAGTATTGCCGTTTCAGCCTGACGTAGTAGTCTAGCATTCTGAAGGCGATCGGCGGATCGGAGTAGGGTCGCGTTTCAAATTCTAGATGGAGGATTTGGTTATCGGTTTGCAGGAAAACGAGAGAATCTGCTCGAATGGGTTCTTGAATTAGTTCGGTTTTGAGTACCTCAATGCTGGTGGGCTCGTCAATTGGTAGCAGCCAGCGGACGAAGGCATCGGGGAATTTTTCGGCTAGATATTTGCAGGTGTTGTCGTAGGCCAAAGAAGTTGAGTTGTTAGGGGTGATTGGAAGATTTTAACTCGAGGGCATCTATAGCTCGTCTGAACGATCGATAAAATTTTTACCCTCTTTTTGTCATTGCTAGGAATACACAAACTCGATCGAACAAGCCCTCTTCCAGGTAGAGAAAAGGGCTATTTGT
The DNA here is from genome assembly GCA_012034575.1 of Richelia sp. CSU_2_1. Classification (GTDB taxonomy): domain Bacteria; phylum Cyanobacteriota; class Cyanobacteriia; order Cyanobacteriales; family Microcoleaceae; genus Microcoleus. Next base: position 40,928 of record JAAUPF010000024.1, on the reverse strand, counting down.
ATCTGTCGATAGAACAAACAGGCGAACTACCCGTTGCTCATTGCTGCGCAAAACGATCGCGGGTTTCTAATTTCGCCACTTGCCTCTCGCGGGTAGACTTGCACTTTTGGTGCTTTAGACTTACAAATTGTCGCCTGTTAGTCTGTTAGCGCGATCGTTCCTCTCTGCTAGTTTGCCTTTAGACAGGATGACCAAGGCTTTATCGATATCCCGGACTTTGATGCCTCGAAGGGCTGTCAGGAGCGATCGGATGAGAGCGACCTCATCATCTGAAAGTGTTACCACAACATACCTCACTGTGACTATTTACAACGTTACTATGACGTTACCATAAATGGACGGTGAGGTTCTAAAATCTTTAGGATTTCTCTTAATTCCTGTGTTTGCGTGGCAACCGATAAAGCCAGAATTACCGTGTACCTGCCCCAAGACTTAAAAGAGCGCTTGACTGCAATAGCCCAAAAGGACAAGCGCTCCGTTAGCGTGATGATCGAGATATTGATTCTGGAGGCTCTAGAGGCTCGGGATCGAGGGAAAGAGTAGCGATTTCCCAACAATTTGGGCGATCCGTGAATGAAATTATTGCATCAGATTTCCCAAGCTTGTCTAATTGCTTGTAAAAAAGGTTGTTGAAATTCGATCGCCCTTGCATCAATTCCCAACAAATACAAAACTCGCTTTAAGTTAAGCAATTTGAAGCGTGCGAGGTTCGGGGATAGATTCACATTCGGCTTCCCAAGCTTCCAAATACATTTCAATTACTTCAGCGCACCGCACCAGTCTGAAGATATCTTGATTGTTCCGTTAACCAGCAAAACGACACCCCTGCTATCTGGCGAGTTCGTTCTCACTGATTGGTTGGCAGCAGGACTGAATGTTGAGACGGCTGTGAAACGAGGTGTCTATACAGTTCATCAAAATTTAGTTGTTAAACTAATCGGTCAGTTAACTATTGCCGATGTTGAAAAGTTAGAACAATCTTTACGAGTTTGGTTGGGACTGTAGATAACGATCGTTAGAGGTTTGAAATAACTAGAGAAAGTCGGTTGATTTGCATACTCGCCATGAGGTGAGAAACCGGGTTTTTTCCGAAATCCCCGATCGAGAAACGGCAATTTTTCGCACAAACCCGCTTGATTTGCGATCGCCCCCTGAAATCCGAAGTTTGCAATACACTAAAATTCTTTAAAATTTGTTAAGATAGAACGCGACCTCAGCGCCGGCATCCGATCGGGCGCTAAATTTCCCTTCCCCAGCCCCACAACAATGCTGCGACTCGAACATATCAGTAAAATTTACCCCACAGGCGTCGTACTCAAGGATGTCACCTGGGAAGTCAAACCGGGCGATCGCATCGGCTTAGTCGGCGTTAACGGTGCCGGTAAATCGACTCAACTGAAAATTATCGCCGGCGAAATGGAACCTACATCCGGCGAAGTCATTCGCCCCGCCAGCCTCCACATCGCCTATCTATCGCAAGAATTTGAAGTAGATCCGACTCGCACCGTCAGAGAGGAATTTTGGCGCGCTTTTAGCGAAGCCAACGAAGTCCACGAATCCCTGACGCAGGTGCACCGAGATCTCGAAGCCGCCAGCCCAGAAAATCTTGACGAACTGATTCACAAAATGGATCGGTTGCAAAGACAATTTGAAGGTTTAAATGGCTACGGTTTGGAAGCTCAAATCGAGAAAATTTTACCAGAAATTGGATTTGAACAGGAAGATGGCGATCGACTTGTCAGTGCTTTTAGCGGCGGCTGGCAAATGCGGATGAGTTTGGGCAAAATCCTCCTGCAAAAACCCGATATCCTGCTGCTGGATGAACCTACCAACCACCTCGATTTAGAGACGATCGAATGGTTGGAAGTTTACCTCAAAGGGTTGACAACTCCGATGGTAATCGTATCGCACGATCGCGAGTTTCTCGATCGGCTGTGCACTCAAATCGTCGAAACCGAACGCGGAGTTTCCTCCACCTACCTCGGCAATTATTCTTCCTATTTGCTGCAAAAAGCCGAAGCCAGAGAAGCCCAACTCAGCGCCTACGAAAGCCAGCAAAAAGAACTGGAAAAACAGCAAGCATTTGTTGAAAAATTCCGCGCTAGCGCTACTCGCAGCACCCAAGCTAAAAGCCGCGAGAAACAGTTAGATAAAATCGAACGCATTGAAGCGCCAACTGGCAGTTTGAAAACTTTGCATTTCCGGTTTCCACCCGCGCCCCGCAGCGGCAGGGAAGTAGCAGAAATTAAAGATTTGGTGCACACCTATGGCGAAAAAATCCTATTTTTAGGAGCGGATTTATTAATTGAAAGGGGCGATCGCATTGCGTTTCTCGGTCCCAACGGTGCAGGCAAATCTACTCTGCTGCGCCTGATTATGGGTTTGGAAAAACCTACGGAAGGTACGGTAAAATTGGGAGGTCACAACGTCATCCCCGGTTATTTTGAACAGAATCAAGCAGAAGCTTTGGATTTGAAAAAAACCGTGATGGAAACGATTCACGATGAAGTTCCTGACTGGAAAAATGAAGAAGTTCGGACTTTGTTGGGGCGGTTCTTGTTTACCGGCGAAACAGTTTTCAAGCAAGTCGGTGCTTTAAGCGGTGGTGAAAAAGCGCGCCTAGCTTTGGCAAAGATGTTGCTGGAACCCGTGAATTTGCTGATTTTGGACGAACCGACAAATCACTTGGACATTCCGGCGAAGGAGATGATGGAAGAGGCGATTCAGAATTATGACGGTACGGTGATTATTGTTTCGCACGATCGCTATTTTATTTCTCAAGTCGCTAACAAAATTGTCGAGATTCGCGATGGGGAATTTCGGACTTATCTCGGCGATTACCATTACTATTTGGATAAAATTGTTGAGGAGAAAGAGCAAGCAAAATTGGCGAAGATTGAAGCTGAAAAGGCTGCTAAAAAAGCTGAGAAGGAGGCGAAGAAAAAGGCTGCTGCTAAGCGGAAGTAATGTCATTTCCGTTGAAGTGGTGGTTTTTAAAATGCGAACCGCAGATTAAGCAGATTAACGCAGATTAACGCAGATGGCCGAGGGTTTTAAGAACGAGAACCTCGGCCACCCGATCTTTGTTGGAAGAATGGTTTTTGGGAATTCAGGCATTGTTGCAAGTCGCTATCTACTTCTTTGGGAAAGCCGGAGTTTGTTGTGTATTTATTTAATTGATTTGTCTGGCCGAATAGGAGAGTGTCTTTATCTTGTTGTTTGAGAATTAAGCCATCAAATCCGTTGATTTTGTAGGTGTTTGGGGGGTTGGTTTCTGCTGTGACGGAAGCGACAGTAACTCCGTTGGGGGAAAAGCCTTTGAAGCAGATTCTATTTGCTTTTTGCGCGATCTGTATGTAGCGAGAACCGCCGCCGTGATAGACTCCTGTTTGTAATGGTAGGGCGGCTAAGGATTGTTCTGATGCAAGCGCGATCGAACACAATACTATTAATGCGCGATCGATGCAAGAGTTCCAAGATTTCATTGGTGATTCTCGTTGAATAAGATTGGCGAATTTTCTGTTATTTAAAAGGAAGAAACCGCAGATTTCGGCAGATTAACGCAGATTAACGCAGATGATTTTTAGATGGGAAAGCGAATGTTCGGAGTATTGTTTCAAATTTAACTCAAAATTCGGTTAATCATTTGATTTGCTTGGGATTCGTAGCCACCTCCGAACAAATTAAAGTGATTCAAAATGTGATAGAGGTTGTAAAGAATTTTGCGCTTTTGATAGCCGGAATCTAGCGGCCAAGTTTCGTTGTAACTGCGATAAAATGCGCCGGAAAAACCTCCGAAAAGTTCGGTCATGGCAAGATCGACTTCTCTGTCGCCCCAATAAGTCGCCGGGTCAAAAATTACTGGTTCTCCCTCTTCTGTAACTGCTGCGTTTCCGCCCCACAAATCTCCGTGAACTAGGGAAGGTTGAGGTTTGTAACCTTCTAGCAATTTCGGAATTGCTGTTAGTAAATTTTCCGATCGAGGGAAGTTTCCGCCGCGACGCTTGCCTAATTTTAGCTGATAGCCGATTCGGTGTTCTGCCCAAAATTCTGCCCAATCTTCCGTCCAATTATTAATTTGAGGAGTTGAACCGATCGTATTGTTAATATCCCACCCAAAATCAGCCTCTTTTCCCCCTTTTGTAGGGGCGGTGCCCCCGTGCCCGCCCTGGGGAGTATATCGGTGCATTTCGGCGAGTTTGCGACCCATTTCTGCCCAGGGTCGATCGCCCCCTCTCCCTCCTAAATCCAGCCATTCCAATACGATGTAAGCTGAGTTTCCTGCGGTTCCCCAACAAATCGGTTTTGGTACGCGAATTGTTTTGGTTTCTAGCATTTGTTGCAAGCCTAAAGCTTCGGCTTCAAACATGGCAATTTGGGAAGCTTGATTTAATTTCGCGAAGTAGGTGCGGGAACTGTTACTAATAGCATATCCTTGGTTGATGCAGCCGCCGCTGACTGAACGGCGGTTTTCTATTTGGAAGTTTTCGGCTGTGATTTCGCTGATGTGTGCGGCTATTTGATTCCACATAAAAAATGTCGCGTTGATGGATGGTTTTTATTTTTAACCGCTGATGAAGGCAGATTAACGCTGATTAACGCGGATGTCGATTTAGCAGGAATTGCGCGCTTTGAACAAAGAAACCGGGTTTTTTCTGAATTTGTTGGTGAGTGCGAAGTGTTTTCGCAAAACCCGGTTTCTGGGAATGTGCGCGCCAGTCTTACCCGTTTAATTCTCTTGCAAAACTGCAATTAAAGCATCGCCCATTTCCCTGCAGCCGACTTGTTTCATGCCTTCTGACATGATATCGCCGGTGCGGTAGTTTTTGTCTAAAACTTTGACGACTGCTTGTTCTATTTTAGTTGCTGCTTCTGGTTGATTTAAAGCATAGCGCAACATCATTGCTGCACTTAAAACTTGGGCGATCGGGTTTGCTTTGTCTTGTCCGGCAATATCTGGTGCGGAACCGTGGACTGGTTCAAAAACTCCGGGGCCGGTTGCACCTAAACTTGCTGAAGGTAGCATTCCGATGCTGCCGGTTAGCATCGCCGCCGCATCGGATAAAATATCTCCAAATAAGTTGCCGGTGACTATGGTATCGAACTGTTTCGGCCAGCGAATTATTTGCATGGCTGCGTTGTCAACGTAGAGGTGCGAAAGTTCGACATCGGGGTATTCTTTGGCAAGGGAAATGATGCGATCGCGCCACAGTTGCGATACATCTAAAACGTTGGCTTTATCGACGGAACATAATTTTTTGCCGCGTTTTTGAGCTATTTCAAATGCTACTCGCCCGATTCTATCGATTTCTGATTCGGTGTATGCCATCGTATTGACACCGCGTTTTTCTCCGGTTTCGGTTTCAAATATGCCTTTGGGTTTGCCGAAATAAATGCCGCCGGTGAGTTCGCGAACTACCATAATATCTACGCCTTCAACTACTTCTTTTTTTAAGGAAGAAGCATCTACTAATTGCGGTAAAATAGTTGCGGGGCGCAAGTTGGCAAATAATTTCAATCCGGCGCGCAATCCTAACAATCCTGTTTCGGGACGCTGTTCGCGGGGCAAGTTATCCCACTTGTAACCGCCGATCGCAGCTAACAATACTGCATCGCTGTTTTGACATTTTTCTAGGGTTTCTGCAGGCAGCGGATTGCCCGTTTCGTCAATGGCCGAACCGCCGATTAATGCGGATTGAAATTCAAAGCTGATGTCTAGTTGTTGGCCGACAATTTTGAGTACATCTACCGCTACAGCGATAATTTCCGGGCCGATGCCGTCTCCTGGTAGCAAAGTGATGCGGTAGTTTTGAGTCATAAGTAGAAGGAAGAAGGAAGAAGGAAGGGACTAAACCTCAAACCTCAAACCTAGATAGGGAATGTCGATTCGGACGTTTAATTAGGTGGACTTACCGAGCTATTTAGGTTCGGGATTTGAGATTGTTGGTGGGAAGCTCTGAGCTTCTCACAAATTTAGGATTATATCAGCTTCTGTGTCCGATCGCGCAAAAAATAGTCGATTGTTGATAGTAGTTATTAGTCATTAGTAGTCATTAGTCATTAGTCATTAGTGCGAACCTACTCACTCGCGATCGCTATTAGCTATTTTTCTTAGTCAAACTCTCCTATCCCCCCATCCCACTCTCCCCCTCTCCCCCTCTACTCCTCCGTTACCGAATAACCGAGGCACGGCGATCGCGAATATTTGGTTCGGTTCTGCCAATATCGGTAGTTGACAAATGTGGCTATCATGCGATCGGGGAGACACAAGGGTAGCAATTCTTCAGGCTTTTTTTAGTTTTGCTGCTGCTGAAATCTTCAATCTTGAGCTTCTTTATAGATAAATACTTCATCCTTCATGCCTCCGAAGGTGGGTTTATAGCTGTGAATACTTACTTTTTACCGACAATTAGCGAAATTTTAGCCTCCGAAGGCCCAGAAAATGATTTCAGTCCCTGCGATGGCAAATTGGCGGGGGAAAACAACCGCTACCGATCGCACGGCAATCGCGGGGCTTCCCGGCTGAAGGCGGAACAGGAATGGTACGGGGCGATCGCAGCTTTGAATCAAATGCTGGACGCGCATCAAAAGGCACAAAAAACAAGTCCCCTGACAGCTAATTGCCTGTCACCAATTCCCCATTCTTGCCGGGGATTGCTTTTGTCCGGGCCCTCTGCGGTGGTGACTGACCCCGATTTGGCTTCACGTTTTGCGAGTTGGATTTTTACGGGACTGCCAGAGGGCGATGCGGCTGCGTGGTCTTTTCGCGCCCGACAAACTTTGGCTTTGCTGCCGGCTGCGGGTGAGGCTGTAGCTGTGCCTGCGTCTGCGCCGGCGCTGCCTTTGGCCGGTGGCGACCCTCTGGCGCACGAACAGTTTTGTTTGGTGTTAACTGCTGAATTTAGTTTGGTAATGGTTTTGGGCGAAAATGCTGCGGGGATTCCGGCTTTTCTGTTTTCTTTTGACCCGCAAGCAGTCGCGAAGGCTTGGGCAGTTTTGCGGCAGCGGGTAAATGAAACTGAGGGTTTGTTGGTAAATTCTGAAGGACCGATCGACCTCAATTTTCACCAATTAACTCATAATTCAGCTAAATTAGACGCGCTGTTCGACCAATTTTATCCCGTGGCTCCTAATTATAAAACAGTTCAGCGATTCAGCCGCTTGTTGTTGGACAATTTACCTGCTTGGAAAGATGAATCTGGTAGGGTTGATGACAGTTTGAGGGGGCGGCATGAAAAGTTACCGGCTCAAAATCTCAACGGGAAATCGGCAAGTCCTCACGCAGCTAAAGAAGTGGAATTGTTGCAGGCGATCGCCCACGAAGTCCGCACTCCTTTAGCTACTATTCGCACTCTGACGCGCTTGATACTGAAGCGCCCCAATCTCGATCCGGTGGTGGTGAAGCGCTTGGAAGCGATCGATGCTGAATGTACGGCGCAAATCGATCGCTTCGGTTTGATTTTTCGCGCGGTAGAATTGGAGATGTCGCAAGCAAAAAATGCGACAAATTTAACAGCAATGTCTCTCGGTGAAGTTCTGCAAAATAGCATTCCCCGCTGGCAAAATGCAGCTCGCCAGCGCAATCATACATTAGAAGTAATTGTGCCGAAAAAGCTGCCTGCAGTAGTCAGCGACCCGACAATGCTAGACCAGGTTTTGACTGGTTTAATTGAGAATTTTACTCGAACTTTGATCTCGGGAAGTCACATTCAGGTGGGGGTAACTTTGGCGGGCGATCGAGTAAAGCTGCAGTTGGAATCGCAACATCCAGATGATGCTGGGGGCGAATCGACTTTTACTGCTGCTAATACTCCTTTGCAGTCGATCGGACCTTTGTTGATGGTGCAGCCAGAAACTGGCAGTTTGAGTTTAAATTTGAGCGTGACTAAGAATTTATTTCGGGCTGCTGGAGGCAGATTGGTAATTCGCCAACGCCCTCAAAAGGGTGAGGTGATGACGGTGTTTTTGCCGCTGCAATAGTCAGTTGACAGTTGACAGTTGACAGTTGACAGTTGACAGTAGTCATTAGTCATTAGTCATTAGTTAACAGCACAAAACGGAAGACAAGGATACAGGGATAGGTATTTCGGGAGTTCTGAATTTTAAGTGCGTGAGTACGTGAATTAAGAACTGTCTTTAACTCAAAACTCAAAACTCAAAACTCAAAACTCCTTACCAATTCCCAATTGATAATTTCCAACGCTCGATCGCCCTTGCATTCTACAGCAATTGCAGCTATACAATCGGGTGCGGTAACTAACTCTTTTAAATACCAGCGTTCCGGGGCCGATCGATCGCCTTCGACGTTCAAAAGTTTGGCTGGTTCGCCGGGAATGAGAGAAACGCTGAACTTGTCCAGAGGAAAACTTAATCCGTCTCCCATAGCTTTGATGTAAGCTTCTTTTCGCGTCCAGCAATTAAAAAATGCTCTAGCTTTTTCCTCTGCTGCTACCGATTGCAATGCCGCACTTTCTTGTTGGGAAAAAAAGCGATCGGCGATTTCTTCCATATTAGGAACGGCGCGAATTTGTTCGAGATCGACTCCGATTTTTCTGCCGCGGGTTACTGCGTATAAAGCTAATCCTTGAGAGTCAGATAAGTTAAAACAAATTCCCTTACAATCCGAGTTTGCTGCTATTTCTGGCTTACCGCAGGGACCGTAACTGAATTGCACTCGATCGGGAGCGACATTTAAATAGCGGCTCAGAATGGCTCTCAGCGCGCCCCTGCGGGCGATAAAACGTTTTTTGTCTCGATCGAACCGGAAGCGATCGGCTCTTTGCAATTCACTGTCAGAGAGGATTTGTGCTATGTTTTGAATTTCGGATTGCGGGCGATCGAGCTCGACGCACCAGAGATGAATTTCAGCATCCGATATTGTTAAATTTGCGGTGGGAATTTGCCAAGCGCGATCGGCATTTACCATTAATCTTAACCTCCTGTTATCAAAATTTTTGCTCTTATACCAAATCCGGGCCCAGCGAAGCGGAGGGTTGTGGCCCCCATTATTCAAGAATCGGCCAAGGACATTTTGTTTGTGTAGTTTCAACCGCCGAGTATAACGGGGGTATTTAACCCGGATTTGGCTCTTAGTTGGGGTGGGGCGGTTTTGAGATTGTCAATTATTGGCAATTCTTGTTGAAAAATCCGCCTTTATAGAAATGCGCCAAATTTATCGAAAATTATGTAGCTCATAACAAAAATTAGTTAGCTTGCAACCGCTTCTTTGCTAAATACTGTTGGTGGTAATCTTCCGCTATATAAAACTCGGTAGCTGGTTTGATTTCCGTAGCAATATCTTTATCGTATTTGCCAGAAAGTTGTAATTTATATTTGGACGATCGCGCTGCTTTTTCTTGCTCTGAATTGTGATAAAAAATCACCGATCTGTACTGTTCGCCGCGATCTGGTCCTTGACGGTTGATTTGCGTCGGATCGTGGCAGTTCCAGAACACATCGAGCAATTCTTCGTAACTGACAATAGATCGATCGTACTCTATTTGTACGGCTTCCGCGTGACCGGTAACTCTCGCGCAAACATCGAGGTAGCAAGGATGCGGCCAGTGACCGCCCGTATAGCCCGCACGAGTCGATAAAACGCCTTTTACCGATCGAAACTTGTCTTCTACTCCCCAAAAACAACCCGCTGCAAATGTCGCTTTTTCCATTGCACGATCGTCCAAAACTTTGAGATTTATTATAACAGGACTGACACACCCACTCAATATGTAGGGCGCGCAGCGCGCACATTACTATCTCAAGTCGCACGGGGTGCGCAGTGCGCACCTTACCACCTACAAATTCCCAATTTTCCAATTTTCCCATCTCCAATCCCCAAATTTCCAATTACCCATCTCACAATCTCAAATCTCAAATCTAAAAATCTAAAAATCTAAAATCTTAAATCTCAAATTTTAAATCTTAAATCTCACATCTAAAAATCTCAAATCTAAAATCGATTGGGCTAGCCCGAAAGGGTTACGCAGATTGAGTGTCACTAAAAAAAGCGACTGGTAACTAATTTTTCCTCTATTAAGAATAGATACAGCGAGGCAAAAGCAAAAACCAAGCTTGCCAAAACAAACGAGCTACTTAGAAAAAAACATGGAAATTTCAACTTTTGAGCTGTTAGCAAAACCGATTGCGCCGCCCGTTCCCGGCGTGCCAGAACTAAATCCAGTGCTGCGCCGAGTCGTACAAGGATACTTTCTCACCATCTCTAATTTAGAGGCGATCGACCTGCGGTATCGAATCGAATTTAAAATCAGCTTGCCCGTACCGCCAGATCCAGCTAAAATCTTGCTCGGTAACGCTCAATTAATTATTGACGTTGAAGGCGCTAACACCTTTTTAGCGCTGACTCAAAGCCCGACAGATCCCAGTATATATCGCGGCTTTTTCAGAATCCCCGCAGGCAAAACAGCTTCCATTCAACTGTTACCCCTGCTGCCAGATACGCTCAAGTTAGGTGGATTAGAAGTGCGCGGATATGTCTCGCTGTTTGCGCCTGTCCGCTTCTCAGTGCCATTTCCAGGACCGGAATTGCCACCAGTCAAAGTGTTGTTGAATCCAGAAATTCGGGGTACTTTCTTGCCTAATGATTTCCCCGGTGTAGTTGGCGATTTAGACTTCGATCAAATTAACTACACTCTGGCAATTGCTAGCGGCCAAGCATTAAATATGATTCCGCGCGAACGGACGAGACCAATTATTATCGATCCGCCAATTTTGATGCCAGTTTTGGCAGATTTGCGCAGCGGTAATTTGGAGTTGGCAAGTTTGGATGCAGACAATTCTGAAAAAGCTCCAATGCTAGTACAACTGCTAGCCGAACTAGAAACCAATGATGCCAATTTGAGCGCGCTAAATACCCTGATGGATAAGTTGGACATTTCTTTAAAAATGTCTCGCTGTTAGAGAGGTAGGGCAGATACGGGGACGCCGCCTTTAGGAATTTTTTCGATCGTTGAAGGTCGGTAGGGCGGGTTTATTTAACCTGTTTGTCAGTATCAAAGCCTTTGGCGCACCCGCCCCTACAGGTTTTTGATACTGTCAACTGTCAACTGTCAACTGTCAACTATTAAATCAAGCATTCGGAAAAACTTCCGTTGAAAAAATACGGCGCAGAATTTCGTAGAAAGGTTCGCAATATTTTGCTTGTTCGGGTGGCAGATAAGTTGCAACTTCTTTGCGCAGTAAGTGAGTCATTTGGCTGACAAGTTCCCAACTCACATTCAGTCGGGGATAAATCATCACGCACAGGGGGAAAAGTTCCGTCTCCAGGGCGTGCAAGTTGCCTTCGAGGAGACAAACCCACATATATACCTGAAACATCTCGACATCGCGAATGCTGGAGGTGCGGATGGTTGGATCCGTCAAAAACCCAGAATGAGAGCGATAGCGCGGATATAGTTGATTTACTCGATCGACCACTCGTTCGGCAATTCGACTCATTGCTGGCATTAGCGTGCGTACAGATTGCAGCGCCATCGAATCCGATGAATGGTTCCCCGCAGCTTGATAGGCGCGTTGCAGGGGCATATACAGGTGATCGTCGAGAATTTTGACGTAGCTACCAAAGTTCTCCTGCTCGCTTTCAGGAAGCAATTCCATTAACTGGATGCCCGTGTAGTGATATTGCATCGCCACAAAGCCAATGACGCGGGGGTCAATTTCTGTGACACTCTTCCGGACTTCTCCGAGTACGGGACTGATTTTATTAACTATCCGATAGGGCGACTGTTGTTCGGCGTAAGCTTCGATCGCCAACTTGTAGACTTGATGAATACCGCCAGAAATCTGCCAGGGATCGATTAAATCGGTATTAACTCCATGTTCTACTAATATTTTGGAGAGCAAATTTTCGGTTTTAATCCACGATTGCGCGCTCACTGAACGCAGCGATTCTAACATTTTTTTTGCCATTCCAGCGCGCCGCCTTTCGACAAAGTTATCCTCCACACCCCCGCCACCAGGGCCTTTCATTTTGGCGATATATTTTTTGGGCGAAGGAAACAGATAAGTCTACCGAATGCGATAGCGGATCGAACTGTGTGGGTTGCACCGAGGAGGGATAGGTAGTCATGGTTTTAGTTTTAACTCTGCAATAGTGTGGCGGTGATGAGAGATCGGTTATAGGTTCAATTTTAGCGATAGATAATGATGCTAGTGTCTCGTTAATTGTGATCGAGAATTAGATAATTTGTGATTTCGATCGCAGTAAAATTTTTATTCATAAAAGTGTTTTACCTCACTATTTTCCTAGCTCAATCATTATAAGCTTATGGCGATCGGATTGCACATTAGTAAAAATACCGATCTGGCAGAAGACAGAAGACAAAAAGAAGAAAGAAGAAGTAAGAGGTAATATTAGTAAGGATTTGGACGATCGAGAAGGTAAATAGCCACTCTCTAATATTGCTGTGTGTAGCTGAGTATTTGATGTTTTTTAGTTAGGTTTTCTAACTGGTTAGAATAATTTATAATTCGTTATCGATCGTTTAATTAGTTCCCAGGTAGAGCCTGGGAACCAATAATTAATAACTAACCGCCAACCCCATTCATCCTTGCCTTGAGGGCTTCTCGGGCTTGTTCGCGATCGTCAAAATGGACTTTTTCAGTCCCCAAAATCTGATAGTCTTCGTGTCCTTTTCCCGCAATCAGCACGCCATCTCCCGGCTTAGCATTCAGAATAGCAGTGCGAATAGCAGCAGCTCGATCGGCCGTGACGGTCGGCGTTACTGATGCCGGAATTCCGGTTAAAATATCCTGCAAAATCCGCTGCGGATCTTCCGTGCGGGGATTGTCGGAAGTAACAACAGCAATATCGGCCAATTCTGCCGCTATTCTCCCCATTTTCGGGCGTTTAGTACGATCGCGATCGCCCCCGCAGCCAAACACGCAAATCATCTTACCCGAAATAAAAGGCCTGGCAGCTTTCAACAAGTTTTCCAAACTATCAGGAGTGTGCGCGTAATCCACGATCGCGCTAATATCTTGCTGCGGACTAATTTGCACCCGTTCCATCCGTCCCGGCACTCCCGGAAACTGAGATAATTTCTCTACAATTGCGGGCAAATCCAAACCCAATTCCAAAGCAGCGCCGACAGCGGCCAGCATATTGGATAAATTGTACTGACCGACCAAAGGCAAAGCAAAAGCGATTTTACCCCGAGGAGTATGCAGCATTCCCTTAACTCCATCCGGCTGATACTGCAAATCGTCAGCATACAAATCAGCAGATTTATCCTGAGTGCTGTAACCCCAAATGCGATCGGAATTTAAATTTTCAAACAGCCGCCGCCCGTAGGCGTCATCAATATTAATTACCGCCCGATTCTTAAGGTAACTCGCGTCAAACAACAGCGCTTTAGCATCAAAATAATCCTCCATATCGGAGTGATAATCGAGATGGTCTTGAGTCAGATTTGTAAACACGGCAACTTCAAAAGTACAGCCCAAAACCCGATGCTGGGCTAAAGCATGAGAACTGACTTCCATCACTCCAAACTTGCATCCCGCCTCCACGGCTTCGGCTAATTGCTGTTGCAGTTCGACGGCAAAAGGCGTAGTGTAAAGAGCAGTTTTTTGGAAACCCGGCCAGCGAGTATACAGCGTACCGAAAATCGCTGTCGGCAACTGCATTCGATCGAGCAAAAATTCGATTAAATGAGTAGTTGTAGTTTTGCCGTTAGTACCCGTCACCCCGACCATCTTTAATTTGCCAGCAGGATTGCCGTAAAAAGCTGCTGCTATTTGCCCGCAAGCTTTCGCCATATCAGGCGCTGCAATAACGCAGGGAACCTCTTCTCGCCCCCCCTTGCTAAGGGGGGGTTGGGGGGGTGTTTTCTGTGCAGCTTGGGTAGAAATTATGGCAGCCACAGCCCCAGATTCGATCGCGCCTTGCCAAAAATCTCCCCCATCTACCCGCGTTCCCGGCATTCCCAAAAACAAATCCCCCGACTGACAGGCGTGGGAATTAGTCGATAAACCCTTGACTTCAGCATCGAGTGCCGGATGTTCCATTGCAATGGAAATACTAGGAACTGCTGCCAATAATTCTCTCAATTTCATGTCAAAAATCCCTCACTTCGATGTGTTGAATCTATTCTGAATCATCAGTTTGTCAATCGCGCTAAGGTGCGCAATGCGCACCCTACATATAGAGTGCCTGCGTAATTCGTGTTGAATCTATTCTGAATCATCAGTTTGTAAATATTTCTGTAACAATTGCTCCAATTGCGCCACTGTGCAGCGGGGAGAAGGGCGCGGCAACTGTTCTTCCGGGGAGAATGCAGGATTACCAGCAGAATTTTGGCGTCGGGGCTGCACTTTAAACAACACGGGCACCTCGTACTGATAAGCTTGAAACCAGTCATCGCGTTCGGTGATATCTCGAACTTCTAACTGAAAGTTAAGGCTTTCAATCTGTTCTAATTTTTCTTGCAGCCCTTCGCACAAATGGCATCCAGGTTTGCTGTACAAAATCAATCGCATCATTGAGCAAAATTCAACTCGAACTTAAATTTTCAAAAATTCGATCGCAAGTTGGCTAACCCAATCTCTTGAACGGGGTTCAAAAACCGGGTTTCTGGCAAAGAATCCCGTAACTACACTGTATTTTTCGCTGTCTGACCGGTTGTTCTAAGGTTATTAAGAATGGTGCCAGATTTCAGCTAACCGGACTTTGCCACGTGCAAGCTTTGACATCACTGGCATGAATCCGCGATCGAGGCTATCTTAGCATTTGCGGGCAATCAATTGCTGTAATGCCAGCCTCTGGTCGCAACTACAGACCGATCGCACAATACACTCTGTTAGGAAAAAATGCAAATTACGCCGGAAATCTCTTGCCGAATCAAACTGTTGCGCTTGCCTCTTATAGTCGGCATTGTCACGATTCACTCTTCTCTGGTTCCTGTGGGATATCCCGATAAGTTTTTTCAGACATTTATTGCCGGGACTTGGGGTGGTTCCTGCGTGGCTTTTTTATTTATCCTTTCGGGATTTCTGTTTTTTAGAAACTTTAATTTATCGCTAAATTCTTACCTAGAAAAACTCAAATCGCGATTTTGGACTCTGCTGGTTCCCTATTTATTTTGGAACTTAGCCTTATTGGCACTGGTATTAATTTTATTGAACGTCCCTGCAACAAGTTCGATTATTCAAGGTCATTATAAAAAATACATCGCCGACAACATAGTAGCTACTGTCACAGACTCTTTGATCGGCTACAAAAGCGGTTATCCCATTGCTTTTCATTTCTGGTACGTCCGGGATTTAATCGCGATGGTGATTTTGTCGCCGATCTTTTTGCTAATTGCGAGATACATACCGTATTTGGGTTTAGCTTTGTTTGCCGCGCCTTGGCTGCTGCGATTGGAACTCGGTTTTATTAGCATTCAGTGGTTGGGACCGCTATTCTTTTATTTGGGATGTTGGATTGCCGTACAAAACCTCGATCTAAGCTGGCTCGATCGGCACAAAAAATTGATAATTGGGATATACTTAGGGATGGCGATCGTGCTGACGGCAATGCAAACTGCTGGCATTGAAACTTTCAGACATCCGTTTGAATGTTGCACCAGATTTGCAGGTACGATCGCGATTTGGTGCGCTGCCGATTTAGTGGGGGGGAAATTGCAAAAAATCCTGTTAAATCTGTCAGGATTGGCATTTTTTGTTTATGCAGCCCACGAACCGACAGTAACTGTTTTCAAAGAAATCTTTGACAGAATTTCTCCGCCTGATGATTCGCTAACGGTGATGGTAAGTTATGTGTTAATTGGAACGCTTGCTACTTCGATAACCTTAGGCGCAGGAACTTTATTACAAAGATATACGCCTAAATTTTTCCAAATCATCACGGGCGCGAGAGGATGAGCGATTTTTGATTGAAGAATTGGGAATTGGGAATTGGTAATTGCCGTAAGGTGCGCACTGCGCACCCTACATAAGTGAGTATATGTGTAACATCATTTGCGGTAGCATTGGAATGGTTTTAAACCGCAGAGAACGCAGAGGGCGCAGAGGGAGAGAAGAGAGAGATTAATAATTCTGATGCCACTAGATTTAATATAATTTATGTTCGAGATTCGTACAATCTTATCGGACATTGTAACCGTACTTGACGAATTAGTCAAAAATAAGTAAAATATAAAAATATCCCTATAATACCAACGATCGACTATCGACTATCGACTGTCAACTAAAAAGGAGGTAGTATGGACTTAACCGAATATGTAGAAGCCAAGAGAAAAGCAGCTAAAAAAATTAGTTCCGACATTCGAGAACGCTGGAATAACCGCATAGTTCAGCGGGGATTGCACTTGATGGGCGAAGCGGGTGCTGTGCAGTATTTAGCCGATTACGGACGCGGCATCGGTACGGCAAAAGTTATCGGTTTTGCACTTTGTGCGGAGTCGGAAGGATACCCGGAAATGGCGATCGGCTTTTGGAAAAAAGCCTTTGAATTAGAAATAGGAGAACAGCCGATCGATCTCAATCTTCCAGAAAATTCTACCGCAAATATCGCTCCAAAAAAAGCAACTTCTCGCACCAAAAAAAACACTGCCGAAAATCCAAATATTCCCGAACTTCCACCTCACTTGCAGCCGGGAAGAATCGTTACCATGCAGCCGGTTGATGCCCCCAGCGATCGTACTTATTACATCGAAAACCCCGATTATTGGGGGCAGCCGAAACGCGACGGCAATCGAGTAGTTGCGATCGCCACTCAAGATAAAGTATACTATCAATCGCGATCGACTAACCTGCGACAGCAAGCATCAATTGAGATCGATCGGGCTTTAATGGAAACAGCGGCTAAAATCGGTACTTTTGTTTTAGACGGCGAATTGTATTACAAAAGCTGTACGGGTAGCGAACACCGCACGGGTTCCCAAGCTGCTACAGTTAATATAGAAAGCGGCTTGCCCACCGTGCAACCCCAAGCAGTTTATGCCATTTTTAAATGTTTGTTTTTTCAAGGAAAAGACCTAACTCAACTTGCTGAATCCGAACGAATTGAGGCTGGAGTTACAGTCGGGGAAATGCTGGTAAGTTTATCTCCTGAATTTGAAATTTTACCGACATTTCGCACTGCTGCTGAAAAACTTTTACTGGCACAACAGCAGGAAGCAGAAGCTAGAGAAGGAGAAGTTTGGATTTTGCATGAATGCCGCTATGTTGGCGGTAAAGATGTGAAAAATATCCGATGGTGAGAACTAAATATTCTCAGGAATTAGATGTTTTCATTGCAGGATTGACGCCGACAAAAGTTGCGGGGAGGCCGTTTAGCGCGATCGAAGTTGCACAAGAAATTGACGGTAAATTAGTGCCTTTAGGAACGGTAGGAACGGGTTTTAGCCTTGAAGAAATGCAGGAAATTGCGCGACTTCATGAAGCCAATCCGGGAGGGGTTAAAATCAAAGTGCGATCGCAGGGTTTTACGGAAAGTGGCAAACTGTGGCACGCGCGATTTCTGGAGTTTTGTTGATTGATTTTGTTGGCTGAAAGACAATTATTCCCAACTTTCTAGGATGTTTTTAAACATCTTGACAACAATCTGGCGATCGTTATCTCTCACAAAAATATCGAAGTTAGGACTTGAATTAATCTCAATTAGCCAATATTTTCCTCGGGCATCCAGTGCCACGTCTAAGCCAGCATAATCAATACTAACTTCAGCAAAAACTGGTTTAACAAAATCTTCAATCTCAGACATCAAATTTGGGTCGAGAATATGTTTTGCTTTAGCACCTTCCCAGTGCAGCGGGCTTAAATTGCCTGCAAATTGAGCCTGAGATTTGTCTTTTTCGTACAGCAAAACTAGCTTTCCTTGGAAAAATACTGCCCGATATTCCCGCGCAATTTCGATATATTCTTGAGCTAGCGCCACATAATCGTAATCTTTATTGTTAATATTAAATATAATTTCTAAAGCAGCTTGAATCTGCTCTTTGCTTTCACATAAAAAAACATTGTTGCCACCCGATCCGCGATTTCTTTTGACGATCGCGGGCAGAGTAAAAATTTTATTGACTTCTAAAACCATTTCGTCAATCTTGCGGTAACTCAGATACTTTTGATATTTTTCTTCGCAGTATGGCGAAACAAAAGCTAGAGTTTTGGGAGTATTTATTTTGCCTTTTAATAGTTGGTAAGTATATTCTTTGTCTTTGAATATCTGTGCTAGGGACGCGCTGTTAAAGGGCGTCATGTAATTGACAAAGTAATAGTCTCGATCGGCTTTTTTAATTCTCACTAAGTTTTGGGAATGATGCAGAATTTCGTAAGGTATATTTAATTCTTGACAAGCTGCGAGAACGAGGTTGATATTTGTCAGCATAATTTGAGCAGTATAATTTTTTAGGACTTAAGCTAACTAACATCATTCTGGCAAAACATAGAGATCGACATCCAGCAGTAAGATGCGCACTGCGCACCTTACAATTTGATGAAAGTATGACAATTTTATTATTCTATATTTTGCCACTTGCGAGCATCTATGAATCTGGATAAATGCCCGACATTGGTTGTAGCAATGACAACTTCTTCTCCAGATTCACCTTCCAGCAAAGCTTGAGCCGCTAAAATTACATCTCCATCAAGTTCTTTAGGATCTGCTGTTGGCATTCCTGCCTGACGGGATTGGGCCCACAACTCAGCCGCCTTGAGAATCACTGGCGTTGTTATCGGCAAATATTCCAGTCTTTGCTTCCAGTCATCAAGCCGTTTAACGCCTGCTAGTTTCTTAGCACGAAGCAATTCTCGTCGCACCTCATAATCAGCTATCTCAGGTAATTTTATTTTGTAGCCTTTCAGCAACAAAGAACGCACCCACATCCGACATTCCACCGTAACCGCCGACCCTTTAGGATTTGTCAATATTCCCAAAGGTCCAGAATCTAATAATACTATCATTGTGTTTGAAATAAAAGTCGCTGCGATGAGAGGCGGTCTTCATTTAAGGCTTTTTGCAGGTATTCAAAAGTTTCGCGTTGTTCTTCTTCATCTCCTTCTTCTGCCCATTTATCTAGCCATTCTACTATTTCTAGATTTCTCTGCATTTGTTCTTCCTGAGTTATTTTGGGAAGCGCGGCAGATGTTTGTTTGTTCGCTGCGTTTAGCCAATAAGTCAACCGCATATCTACTACTTCTGCAATTATTGCTTTCAATTCTCCAACAGTCAATTCCGATACCGGTTTTGTTTCGAGAAGGATCCATCGCAATTCTTCAACTGTCAAATCGGCGACTCGTTTGCTTTCCATTTTGTTGCCTCCTGGCGTGCAAATAATTTTAATATTTGAGATTCGAGAACTCGCAATTCTCAAATCTCAAATTCGAGATTACTTTCAACCGAACAACCGCTGCTGTCCGTTGGCCGCATCTTTCCCCGGATAAATCTCGCGCGTTCCTTTAGGAATGTAAATCCAATCGAACTCTTGCAAGCGGTTAGTTAAATTGGAAATACTCACTCCCATTTCATCGCGAAGTTTGTACAAATTCGACCATTTAGTTAAATCTCTGCCCTTTCTTTTTTCCTCCAAAACGCAGCGTGGCATCAACAAACAGCTTGCAAAATATTGCGCTTGCCATTCGATCGATGCAATTTTAGTATCGGCACTCGCACCCCGACATACAAACGGTTCCTCGACATCAGACGCTGTTTTGCCAAAATTTCCTAGGTTTAATTCCAACTGTTGAGTTGTACCGTCTGCTTCGTCTTGATTGACGTGCAATACCCAGTGTCCGATTTCGTGCGCGATCGTCGATTCAACGAATCCGGGCGGTTTTTCCAAAATTAATTCGTTGATTTCAATTAACCGCTGCTGCGGCAAAATCCTCGCCGCGATCGCACCTTCTTCGTCGGGTTCGATGCAGTCCCAAACTACTCCTAAATCTAGAAAATCGGCAACAGTTGTTGCTTCAAAAGGCCATTTGGAGCAAAATTTTGCGTCTTTTGCATCTGCATTAAAATGTCATTTGCTAGGCGCTCGATCGTTTCTTTGGGATAGAAGCAATACGGTTTAAAGATACTCACTTTGACAGGCCTCTCTTACGCTTCAAAAGACTGTTTCAGCCAATCGGGATTTTCTTGCATCCGGCGGAAAAGAGCCTGCATTTCCTTCGGATTTTGCTTCAGCAATGCTTCGTACTGCTGCGGCAGCCTCCCGGCAAGGAAAATTAGTTCTTCCTCGTTTAAGTCCAAATTGCGCGCTAATGCGCGGATTACGTCCTCTTTTGGCGCGTAATCTGCCCGATCGTTCTCCAGCTTCGACAAGTAGGTAAAATCCACACCTAGTATAGCTGCCAGCTCTCTTTGTGAGTAGCCTTTGTCCTTGCGGGCTTGACGGATGAGTTTTCCAAATGTTTGTTCCACGGTTTTTCGCCTCCTGCAAGCATTCTAGCCTGTTTTGATGAAAAGTTCAACAAAATACTTGACGGGAAAATCAACTCGCGCTACCATGAGTTTAGTTGATGGATTAGTCAACTAGCTTAACTGTATTGGTAGGGTTGAGCGTGCGTTAAAGCCGAGCCAACACGCTATATCTAGGCGGTTACTTGAGAGAGGAGCGAGAACCGCGAGCCGTAAAAACGCTTGAAAGCAGCAAAAAAGGAGGAACCATCGGCCATGCTCAGAACCTGGACAGACACGCATTACAAGCTCGAAGACGATGACTGGTTATACATTGCCACTCACGAAGAACAAAGCTCGGCCTCACTTGTTTGTCCCGGCTACGCGCGGGATGGCGAAGGCTTCAGCATTCATTTCACGCCGGCGCACATCGAAATGTTAGAGCATTTGTTGGGCGCGCTGCGAATTATTCAAGCACAACAAGAGGCGATGCTCGAGTACGCATATCCAGAATCAAAAGGTGCAAAACAAACGGCAAAACATCTAATTCGGTAAACAGTTGATAGTTGACAGTTGACAGTTTTTTCGGATTAGAGATTACTAATTACCCGGAAATTAAGCAAGAACCAAGGAAGAAAGAACAATGACTAAAACACAAGAAAGACCTACATTTACAGTATTTGGAGCCAAACCAAGTAATGCTTTATTAGTACCAGAAATTCCGATTTCAGTGCGCAACAATTGCCAGTCGGGGCAATGGGCGATCGGAGATGCGGATTACGGTTCTAAATGTTCCATGACGATTCTCAAATTTTCCAAGTTTTTTGGCAGTTTGGGTCAAACTTCTAACACTTTGTGGGGACAACTTTGGTTTGTTGCCGAAACAGGCGAATTGCCTCAAGGTGTGGTCATGGTGACATACATTAAAAACCGCAGTTTGAACGATTTTAACCGTTTGGTTGCTTCGGTTCAATCGCGCGGTGTCGAACCTGCAACTGGCATTTTTGTACCGGAATTTGTAAAACATAGCGGGCAAAAACCAGATGACAGCGGTGTAGTAAAACCAATTAATTACTACTCGTTGAAATGGTCTTGGAACGAGCGCAGCGATTGGGGAGTTATCGACCAAGCAGCAGCAGTTTTGTCCGATTCGAGCAATCTATCTCGCATGATTGATTTGGAAGGAACGCGGCAAATGGTGTGTTTGGACAATCTTTCCCCTCAGGAAGTTTCTTGCTTGATGGCCGTTCATTCTAGCAGTGACAGCGAGACTTTGACTTTGCCTGCTACTGCTAACGGCAATATGTCTCTGCCATCTGCGGAAGACAGGGCGACTGCTGACTTGTTCTAATTCCGATGAAAAGGCGCGATCGAATCGCGCCTTTAAAATAACCAAAAATTACGTCAGAAACAGGGTTTGATGGACGAAAATCCTTGGTTGTAACTGACATCTTGCAGCATTTTCAATAACCTGTAGGGGCGGGTTCACCAACAGTCCATCGGGTGACAAACAGGTTAAATAAGCCCGCCCTTCCCCACAAATAACCTCCAGGGCAACATGAAGAAAGTAACCAAAATTCAACCGAAATCCAACCTGCCAGAAAGCCGAGTGAAAGAGAATTTAGAATCGATCGCCCTGATTCGATCGGACTCAATTAACGACCTCGAAGTTCTGACATCCGACTTCAAACATATGAGTTTAGTTGTCGAATCAGTACAGCGGAATTACCGAGCTTTGTTAGCGCAAAATCAACTGCTGAAAGATACGCTATTGGGCGTAGTTGAAAATTGCGACTGCTGGCAAGGAAATCGGTGCGATCGCTGCGTACAAATCCTCAACATTCTCGGAGGTAAAAATATCGATCTCAAACCGGATGCTGCCAAAAAATACAAATCCCTCCTCACCCAACTCCGCAAACTGGGATAAAGAGTTGAGAGTTGATTTGTAGGGGCGGTGCCCCCGTGCCCGCCCGGTTTTTAAAACAGGAAAAGTTGACTGTTAACAGTTAAGAGCGAGGTTGATAACTGAAACTGAAATCGTCACAAAACATCTCAAAAAGTAACAACAATCGGGAGCAAAGATTATGACACTAGCAACTGCTAAAGATAGCAAAGCCAAAATCTTGCAAAACTTCCAGCAAATTTTAGCTGAAAACAAACAGATTGAATCCAAGGTCGAAACGAAAGAACAAGAAGCTGAAAAAGCTAAGAACAAACAACTCCTCGAAGTCGCTTCCACCTACACGATCGATAGCATCGTTAAAGGCCTTGCCGATTTGCAGTTAGATTTCGGTACTGTCATCAGCGGACTTTCCGAAAAACTGAGTTCCGAATCCTCAAAATTAGACGAATTAAAACGGGCGATCGACATTGAAACCCAGCAGTTACAAGAGTTACAAAAAATCCGAGTTGTAGCCGACGCCCTCCACATCTTAACTCAAGAACACCGAGAAAAATTAACCCTTCTCGAACAAAACAGCGCCAACCAGCGCGAAATTATCGAAAAAGACACTTCCCAAAAACGCAAAATCTGGGAAAAAGAACAGCAAGAATTTGACACTCAAGCCGCCGACAAAACCGCATTCACAACTAAAGAACGCCAGCGGGAAGCAGCCGATTATCAATACGAATTGCAGCGCACCCGCAAAATCGAAACTGACGAATACGAAGAAACGAAGCGCAAACTCGAACGGGAACTGCAACTTTCTACCCGCGAAAAAGAGAAGAAATGGGCGGAACGGGAGAAGGTTCTTAACGACGATCGAACTCAGTTTGAAGAAAATCAAAAGAAAGCCGCCGGCTTTGAAGAAGAATTGAAACAGGCTTACATTAAAGCCAAAGAAGAAGCGATTCAAGAAGTTTCCCGCGAAGCTAAAGTGAAGGCAGATTTAGCTGAGAAAGAATGGGAAGGAAGCAAGCAAGGATATGAGTTGAAAATCCAATCTTTGCAGCAGACGATCGAGCGTCAAACCGAACAAATTGCTGAAATCTCTGCACAATTGCAAGCCACGATGAAACAAGCGCAAGATTTGGCAATGAAGGCTTTTGCTACTAAAGCTTAAAACTTCGGACTTCATTAATTATTCGGCGGAATCATTCGGTGGAATCATTCGGCGGTTGAAACCGCAACTACACGAACAAAGTCGGCCTCCGCCGACTAAGAAGTAGGCGCGCAACGCGCGCGTTGCGAAAAACAATAAGTTCGGCGGTTGAAACCGCAACTACACGAACGAAGTCGGCCTCCGCCGACTAAGAAGTAGGCGCGCAACGCGCGCCTTACGAAAAAAAACCAATTTTTCTCAAATATTAACAGGTGAAAAGTCATGAACAAAAGAGTTAGCGACAAAAACACCAAGGCTGAAATTTTGGAAGCATACAAGGAAGCTGCGAAAGAAAAGGCTGCTTTGGAATCGCAACTGAAGCAGCTTAGCAGCAATCCACCGGCAAATGCTTTGCAACAATCAACAACTGTCCAAGAAAAAGTTACCGTGGAGGCAAAGAAACCGATGAATGCAATTCAAAACAAACAAAAAATGCAGTCTACGATCGACAATTTAATCTTGCTACAATTCAGCTTTGGCGGTGCAGTCAGCGAACTTTCTGAAAAGCTAACTTCCGAAGCTTCTAAACTGGAAGACTTGCAGCGCACTGTCGGCGAAGAAGTCCAGCAATTGCAAGAATTGCACGCTTTAGAAAATGTTGAAGAAGATACGCTGGACAATTTAATCGAACAGTACGAATCAAGCGCCAAAACATTTACTAACGAACTCAGCGATCGGCGCGAAACTGTCGAACAGGAATTGCTGGAACTGCGACAAACTTGGGAAAAAGAACAGGAACAGCAAAAATTAGCTGTCAAAGAACGCAACGAAAACTTGCAAAAAACTCGCCAGCGGGATGAAGAAACTTACAACTACGATTTGCACTTGCAGCGCAATCTTGACATTGAAGAATACGACCAACGCCAGAAAACGCTGTACAAAGAAATCGAAGAATTTCAGCAGGAACAAGAGAAACAATGGACCGATCGCGAAAAATCAATTGCCGATCGCGAAAAACTGTATGCTGAGGTGAAAGCGAAAGTAGAATCCCATCCAAAAGAATTGGAGGCTAATATCAAAAATGGCAAAGATAACGGCCGCAATATCGGTTTCTATCAAGCTAAAGTCAAGGCAGATTTGTTGGCGAAAGATATTGAAGGACAAAAGCAAAATTACGAATTGCAAATTCAAGGAATGTTGCAGACAATTCAAAATCAGGAATCGCGGATTGCGAGTTTGTCGAAGCAATTAGATGCTGCTTTGAAACAAGTTCAAGATTTGGCAGTGAAAGCGATTGAAGGTGCGTCGAATTTGAGTTCTTTCCAAGCAGTTAAGGAAATCGCGATCGAACAAGCGAAAACTCAGCAAAAAAATAAGTAATCCGCAATTTATAGCTGAGGCAGCATCGTAAATTGATATCTGCCACGCCTTTCAATAATCCTGTAGGGGCGGGTTCGCCAAAGACCAAAAACGAAGCAGACAGGTTAAATAAACCCGCCCCCACCCCACAAATAATCCCCAAATAACCCCCTGACATTGCTGCAAGATGTTAGGTACAGCGAAACCCAACTAGCAACCTCAGAAGTTGGGCGGAGTGAAGCGGAGGGTTCGTTCCTCAACCCAACCTACAATTTACCCTACGACAAACGGGCTTTTACCCGCAGGCGCACTCCCCCCTTCGGTGCGATCGTCAAACCGCGACGTACCGCTAAAATCGGACCTTTTTCGGCAAGTTCTAACGAATACCGCGACAGCAATTTTGCCAATACCAACTTCATTTCAAACATCGCAAATGCCGCGCCAATACAGCGGCGGTTCCCTCCACCAAAGGGGAAATATTCATAGGGCGAAAATTGCCGTTCGAGAAAACGTTCCGGTTTAAAACGCTTCGGTTCCGGGTAAATATCTTCTCGGTGGTGAACCAAATAAATGCAAGGAGAAAGCATGATACCTTTAGGAAGATTGTTACCCATTAACTGCATTGGAGCTTGCAAAATGCGCGGAAAAGCAAAGAAAATAATCGGATAAAATCGCAGTGTTTCCGAACAAACTGCATTCAAATACGGCAGCTTAGTAATTTCGATCGCCTCCGCATTTTCGACATCAACTCCACTCAGTTCTTGCAGCAACTTTTCGCGAACTTCCGGGACGTAGTGAATCCAATACAAAGCCCAGGATAAAGCTGTAGCAGTAGTTTCGTGACCTGCAAATAACATAGTCATTAACTCATCGCGCAATTCCACATCGCTCATCGGTTCCCCCGCCTCGTCTCGCGCTGAAATTAACAAACTCAAAATATCCTCTCCCAAAGGTTGAGATTGAGCTTTGCGATCGCTAATTTCTTGATAAAGCAGTTCATCTAAACGCCGCCGCCCCTCTAAAAATCTCCCCCAAGGACTCCAAGCACCTAAATCTTTTTGCAGCCCTTTGAAAAACAAAAAAGTAGCGCTCAAAGGATTGCTAAAAACATCGAGCATTTTCACAATTATTCGCTGAACTTCTCGATAGCGTTCTCCTTCGCTAAGTCCAAAAACTTCGTGCAAAATTACTTCCAATGAAATCTCTTGCATTTTAGCTTGCGCTTTAAAAGTGCTGCCCGGAGTCCAATTTTGAATTACTTTTTCAGTGGTATCGCGGATGATTTTTCCGTAGGTTTTCATGCGTTCGCCGTGAAAAGGCGGCATTAAAAGCTTTCGCTGCTGCAGGTGCCGATCGCCATCTAGTAACAATAACGAATTCGACCTACTAAAGGTAGCGCTATCTGATTTCCGCTGCCGGATTCAAATAACTTAGAATCCGCTGTAAAAATTTCTTGAATTCCTTGAGGGTGACTGACAATTACTTGGCGGGGAAAACTGCTGAATTCATGGCTAAAAATGTCACCGTACTGCTGGTATTTTTCCTCTAAGTAACCCAGAGGATTCATAATGATTCGCGCTGTACGTAAAAATTTAGAATTCTTAGGGCCTTCAGGAAATTTACTGACCGTGTTATTAGACGATTGAGAATTTTCTGTGAGTAAAGTCATCAGTTTTTCTCCTAAAAATTTTACTGCAAATTGTTGAGATATTTTAACATTTTTTCAGACTAGCTTGAACCTCATTATCTGAACTCAGCTTGTGTCCGGTTAAACTCACATCTTGCACCAATGTCAATAAGAGGTTTTCTGGTGGGGTGGGGCGGTTTATTAACCTATTTGCTACCTTCTGTGACTGTTGAGAACCCGCCCCTACAGGTTATTGCGACTGGTGCAAGATCTCAGTATTAATTGATATCAAGCTTTTGAAAACAAGGAATGAAATTGCGCACGGTAATTATTCGGCGTTCGATCGAGAAGAATATATAGAATTACACAGAGAAGTTATAGGAATGCTCGATATGTTTCGCACCCAGATAGAAAATGCAGCAAGGAAAAATTTAGGCAGGATTCACCTCAGAGAGAGATGTTGCTGGCGGTCGATCGCAAAACTTTATAAACTAACGTGTTGTCAAACTCTTTGAGATGCTATAATTATCATTTGGCTATTTAAATCTATGATATTGGAAGTTGCAATTCTTGATATTAAGCCCAATCTGGCTGCGGAATTTGAAGTCGCTTTCAAAACAGCTTCAACTATTATCTCTGCTATGCCGGGGTATATTTCTCACGAGCTGCAACGCTGTATAGAAACTGCAAATCGTTATATTTTACTTGTACGGTGGCAGAGATTAGAAGACCATACTGTGGGATTTCGGCAATCGCCAGATTATCAAAAATGGCGTTCTTTATTGCACCATTTCTACGATCCGTTTCCGATAGTGGAACATTATGAAATTATTTTATGATGAGCCAAAAACTTAAGACAAATAACAAATAACAAAAAATGGACGCAAATCATAAAACGATCGATATCGGTTTAACTCACATCGCACTACCCGTTTCTGATGTCGATCGCAGTATTGAATTTTACTCGAAATATGCGGGAATGCAGGCCATTCACCGCCGGATCGACGCCGAAGCAGGTGTTGCTGTTGTCTGGCTTTCGGACGGCACTCGCCCTTTTGTAATTGTGCTAATTCAAAAAGAGTCAGTCAATCCAGTTTTGTCTCCTTTGGCACACCTAGGAGTTGGCTGCAAAAGTCGGGAATATATGGATTCCCTCTGCGATTTGGCGCGTCAAGAAGCTGTATTAGTTGAAGAACCAAAAGATTCGGGATATCCGATCGGCTATTGGGCTTTTTTGCGAGATCCAGACGGTCATACTCTCGAACTATCATACGGTCAAGAAATTGGATTTACAGTGCAGGAAAAACTTTAATGAAAATTTCTATCCGACTGCTTCGCGAAGATGAATTACCGATGGCAGAGCATATTTTTCGACTGGCTTTCGGTACTTTTATTAACTTGCCGGAACCTACAGATTTTTGCAGTGATGCAAACTACATTAAAACTCGATCGCGCATCTATCCTACAGGGGCTTTTGCAGCAGAAGTTGATGGCAAGTTAGTTGGCTCGAATATAGCAATTTGTTGGGGAAGTGTCGGTTCTTTTGGACCTCTGAGCGTTCATCCTAGCTTTTGGGATCAAGGGATTGCTAAATGTTTGATTGAAAGCACGATCGACCGTTTTTCTGAATGGGAAACGCGACAGGCGGGTTTATTTACTTTTGCGAACAGCCCGAAACACCACGGGCTTTATCAAAAGTTCGGATTCTACCCGCGTTTTCTGACTTTCATGATGTTAAAATCAATTGATTTT
The DNA here is from genome assembly GCA_012034575.1 of Richelia sp. CSU_2_1. Classification (GTDB taxonomy): domain Bacteria; phylum Cyanobacteriota; class Cyanobacteriia; order Cyanobacteriales; family Microcoleaceae; genus Microcoleus. Next base: position 12,790 of record JAAUPF010000024.1, on the reverse strand, counting down.
GTTGAACGAGATTTTCCGATAATCAAATATTCCGAACTGAATCCAGAAGAGCGATCGAGCTGTCTGAAAGAGTGTTACCAACTGACTGATTCTATTTATGAAGGGCTGGATTTATCGCGGGAAATTATAGCAGTTAATATTCAAAATTTAGGCGATACTTTATTGTTGTGGGATGACAAAGGCTTAGCAGGATTTGCTGTGTGTCATTGCGGTGCGGGTAGCGAAGCGGGCAGCGATGTATGCTATGTCAAATTTGGAGCGGTGAGGCTGGGAACAGGTGCAGGCGAAAGGTTCGAGCAGTTATTAGATCTGTGTGAAGCATTTGGGGCGAGTCAAAAAATGTTGCATCTGAGGGCGGGAATAAATACGAGTCGCAATGCAGCATATCTGAGAATGCTCGATCGGGATTTTCGGACAGAAATTACGGGTGTTGCAATGCACAGGCCAAACGATTGCGGTTACAGTCGATCGGATGTTTTTGTATTGGATGATTGGCGTTAAGAGGGTGTTGTGGTGCGATCGGCTATTAGCATATAATATGTACTCACTTGAGACTGGGTTTGTTTGCAACAACGCTCGATCGCAAGACTTACGAAACACCTAATTCGGAGCGGAATTAAGTCTACACTACAAACTTTATTTATTAAGGTCGATTAATATCTTGCACTCCTGTCAATAAACCTGTAGGGGCGGGTTCGCCCAAGACATTAAAGGTAGCAGACAGGTTAAATAAACCCGCCCTCCCCCACGAAAAATCCCCCGATCGCATTGGTGCAAAATGTTAGTCACAACCCTTTGATATACTGCTTCAATACAGGTGGGAGAGTGTAAAGACTTTCCTGTTTTTCGATCCAGCATCGCCGCGATAAAGATTGGAGTGCATTTACTAAATCTGATGGTGGTATTTGTCCGTTTTGGAGCAATTTTGCTAAGTTGACTGCTTCGCTTTCTTTTGCTAATAATGAGAGAACTTGTTTTTCTATTTCGGAAGCGCGATCGAACTGCTGTTGTAAAACATCTTTCAAATCTTCAGGTAACAATATAATATCATCTTGTAATAACTCAGTAACGCCAATTCCCAACTCAAGAATCAGAGTTGCAATGCTTTTTAACCATAACGGGTTGCCTTGATAGCGGTGAATGAGAGTATCCCAGTTGTCAGTTTCTGCTAATCCTTTATTTTTCAGGATTTCCCGTGCGGCTGCGGTGTCTAAACCACCCAGTTGTAAGGTGCGAATGGAAGTATTTTCGTCGGCGAGTTGAGGAACTTCTCTAGGTTGTTCCCAACCGATTAACAGAAAGCAGGTTTGATGGGAGAATGTTTCTATTTGTTTGAATAGGAAGCGATATTCTTCGCAGCCGGGTTTGTATTTACCTGCCAATTCGCCGCTACAGAAAATATTTTGCAGGTCATCTAAGATGATTAAATTGCGATATTGTTGTAAATATTTAATTAGAGGTAAGCGTTTCGGCTTAGTTGCGGGGGAATCTAGCTTTTCTGATTCGGAGAAAAACTGGATTAGTTTATGTTCAAATTCATCTGGGGTGCAGGATGCGTCGATGTTGCACCAGATAACGCATTCAAATTCGTGTCTTATTTGCTGTACGAGTTGGATTGCTAGGGATGTTTTGCCGATGCCGCTCATGCCGGTGAGGGTGATGAGGCGGCAGTGTTGTTGTAGAATCCAGGTGGTGAGGGTGTCGAGTTGCGGGGTGAGATCGAAGAAATTACCCAACTCCGGCATTTCGCTTAAATCTTGATGCGATATTTTAGTTGGTTTTGAATTGGATGTTTCTCCATTAGGTGAGTGTGGTATATCTGGCGGGTGTCTACCTTCTCCACAGATGTTAATGCTACCAGCTCCGACATAATCTTGTACAACATTTGAAAATAGGGAGAGTTGGAATCTCTCCATTGCCGATCGAAAATTTGTTTTACTGACATCTTCCCCTAATTCTTCTGAAAGTATCCGCCATAATTCCGATCCAATTTCCCTGATGCGACTTTCAGAACAATCAAAGTCTTTCGCTATTTCTTTGTATGTCTCGCGTTGTAGAGTTCCCCGCAGTACAGCTTCCTGCAAATCGTCAAGATGCTGACCCGTTTTAGCAAATACTATCTCATCCACGAGGTTTAACACTGCTTTAAGATTCATCTGGTCAGGGAAATGAGAGGTTTTATATACGGAACTGGCGAAGTCACTCTATTCGTAGGGTGTACACTGCGCACCTTACCCTTAGCAATAGTGGACCGAATTATTTTTGCGTAAGTCCTTATGTATTATAGCTTATGTCTGCCAACATTTTCGTACATTTTCGTACAAAAAGATATAAAAAAGTAAATTTCTCGCAAAAATATCTGCAAAATCGAACATTTTTTTACTAGACAAACTTTCGCTCGATCGGGTAAATATAGTTTAGATTCACCAATAATTATATTAAAATTTTAATATGGACACCCAAAAAATTAATATTGCTATCGCTGGTCACACAAACGTAGGAAAGACAACTCTCATCAGAACTTTGATGAAAGCATCTGTTGGAGAAGTCAGAGATTCACCAAATGTTTCGCAGCGAGAACAGGCATATTATTTTAACGGAATACAAGCAAACTTTATAGATACACCTGGCTTTCAAAATGCTTCTGCTATGGAGATGTACCTTGACATGCTGGATGAAAATCCTAACTGTAAGATGCCGCAGAAACATAAAGATGATATTACTTATGATGAAAAAGCAATGAAGGCACTGGAGAAGAGTAATTTAGTTCTTTATGTTGCAAGTTTAAGCTCTGTGCCGGATGACAGTTTTAAAGGAGAACTTTCTATTATTAAGCGTAAATGCTCAAAAATTGTAGCTATTATCAATCAATATGAAAAGGAACTTAGAGCAAGTAGCGCAACAGAAGTCGAAAATCGGGTAGAACAATGGAATACATTCTTCAGAGGACAATCTGTTAATAGCATCATTGTTTTCGATGCTCACTGGGATAATCCTGCAAAAATAAGTCAAATCTACGATGAGATTGTCAAAATTCTAGATCCCGAACAGCGCTCGCAGTTTCTTGAAGGGCTAAAACGATATAAGGAAAGACAGTTAGAGATAACACGAGAGGCTTGCAGTATGCTCGCTTCTCTCATTAAAGATTGTGCGGAAGACGCATTTGTTATTATTACAAAAGGAGATTTTAATAAACCGCAAAAAGTTGAAGAAGCCAAAGAACAAGTAGCGCGTAAGATTAATGGCTCTCTTGCTGAATTCATCTACTGTGTTTCCGATCTCTACAAAGTAGCAGCAGAGCATCCGACAACTTCAAAAGATGAATTACTTCTTCTGATGCAGCCAAAAGCTAACTATCTTGGCAGGATAGGTACCGGTAGCGGGGCAGCAGCAATTATAGGAGGTGTTAGTGCTTTCATGGGAGCCATTTTGGGAGGTACAATCATGGGAGTTCTAACAGGTGGAGTAGGTGCTTTACCCGGGGCGCTGACTTGGGCGCAAATTGGAGGAACAATAGGGGCTGCTATGGGAAGTATGTTCGTCTTCTTCGATGATGGTGATACTGTCACTATCAAGATCGACGAAGAGCAGATGAAAACTCTTTCCGTCAAAGGTATAGCTATCATCTGGGGATTATCAAATAATGGTTACGGACGTGCAAAAGAGCTTTCATCTGATGAGGGCAAAAAGATTGAAGAGAAAGTTCGTCTTAAACAAGCTTCCTGTCGTCAAATAAATTTGGCTTGTTCTAATAAGATAGACATACTTCAATACTGTGATAAAATTATTGGCTTACTGGAACGGGACAGCACATAGCAGACCGATCGCCCTTCTTATTCTTTGCTTATCGGAGCGATCGCCCCAACACGCATCAAGGGCGATCGCCCTTCTGCTTCCTTTTAAATAAGAGCGATCGCTCTCCAAAATCAACAGCATTTATTTAAGATACCTTAATTGCCCTTTTTCTTCTTTTTTCGTGCCATTCTTTTGCACTTTCTTTGAGTTCCTCGATCTGCTCAAAATCCACCTGCATTACAGCAGTTTTAAACTCCACACCCAAAGCAAAGCTAATTTCAAGTAGTTCCAAAAAACTAGCACTTTGATAACTTTTAGCCTCATGCTCCTTAATCCGCTGTTCCTCAATTCCTAGCATTTGGGCTAGTTCTTGCTCGCTCATCTTGGCAGCAATCCGAGCTTTAATTAAAGCATCTGGTAGTTTATTCAAATTCTCAACGACAATTTCGATCGGCTCGCTCTTGTCACAGTTAATCAATCTTTCATATTCCGCTATTTCTTCATGTAATTGATCCAAATGACATTGTATCGCCCCCCTACCTGCATCCCATTTGAGAAAATCCTTTCTTTTTGCTTCTTCATCCCTCTCCATTGCCGCTAGAGTTTTATTGAATTTTTCAACCCATTCTTTGCTGACTTCATACTCAAATTCATCTTTAATCATGGTTCCCACCTCATTACATCTATAGCTACAATTCCTTTCTTCCTGTGTTTTCTATCCTTTTGAAAAAACTCAAAGGAATTATCGCCGTAATTGCCTACAGGCTGATCTGCGGGAAAAATCTCCCCTTTATACTTGGCTTTTTGGGCATTTCTGTCAAAATGATTGAACAATCGAGGAGCATTAGTTCTCAGATTATCCATGTCTACAGTTTCGCCATCGTAACAAGCATCAAAATCGTTAGGATCTGGTTTGTTGGTAACAAAACTACCATTAATATAAATAGTCCTACAACCTGCTGCTTTTAGCTGAGTCATTGCTATTTTCAAGCCATCTATCATGTTATTTCTTTTGAAATTAGTATTAAATCTCTCGTTAAACTCCTCCCATTCACAAAAATGAACTCCTGGTGGTAGATTGCCGTTTTCATCGAATTCTGGAATCACTCTCTCACACTCTGAATACAAATTAATTCTTGGTTTCTTAATATTATCATATTTTTCCAAAAAGTGCGATCGCCCTTCTAATTTTTCCAACAAGTGCGATCCCCCTGATGATTCTTTTCAAAAAAGAGCGATCGCCCTGATGATTCTTTTGAAATAAGTGCAATCGCCCTGATGATTATTTTCTTGCCCAGTGCGATCGCCCTTCTTATTCTTTGCTTATCGGAGCGATCGCCCCAACACGCATCAAGGGAGATCGCCCTTTCTTGTTTCTGATGGGCGATCGCCTAAAATGAAAGAGCGATCGCCCCAACGATCGAAGATTTGCTAAAATTGGTCTATGAGGATCTACGAGTTAATTTGGAACCAAGATCGGATTGACCATATTGCGCGACACAGTGTTTCTCCTGAAGAAGTTGAAGAAACTTGTTTTGGGATAGCGCTAGTACAGCGCGCAAAATCCGAAGGAGACAACCCTGTTTATTACGTGCTTGGTCAAACCGAAGTTGGACGATATTTATTCTGCGTCGTGATTCAATTTCCTGATGGCAGGGGATATCCAGTCACAGCGCGATCGATGACTGATACAGAAAAGCAGCGATACAGGCAATGGAGGAACCGATGAATATTGAAGCAATTCCACAAACTGACTCTATTCAAGAGTTAGCGCTGTTCTGGGATACCCATGAGTTAACCGATTTTGAAGAACAGTTAGAAGAAGTCACGGAACTAATTTTCGATCGAGAAGCTTTGGTACAAATACATTTGCCTTCTCAGGAAGTAGAAGCAGTTAAAAAAGTTGCCAAATTAAGAGGTATTAATTACACTGATTTAATTCGCGAATGGGTTCTCGAAAAGGTTCGTACTGCGTGAGCGTTTGCGATAGTGTAGCTAACCTTGTGGGTTAGGTTGACGAAGGTAAACCTAACATTGTTTATACTCACAATATTATCCATTTCCATCATGATAATGGAATGATTGGATGGATAGCGATCGCCCCACCAAAAGAAACAGCGAGTACCTAAAAAGAAAGAACGCTCGCCCTGACTATTTTTTCAACCAGGTGCGATCGCCCCATCACGCATCAAGAGCGAGATCCCTTTCTTGTTTCTGATGACCGCTCGCCCTTCTAATTTTTTCCAACAAGTGCGATCGCCCTGATGATTCTTTTGAAATAAGAGCGATCGCCCCAACAGGCAGCAAGGGAGATCTCCTATTTTCAATCATCTAAAAACATCAATCTATTTGTCGATCGGGATTATTACGCAGATCTAGTTGGCACTGTGAAATTGGTAAACAGTCGCACGTCAAAATTACTATTTCTCAAGGAATTCACCAAGCGTTCATCCAGCGTTAGCAACGGTGCTGTAACTTGCTCGGAGAGTGCCACATAACAGCCATCATAAGCTGTAATCCCATAGTCCAAGCCAATTTTAACAGCTTCATTCATTAGATCCTTAGTTGAAGTAACTTGAAATCGTAAAGCTTTTAAGTCACTTAGATCGGCCTGAACTTGTTGAGCAGTGTAAAGGTTGGCTCGAACATATTTCCAAAGAACGTTAGCACACTCAATATAAAACAGATCGGGTACAAAAAACTCAACAGCCGGCTCGTCAAGAAGATCGAATAGTTGATTAACTTTGGGAGTCAATGGATCGGCAATAAACTGTTTAATACAAATATTTGTATCAATTACACATCGTAACGGAACAGTCATCTATTGCGATCCTCTGCAATTAAGATTGTACTATCCATTAAGCCAAAGTCACTTGGATTGACTCTGAGACGACTGCGAATCCTTTTGAGGATTACTGACATTGGTTGGCTCTCTTGTGCCGGATCGATCGCGATCTTGTCAGGCTCAAACGATCGCTTCAATAGATGAATTACCGCTTCATTCAAAGTCAATTGTTGTTCGGAGGCAAGACATTGAATGCGACTGTACAATTCATCAGGTAGGTTTTCAATCTGAAGTGTGGCCATTGCAGTCTGAGAATTACTCGATCGATTGTGTTACCAGTTTAACTTAAGTCTCCACAAAAAAGCAATACGCCGATGCTACATTTGGCGATCGCCCTTCTTAATTCTTTCCATCGGAGCGATCGCCCAACACGCATCAAGTGCGATCGTGCCCAAGCCCCACAACTCTCCCAGGATTTGGCGCGATCGCCTACAATAGAAAGTACAATCAATCCATGCCCAAAAACACTCGCCATGCCCGTAATTTCAATGTTTTATGGTGTCATCATCAGGATGTACTACTTTGATAACCAGAAACATCAATGCCCCCACATTCACGTCAGCTATCAAGACGATGAAGCCGTATTTGCCATCCCTAATGGCGATCTCCTTGAGGGGCAACTCCAACGATCTAAACTCAAGCTGGTTCAAGCCTGGATTGAAATTCATCAAGACGAACTGATGGCGAATTGGCAACTCGCAGTCAATGGGCAACAAGTCTTCAAAATTAACCCCCTCCAATGATTCGGAGTAATTATATGTCTCCCAAAGTCATCAAGGTCAAACCCTTAGAAAACTATCGACTTCGCCTCACCTTTAGTAATGGCGAAATTCGTCTCTTTAATGTCACTCCCTATCTCGATAAAGGAATATTCACCGAACTTCAAAACATTGAATATTTTCAGCAAGTCAAACTTAGCTTTGGCAGCATTCAATGGCCCCACGAGCAAGATTTTAGTCCGGATACCCTCTATCTCACCAGTCAACTCGAAGAAAAAACAGTAGAATCGGTATCACCTTCTCCAGCTTTACAATAGTAATATTGTCTAAAATGAAGGAGCGAGATCCCTTTGTTGTTTCTGATGAGCGCTCGCCTAAAATAAAAGAGCGATCGCGCTTCTGCTTCTTTTTAAAACTGTTAAAAGATAATCCACCCCTGCGAAAAAATCGCCTGCAAAAAGATATGCGGATTGCAGCTATTGCTTTGTCTGTCGGTGCTACCATTGTCACCTGCAACCAATGAGACTTTAGTCAAGTTCCAAGGCTCTCGATCGAAGATTGGACGCTGTAGTGATTCTGCAATGATGAATTAGAGTTCGATCGCACGCCCTCGCACTTTTCCCCCTCTCCCAAGACGCAACCGCACAACTGCAACGGTCGATCGCGAAATGTTGCAAAGCTTAAATCTTTCCGGGGAAAACTTGCTATTTAATGAATTAGACTTTAGAATCCAGCAATGTATATCAAAATCTCAGCAAGCAGCCCTGCAAGCACTAACTCACAATAGGTCGAACAATAGGTCAAACAATAGGTCAAACAATAGGTCGAAAGTGCCAGCAAGCAACAAAAACTACCTTTTTTAACCCTTTCAATAGCAAAGTATTGGCATCAAAACTCAGGGATCGGCGGTTGGCATATTGAAACGAATGCTTTGCTCGCAATAATGCAAATAGATCGCAACTTGTCTGCCAAGATTTAGCACTTACAAATGCCTACCTGCAACGCCTGCTGCGTCAAGTTTGCGCCGCTAACTAGGCTGGTTTTAATGTCTTTAACTACTTGAGGATTCGATCGCATGGTTTCAACTTTTAAAACTCAATCCGATCCGCTCTCTTTATCTGCGCCAGTTACAGCGCCAGGGACTCAAAGCAGCACGCCTGCTGCAACAGGAGTGTGCGTGACAGTTCACGGCCACTTCTACCAACCGCCCCGAGAAAACCCTTACCTGGACGCGATCGAACGCCAAGCTAGCGCCGAACCCAGCCACGACTGGAACGAACGCATCAACCGCGAATGCTACCGCCCGAACGCTTTTGCCCGCATCATGAACGATCGGGGCGAAGTAGTGGGGATCGCCAACAACTACGAATATCTCAGCTTCAACATCGGTCCGACGCTGATGAGCTGGCTGGAACGCTACGACTCGGAAGTCTACCAGCGAATTTTAGAGGCCGATCGCAAAAGCTGCCAGCGCCTTAACGGCCACGGGAACGCGATCGCCCAAGTTTACAATCACATCATCATGCCCCTGGCGAACGAGCGAGATAAATACACCCAAATCCGCTGGGGGATCGCAGATTTTCGATCGCGCTTCAATCGCGATCCCGAAGGAATGTGGCTCGCCGAAACCGCCGTAGACTACGCCACCCTCGAAGTTTTGGTCGCAGAAGGCATCCGCTTCATCATCTTGGCCCCCTCCCAAGCCGAACGCTGCCGCCCGCTAATCGCCCACAACCAAGCAGGAGAAACGACGGAAAATGAGGAATGGCACGAAGTCGGCGGAGGTCAAATCGATCCGACTCGCCCGTACCGCTGCTATCTGAAGCCGGAAAAACGGTTGATGGCTTCCAACCAACTTTCGCCGCTGAGCACTGATCACTTCAGCCGCCACCCGTCTTACAATTCTCAAGCCCCAGCGCCCAACACTCCCTACATCGATATCTTTTTCTACGACGGCCCGATCTCGCGAGATATGGGCTTCAACGACGTTCTCAGCAGCAGCCACCACTTGGCGGGCCGCTTGGGTCAAGCAGTGCGCGGAGACCGCCGATCGGCCCAATTAATCTCCGTGGCGACGGATGGCGAAACTTTCGGTCACCACAAAGGCGGTACGGAAAAATGCCTCGCCTACGCTTTTACCGAAGAATTTCCCCGCCGCGGCTGGACGGTGACGAATTTTGCTCACTACTTGAGTCAAAATCCCAGCGAGTGGGAAGTGGAACTCAAACCAGTGACAGCCTGGAGTTGCTCCCACGGGGTCGATCGCTGGCAAGAGGACTGCGGCTGCGGCGGCGGTGGCGGATGGCATCAAAAATGGCGTCGCCCCCTGCGGGATAGTCTCAATTGGCTGCGCGATCGGCTGATTCCGATTTACGAAGAAGCGGGGCGCAAGTTATTCCGCGATCCCTGGCTGGCCAGAGATGAATATATCGATGTCATTCGCGATCGATCGACCGCTAATGTTGACAGTTTCCTCTCCAAACACCAACTGCGCGAACTCGACGCTACCGATCGGGTGGACGCCCTGCGCCTGCTGGAAATGCAGCGTCACGCCCTGTTAATGTTCACTAGCTGCGGCTGGTTTTTTGAAGAAATCTCCCGCCCAGAAGGCGTGCAAATTCTGCGCTACGCGGCCCGGGCCCTGGAATTGGCCGGGGAAGTAACCGGCGTGCAGCTAGAAAAAGAGTTCATCGAAAGGCTCGATCGAGCGCCGAGTAATGTTGAATGTTTCAAAACAGGGGCGGAAGTTTACCGCCAACTGGTAGTGACGGCCCAGATCGATCTCAGACAAGTTGCGGCCCATTACGCCATCAGTTCTCTCTTTGCCAAATATCCCCGCGAACAGCGAGTTTACTGCTATCAAGCCGAGCAGCTAGATTACCAGATCCAGCGGATGGGATCGATGAGTCTGGCTGTCGGTCAAGTGCAGTTAACCTCCGAAATTACTCGGGAAACAGAGGTATTCGTGTTTGCTGCGTTCTACCTCGGCGGCTGGGACTTCCACTGTTCGATTCAGCCCTTTGGCGGCCGCCGGTCTTACACGATGCTCAAAGAACGGCTGTTTGATGTTCTGCAAGAAGCTTCGGCAGCCCACGCGATTCTGGAAATGGTGCGGCTGTTTGGCGATCGATCCTTTACCTTGCGGGATTTATTCGCTGAGGAACGACACCGGATCGTGCAGTTGCTGAGTCAGGAAAATTTGACTCGCTTGGATCAGCTTTACACTCAGGTTTACCGGGAAAATTACGGGGTGATGATGGCTTTCCACCGCGACGAGTTGGTGGTGCCGATCGAGTTGCAGGTGGCGGCAGAGGTGGCTTTGGGACACCGCTGTTTGACGGCGGCGAGGCTGCTGGATGTGGAAACTGAGGACGGAGAATCGCTGGCGGAAATTGAGGCGATCGCAACTGAAGCGGGACACCTGCGCTGTCGGTTGAAAGTTCCTGAAGTCAAGCAAATTTTGGAAAAGCTGGTTTGGCGCAATCTTGATGCCCTGCTACAAGCAGGAACGGGCGCGCTGGAACGTTCCCCCCTCGACTTAAAAGCCGATATTCGGAAGATCGAGCGTTCGATCGCTGCGGGCGAAAAGTTGGGTCTGGGTTTGTGTCTGGACAAATCCCAGGAACTGTATTTCGACGCTCTCTACAGTCAAATCGTGCCCTTGTGTTTGGGATGGCTGCAACGGCAAGCTGGAGGGGGCGAAAGCTCGATCGAGGGCGAGGACTTCGCTAACCAGATTGCTGGGTTAGATGATTCTCAAGCAGACAATGAGTTATCTGCAATCCGGCAGTTGCTGGAATTGGGCCAAACACTCGCTGTTGATGTGGAGTGCTGGCTGAAACAGTTGAGTTAATCCACTTCCATCGATCGAGGGTGCGCAACGCGCACCCAGCCCATTAGTTGAAACTATTACTGTGACTGCATTTCCCTTCTGCCTTCTTCCTCAGGACTTACGCCTGAAACTGTTTGACACACTATTAGTAGTGGCAAGGTGCGCACTGCGCACCCTACATATAGAGCCTGTGTGTAAGTCCTGTTCCTTCTACCTTCTGCCTTCTGCCTTCTGCCTTCTGCCTTCTGTCATAGTTTGAGTTTTTGCTCTTGTGTGGGAAGATGAATAGAATGCCTCCAAAGCCTGCAAGTGTTATGCACTTGCAGGCTCTGTACAGTTTTGCAGAGAGAACACTAAGTTTTAAATCCTATGAAAGTTGGCGATCGCGTGTGCATTAAAAAATCAGTCGTTGTCTACCACCATCCTCAAAATCGCAATCAACCCTTCGATATTAAGGGTATGGAAGGAGAAATTGTAGCGATCGTGCATGAATGGCATGGCAGACCTGTAAGTGCAAATTTACCCGTCTTAGTACAATTTGATAAAAAATTTCGCGCTCATCTTAGAGAGGATGAAGTAGGGTTGACAGTTGAGAGTTGAGATTTGAGAGTTGAGAGTTGACAGTTGACAGTTGATATATTCACCGTTCTAAAAGTGCGGTGATTTTTGATTTTTATTGTGCCAGTTGTCTGATACGGACTTCGGTACGTACTACGGACTAAGATTATTGCAGTCGATCGCACGCAATTCGATGCACCGATCGAGGTAATCTTTCCGAGTTTTCCAGTCAGGCATAATGGTTCCTAAAAGCTGGTAAAAATGCGGCGAGTGGTTGTGAATGCGAAGGTGACAGAGTTCGTGAACGATTACGTAGTCGATGCAATCTTTGGGGGCGCAAACTAACAGGGGATTGAGCAATATTTTACCTTCTTTGGTGCAACTTCCCCAGCGTTTTTGCATGGTGCGCAACTCAAAGCCGATCTTCCCATTTTCCGATGCTTTGCTATCGGGCTGAATTCCATAGGGGGCGACGAGTTGCAGGCAATGCTGATACCGTTCCAAAAAGATGATTAAAGCTCGATCGCGATACCATTTGTCGAGCGCTTTTTCGATTTGTTTGCTATTGTTTGGATCGGGCGTACTAACTTCGAGTCTGCCGTACCAAAGACGAACTTGTTCTCGATCGCTTGTGATGGTTTTCAAGCGATATTGTCTGCCCAGATAGCGATATCCTTCGCCAGATACGTATTCGGGGGCGGGTAATTGGGGGGCGTATTGGGCGAATTGGCGTTGTTGTTTGGCAATCCACGATGCCCGTTTGCTGACTTTTGTTTCGATAGCTTCTAAGGTAGCATCTTGGGGTGCTTTGACGACGACGCTGCTGTCGGGATAGACTTCGATCGCTAGGGTTTTTCGGGGCGAATATTCTAGGGCAAATTGAATGTTGCGGGTGCCGTATTTGATGCTGTGAATGTTGGTTAGATCCCCCCTAGCCCCCCTTAAGAAGGGGGGGACCGGAGAAGTCAAAGTCCCCCTTTTTTAAGCTATGCTTTATAAGGATCTTTCTTAACAATTAAGTTGACAAAAATTAACATTTGT
>JAAUPF010000161.1 GCA_012034575.1 Richelia sp. CSU_2_1 | reverse complement strand
CCAACTCCGGAGGGGCGGCACGGGGCACCGCCCCTACCGCCGACGCCAACTCCTGCGGGGGCGGGTACGGGGGCACCCCCTCCGCTAGACGCTCCGCCCCTACCGCCGACGCCAATTACGGCCGATCGAATTGACTGCGATTGTGTCGATTTAACTGCGCCAAATATTGATTTAAGCCTTCCCGAAATCATTCTGTATCCAAGAGATAGTATTTACAACGGAACGCCGGGAAATGACTTCATTACTGGAAGCAGCAACGACGACGATATTCGCGGTTTTGAAGGAGCCGACACTCTATTAGCAAACACTGGTAACGATTATGTATTCGGCGGTTTTGGTGATGACGAACTTTACGGAAGATCGAACATCAATGATGCGATCGAACCCTACACAGATCGCGATTTACTAATAGGAGAGGCTGGGGACGATCGGCTTTTCGGCAACGAAAGCAGCGATACAGCTTATGGTGGCAGCGGTCGCGATTTTGGTCGCGGCGGTCAAGGTCAAGATTTGATGTACGGCGAAACAGAAAGTGACACTCTTTTGGGAGAGCTAGGTAGCGATACAATTATTGGCGGACGTGGCAACAATTTACCTTTACCGATTCTAGACGGCAGCGATCGCGATTTGATTTACGGCAATGCAGAGAATGATTTGCTGTTAGGCAGTGAAGGTGATGACACTATTTATGGGGGCAAAGCAAATGACTTTATTTGCGGCGGTAAAGACAATGACTCGCTCTTTGGGGATTTAGACAGCGATATTTTATTGGGTGATGCCGGAAATGACACGATATTTGGAGGTGTCAATGCAGAATCTGACAGCGATTTTTCAGACGATTTATTATTTGGTGAAAGCGGGGAAGATTTGCTGTACGGCAACGCAGGAAATGACTCTATTTCTGGCGGTGAAGGTCGCGATACTTTATTTGGAGGTGCGGGGAGCGATCGACTCAATGGCGATGCTGGCAACGATTTAATTTTCGGAGGTGAAGGTAACGATAACCTTTGTGGCGGTGCAGGAAACGATATCTTATTTGGTGAGGGCGAATTGGATACTCTCTGCGGCGGTGATGGTGAGGATTATTTGTTCGGCAGTGCGGGGAACAGTACGTTAATTGGTGGAGATGGGGGCGATCGCTTTATTTGGTTACAGAATAACGGCATAAATTTAATTGCCGATTTTGTAAGCGGTAAGGATTTAATAGTTTTAAGTGGCGATCTGAATTTCGGGAAATTAAAGATTGTCCAAAATGGCAACTTTGCCGAAATATCGATCGCCAGCAGCGGTCAAGTTTTAGCTGCTTTAAATGGGATAGAAGCAAGGGCGATCGGAGTTGAAAATTTTGAATTTCTTCCAATTCTCTATCAACCTGTACTTGACTTTTGAAAGAGGTTTAAGAACACCACTTGCTAAGTCTTTCAGAAGCAGATTGAAAATGGGTAAGTATCCGATCGCTTATCCTGCTGTATAATCAGAATAGGTCAAAAGAGGAGAAACAATGACACTTGCCCCTCACCGCCATCAAACGGACGATTTAGCCGAGTGCGGTTGGCGCACCGAAGAAATTGTGCAACCCGATGGTAGCACGGCTTTCGAGATGATTCCCCTGACCGAAGAAGAATTTCTCCATCCAGAAGAAGGATATCATTTGCCGAACAGCACTTTTCACGATCGCATTGCAGGCGATATTAAAGATATTCTCACCCGCCGCTATCTCAACGATCCGACAACAGCAGTATTTGGGGATCTGATAATTCGTTGGGAAATTGCCAATTTCAAAGACCATTGTCCCGATACTTGCGTGGTGTTTAACGTTCAAGAAAAAGACCGGGTAAGGACAGAGTTTTTAGTGAATTCTGAAGGCACTCGACCGTGTTTAGTTGTCGAAGTGGTTTCGCCTCGATACCGCAAAGCGGATCGAGAAATTAAAGTGCGACAATACGCAAGAGCGGGAGTGCAAGAATATATTATTTTCGATCGACGCCGCGTGCGAAATCAGGTGCTGGATGAAGTATTGGGCTACCGTTTAATAGATAACGTCTACGTGCCGATTACTCCTGATGATGAAGGACGCATTCTGTGCGAAACGGTGGGTTTGTTGGTGGGATTGCACGACGGCGAAGTTGTGGTGGTGGATGCTCAAACTCAAGAGCGTCTTCTGAGAGCTTCCGAGCTCGAACAATGGGCAATTCACGCCCAACAACAAGCTGCCCAAGCCCAACAGCGGGCTACTCAAGCTGAGGAAGAAAAATCCCAAGCCGAACAGCGAGCCTCTGAAGCCGAGCAGCGAGCGGCCCAACTAGCGGAATTGTTGCGATCGCAGGGAATCGATCCCGATCGAATTTAAAGTTAATAGTGAGGACTAAAGTCCTCATCAAAATCTGAGGACTAGCGCGTGTTTTCAAAGTCTAGATCCCCCCCAGCCCCCCTTAAAAAGGGGGGAGTAAGAGTCTTCAAGTCCCCCTTTTTAAGGGAAGCCACTGCGATCTTGGGGGCACCCCAAAGGTCGCAAGTGGCGTGGATTTAGGGGGATCGGGATCTTAAGGAGTAGTTTTCAAATACGCCCTAAAGTCCCATCAAAATCTCAGGACTAAAGTCCTTGCTATGAACACTTTTTAAACTATGAAATCTGTTTCCGAACAAAAACCTCTTAATCCTTGGAATTACAAACCTTGGTGGTGTCAGCCTTGGTCGATTTTGTTGACGGGTACTGGCTTAATTGGGGGAAGTTGGTTTTTATTGAAAACTGTTTGGATAACAGTTTTAGTGGCGATACCGTTATTGGCTTGGATGGGATTTTTCTTGTTGGTTTGGCCGAGGTTGATGCTGTCTAGCGGCTTGCTCGAAAAATATCGGGAGGCTGACATTAAACGTTTGGATTAATTTTGCGGTGCGCAGTGCGCACCCTACATATGAGACATTTTTTGCGGTGCGCACTGCGCACCCTACATATGAGAACGTGTAACCCTCACCTAGAAAAAAATCATGATTAAAATTCTGCACCTTTCAGACATTCACATGGGAAGCGGCTTTTCCCACGGCCGACTCAATCCCGAAACAGGCTTAAATACCCGCTTGGAAGACTTCGCGGCTACCCTGAGCAAATGTATGGACAGAGCAATTTCTGAACCCGTAGATTTAGTAGTATTCGGCGGCGATGCTTTCCCCGATTCGACGCCCGCACCCTTCGTCAAAGAAGCTTTTGCCCGCCAATTCAGCCGTTTGGTTGATGCCAATATTCCGACGGTTTTGCTAGTAGGAAATCACGACCAACATTCCCAAGGACAAGGCGGCGCGAGTTTGGGAATTTACCGGACTTTGGGCATACCTAAATTTATTGTAGGCGATCGCCTGGAAACTCATTTAATTCAAACCCGCAGCGGACCCGTACAAGTGGTAACATTGCCTTGGTTGACTCGATCGACCTTAATGACGCGATCGGAAACTGAAAATCTGTCGATGGGCGAAGTCAATCAATTATTAACCGAAAAACTGACGATCGCAATGGAAGGGGAAATCCGCCGCCTCAATCCCGAAATTCCTACTGTATTGTTAGCGCATTTAATGGCCGATAAAGCAAGTTTGGGTGCCGAGCGTTTTTTGGCAGTAGGTAAAGGTTTTAACATTCCAGTTTCCATGCTAACTCGCCCTTGTTTCGATTACGTTGCTCTCGGTCACGTTCACAAACACCAAAATCTCAACGCCTCTAACAATCCGCCGGTGATTTATCCAGGAAGTATCGATCGAGTTGATTTTAGCGAAGAGAAAGAAGAAAAAGGTTTTGTATTGATCGATTTGGAACGGGGAAAAGCTGAATGGGAATTTTGCGCTTTGCCGGTGCGGGTATTTCAAACTATTAAAGTGAAGGTTTCGGAGTCGGAAAATCCGCAAGCTGAGTTAGTTAAAGCTATTGGCAAAAAAGAAATAAAAGATGCGGTGGTGAGGTTAATTTATCAATTGCGATCGGACCAGTTAGATTTAATTGACAGCGCGCAATTGCACGGACTTTTAGCAGAAGCGCACAGCTACACGATTCAACCGGAATTAGTCAGTCAGCTAGCCAGGCCGCGATTGCCGGAATTGAACGCTAATAACAGTATCGATCCGTTAGATGCTTTGAAAACCTATTTAGCAAGCCGCGAAGATTTGAAAGATGTTGCGGAAAGTATGTTGGAGGCGGCACAGGGTTTGTTGGGGGCGAAGGAGGAAGTTGCGATCGAATTTTAAGCAAGTTTCTGATGCAAGTTTAAGAATTTATAAACCCGCCCGATCGAGATTCGATCGGTGTATTCCAAATTTTTCAGGACACGGCATTACCGTGTCCCTACCGCAGTAGGGGGTTGTAGGGACGCGGCACTGCTGCGTCCTGAGATGTTTTCGATCGAGGCGAAATTTACTGTATTAGAGATCAATTCTACTCTAATTTTATACAAATTTAATCTTAACAATTACTTGATAAATAGCTTGTTAACCGTCTTTTTATCGAATTAATGTTGCTTCTTAACCTCCCCTCGCAGTTAAATTTTTAAGGGCGCACTAGATCGCGATCGGTGCGTCAAGAAATTCGATCGAACATAAACCGTTTGCAGTCGATCGACCCAAGGCGATATTAAGGCATCAATAACTTATTTCTGTTATTGCGATCGCAATCTCTATTTTACATCGCGAATTCTCGATCGCGAAATTTTCATTGCGAACGCGCAAAACCTGCTAATTAATCTTCAACCTAAAACTATGACTCAACTCGAAGGATTTGCTTTATTGCCCGCCGATACATTTGCCGGCGGGCCGCCCTCCGGTTCGAGGGCAACAGATTTAGGCGGCCCTTTTCCCGCCCAACCAGTTCAAGGATTTAGCGGCGTGCAATTCGCCGGTGGAGGTTCTTTCTGGTTTTTGTCAGATAATGGCTTTGGTAGTAAAGCAAATAGCCCCGATTATTTATTGCGATTGTATCGCCTTACCCCGAATTTTAGGGGCGATGGGGGAAATGGTACGGTAAATGTTAAAGATTTTATTTCCTTTTCCGATCCTGACAAAAAAGTTCCTTTTTCCATTGTTAATGAAAACACGCCGGAGAGATTGTTAACAGGGGCAGACTTTGATGTCGAATCCTTCGTTGTTGCTAAAGATGGCACTATTTGGGTAGGAGATGAATTCGGGCCTTATTTATTGCATTTCGATGCTACTGGCAAACTGTTAGAACCTCCGATTTCAACTCCCGATTTTAAAGATATTAAAACTCTCAACGGCCAATTGCCGATCGTCATCGGACATCGCGGCGCTAGCGGTTATCGGCCGGAACATACACTAGCAGCTTACGAATTAGCAATAGATATGGGGGCGAATTTTGTCGAACCCGATTTAGTTTCTACCAAAGACGGAGTTTTAGTTGCCCGCCACGAAAATGACATTTCTGGAACGACGGATGTTGCTAACCGTCCCGAATTTGCCAGCCGCCGCACAACTAAATCTATTGACGGCGCACAAATCACCGGTTGGTTTACAGAAGATTTCACTTTAGCAGAACTGAAAACTCTCCGCGCTAAGGAAAGTTTGGCATTCCGCGACCAAAGTTTCAACGGTTTGTTTGAAATTCCCACGCTGCAAGAAATTATAGATTTAGTCAAGCGCAAAAGTACAGAAACAGGTCGCACGATCGGTCTTTATCCCGAAACAAAACACCCTACTTACTTTGATTCGATCGGATTATCTCTCGAAGAACCTTTAGTCAGAGTTCTCAAAGCCAACGGCTACGATAATAAAGATTCTCCCGTTTTCATTCAGTCCTTTGAAGTAGGTAATTTAAAAGATTTAAATCGGCTGATTGATGTGCCGTTAGTGCAATTGCTGGATGCGGTTGATGTCGGCCCGGATGGCAGGCTAATTGAGAATCAACCTTTTGATTTTACACTCAGGGGCGATCGGCGCACCTACGGTGATTTGCGGACTCCTCAAGGCTTAGCAGAAATTGCTACCTATGCCGATGGCATCGGCTCTTGGAAACGCATGATTGTTTCTGTTGATGCTAATAATAATACCCTACCACCTACAAGTTTAGTACGGGATGCTCACGCAGCAGGTTTGTTAGTTCATCCCTATACTTTCCGCAATGAATCGCGATATTTGGCGGCGAATTATCGCAACAATCCTCAAGCAGAATACGAGCAATTTTTCAACTTGGGAGTAGATGGATTATTCAGCGATTTTCCGAATACAGCAGTAGCAGCGCGCCAAACAACTCTGTTTCCAAATCCAGTTCGATCGCCCGACAATCCCAACGTTTTATCCAATCAAGCAACCTCAAATCTCGCTCGATCGAGAGGCTATGAAGGATTGGCAATTAACCCTCAAAAAACCACCCTCTACGCTCTTTTAGAAGGTCCAGTTGCGGGAGATAGACCGGAGGCACTGCGCATCAATCAATTCGATTTAACCACCAAACAATTTACCGGAATTGCAGCCCGCTACCGTTTGGAAACTGCTGGCAATGCGATCGGAGATTTGACGGCAATTAATGAGAATGAGTTCCTAGTTATCGAACGGGACGGCCGCCAGGGAAATGAAGCGCAACTCAAAAAAGTCTTCAAGATTAATCTAGCGCAAAAAGATGCCAACGGTTTTGCAGCTAAAGAAGAAGTTGCCGATTTGCTAAACATCCGCGATCCGCAGGATTTAAATGGCGATCGCAGCACTACTTTTCGATTTCCATTCGTAACAATTGAGAATGTATTAGCGATCGATCGCGACACGATTCTAGTAGCAAATGACAACAATTTTCGAGGCGGTACGGGGCGTCCGCCGGCACCGGATCAAAATGAATTTTTGCTGTTAAAATTAGACAGATCGCTGAATCTAGATCCGAGAATTGCTGGCGGTGTTGCTGCTTCTCCTAGCACTCCAGCAGCAATAAATATCAATCCCCAACAGTATCGGGCAACAACAATTCCGATCGCCAATTTAGCCAGATTAGCTAACAGTCCTGCCAACCAAGAAATTGCTTTTGGCGGTTTTTCAGGATTGCTTTATGAAGGTCGATCGCAGAATGGAAATTTGCGTTTTCTCACTCATACGGATCGCGGACCGAATGCCGAACCAACTGATATTAATGGCGTGCGATCGCGACCTTTTGCCTTGCCGGATTTTCAACCTAGTTGGATTAGATTTGAATTAAATCCCACCACAAATGCAATTAGCAATTTACAGCGAATCGGACTGAGAAATAAGGACAATTCGCCTTTAAGCGGGCTGCCAAACTTGCAAGGTCAAGCGGGTTTAGCTAACAGCGATGAAGTCGGAGTAGATGTTTTCGGCCGCACCTTAAAAAATGACCCTTTCGGCGTCGATTTAGAAGGAATTACTCGCGCCGATGACGGTACTTACTGGATGGCGGATGAATACCGACCGTCAATTTTACAGTTTGATGCAACGGGGAAATTAATCGAACGCTACGTACCTAAACGATCGAATGTTAATGGTGTAAATACAGGCGTGGAAGCGCTACCGCGAGTCTACGGCCAACGACGCGCCAATCGAGGATTTGAAGCAATTGCTTACCAAAATGGAAAAGTTTATGCTTTTATCCAAAGCGCGTTAGATAATCCAGATACGGCTAATGATAGCAACTCGCGCAGTTCTCTCAATCTCAGAATTTTGGAATTCGATCCGGTTGCGAAGAGAACAACGGGCGAGTTTATTTATCGCTTAGACAGTCTCAATGCTGATAAAATTGGCGATGCTACATCCTTAGGTAACGGCAAATTTTTAGTTGTCGAACGAGATGATAATAGCGGATCTGGTGCTTTCAAAAAAGTTTTCCAAATCGATCTAACTGGGGCGACAAATTTAAGTCAGGCAGATACAGCAGGTTTGAGAGGCAAAACCATCGAAAATGCTTCTTTAAGCGAACTAACAGCAGCAGGAATTAAACCCGTCAGCAAACAGTTATTTGTCGATTTAATTGCAGCCGGATACGATCCGAAAAATGAGGCAAAAGTCGAAGGACTCACGCTGTTGGAGAATGGAAATTTAGCTGTGATTACAGACAATGACTTTGGCATTGGCGGCGCAACTCTCGATCCGATTACCGGGCAGTTGACGCCCAAATTTCCTAATGATATTCCGTATTTAGGAATCCTTACCAGCAACCAAAATTCGGTTCGCAGTGCGAGTGTCGATGTTTTGACTGGAACAATTGATAGTGAGATTCCAACAGGTAGTAATCCTCTTACAGATGCTGCCGAAATGGATGTTTTTGCAGGTGAATTCTTCAGACTAGGTGGAGGCGCGATCGCAGATTTCATGACTGATAATTTGAGTTCGATATCTGCATCAACAATCGGGGTATTTCCTACAAGTAACAGTGGCAATTTATTGTACGGTAATAGTTTCGATCGCGCCGCTTTCCCAGGAAATGAAGCAATGATGATGCTTTAATCCGCACGCCTGTATTGGCAAATTTCCCAAGTTCAAGATACAGCTTATTCCGGGAAACGTAGGGACACGGCAGTGCCGTGTCCCTACAGCTTGTGGCGATTTTTACGGTCGATCGAGCGTTGCGGAAAGAGTCGATCGATGATATAATTATAGATTACGTGTTAATTAGTTTATTGTATTGTAGGGTTTGTCAATCTTTCTAATACAAGTTCAAGAACTCGTAAAGTCGCTCGATCGAGATATGATGAAGGAGCGATCGAACTCAATAAATTCTGCTTGCAAGGTTTCACGAGGGGCAAAAAAATGAGAGTCAGCAAGATTTATGTCACCAAACTGTTTGGGATTTTCAATCATCCGGTTTCCTTGAACGCGGAAGATAGAATTACAATTATTCACGGACCGAATGGAGTTGGTAAGACAGCCTTACTCAGGTTAATTAATGGTTTTTTTAATTCGCAATACTCGGAACTTCTCAGCATTCCGTTTGCAGAATTTAGAATCGACTTTGATGATGGTAGTTATCTGCGAATAACTAAACAGACGATCGCAACTACTAAACCTACTGTCAGCAACCATGAAAATGACATCAACTTAGCATTTTATTTTTGTAATTGCGATTTAAAATCAGAAGCAGCGGTAATTCTGGCAGTAGATTCAAAGAATAATTTCATAAATCATATTTCTAATAAGTGGCAAGCCGATCGACAAAACCCATCGGAGTTCTTGCCGATATTTTTATTAAAAGATATGCCCCAAAGTTTCGATGTCTTACATTTACAATATGTAAATTTAGAAATTACCAAAACAGAGCCAAAGTGGTTGTCAGAATTAAAAAGTTCGATCGATGTTAATTTTATTCAAACCCAACGTTTGTTCGCCCTCTCAAATGTTCCTGAAGCATCGATAGAGGCAAAACCACCCTCAATGATTCCATCGGTTAATATATATGCCCAGGAACTTGCAAAAGAGATTCAAGCAACCTTAGCTGAATACGGTGCGTTGTCTCAATCTCTTGAAAGAACCTTTCCTGCAAGAATTTTAAATAACAAATCACCTGCCGATATTACAGAAGAAACGCTGCGCAATAAATTAAATGAAATTGAGGAAAAGCGTTCTAGCCTTAGAGAAATTGGTCTTTTGGAGCGAGATGAAAATCCCGAGCTTAAAATCGAAAAACATATTGATAATACTACCAAAAATATTCTTTCAGTTTATGTTGAAGATGTCGAAAAAAAACTCACTATTTTTCATGAAATTTCTGCTAAAATAGAACTTTTTACCAAAATCATTAAACAGCGATTTCTCTATAAAAGTATGAGCATCAGCAAAGAGAAAGGTTTTACCTTGACAGTGGCAGATGGTAAACCTTTGTCACTAACAGACTTATCTTTCGGAGAACAGCACGAATTAGTGATGCTTTACGAGCTATTATTCAAAGTTAAACCTAATTCGCTCGTTCTAATTGACGAACCAGAAATTTCACTGCACATAGCGTGGCAAGTCGATTTTCTTAAAGATTTGCGATCGATTATTGAACTGGTAAACTTTGACGTGTTGTTAGCAACTCATTCTCCAGATATTATTGACGATAGCTGGGGTTTGACAGTAGAATTAAAAAGGCCAGTTGAATGACACAAAACCTTAAGCCCGATCGCATTGCTAACAGAATCCGCCTGCTGCGAACTCAATCTCTATACACTGAATCTTTTTTAATCGCTGAGGGAGATACAGATGCGCGAGTATGGAAAAACTTAGTAGATCCGACAAAATGTCGCGTAGAAATTGCTCATAATAAAGATAATGCTATCAAAGTTCTAAATATCCTCGATCGAGATAACTTTCCCGGCGTGTTAGCTGTGGTTGATGCCGATTTTTGGATACTAGAAGGTACTGTTATATCTAGCCCTAATTTACTTTTAACCGATACTCACGATTTGGAAACAATGTTGCTGAAATCACCAGCATTGGAAAAGGTTCTTGCCGAACACGGTTCCGAAGATAAAATTCGACGTTTTACGAAAGATATCCGCAAAACTTTACTCGAAAGCGCTGCAATTATCGGTTATTTGCGATGGGTTTCTCTGAAATTTAATTATTGTTTGATATTTGAAAATTTAGATTTTAAAAAGTTTGTCGATGATAAAACATTGGCATTAAATAAATCCGATCTAATTAAAACCGTGAAAAATAAATCCCAAAAATTGGCACTTGACGATCGAGAAATTCAACAAAACATGGATAATTTAAGAACAGACGATCGAGATCTGTGGTATATTTGTTGCGGTCACGATCTGATTTGCCTATTATCGATCGCGCTTTGCAAAGCACTAGGTTCCTGCAACTCCCAAAAAGTTGAACCAAATGTCCTCGAACAAAACCTCAGATTGGCTTACGAATCTTCTTATTTTCGCAACACGCAACTCTACGCAGCTATGCAGCAGTGGGAAAAAACAAATCACCCGTTTCAATTACTACCTAACCTGTAGCTTCAACCTTCCCCAAAACCTCACCCGCCGCCAATCGAGTTCCGTTAGTAAAATCCACCCCAGATTGCACTTTTTTCCCCGCTAACTGCACCTCCCGCAACAATAATAAACCATCGCCAGTACGGACGATCGGTCCCAAACCCTTGACAATTTTCACAA
This sequence comes from Richelia sp. CSU_2_1, assembly GCA_012034575.1. GTDB lineage: Bacteria > Cyanobacteriota > Cyanobacteriia > Cyanobacteriales > Microcoleaceae > Microcoleus. Next base: position 5,154 of record JAAUPF010000161.1, on the reverse strand, counting down.
CTTCCCCATTCGCTCCCGATAACTGCGACAAAACAGGCCAATCTTTTTCCAAAACTCTATATTCCGGCGGCAATTGCAACCAATATTCCGGTCCCACCGGCACAGTAGCAATTACCTTCAAAGAATTACCGCGAAAAGTCGTCGTGCAATCCGGGTAAAAACCCCGAACTTTATTGTGAAGAGCGATCGCACTTTGCGACCAATCTAATACGTAATCTGCATTTTGAATCGGCGGCGCGTAAGTCGCCTCAGCATCATTTTGAGGTTCGGCTTCAATCTTCCCGTCTCGCAATTTTACCAAAGTTTCTACCAACAAATCCGCTCCGATTTCCGCCAACCTATCGCCCAAAGATTCAGCATTATCTAACAGCGTAATTCCCGTAAAATCCTTCAACAGCATCGCCCCAGTATCCATGCCCGCATCCATCAGCATCGTTGTAATTCCCGTCTTCTTTTCCCCCTCAAAAAGACACCGCTGAATCGGTGCAGCCCCCCGATACTTGGGCAAAATCGAACCGTGAACGTTAATGCAAGCTAATTTAGGAATATCCAGAATTGTTTGAGAAAGAATCTGGCCGTAAGCTACTACTACAAAAACATCTGCTTCAGTCGCTTGCAATTGAGAAATTGTTTCCGCAGCCTTCTTAATTCGTCGCGGCTGCCAGATAGGAATGTTGTGATTTAAAGCTACCATTTTTACAGGTGAAGGCATCAATTTATTGCCTCTACCCCGGCGCTTGTCTGGCTGAGTTACAACTCCCACCACCTCAAATTCAGGATGGCTTAATAAGTTGGATAAAGTAGGAACAGCAAATTCAGGTGTACCGAAAAAAACAATTTTCATATAAATGGGTAATTGGTAATGACTGCTGTTAACCGCAGATTGATGCGGATAAACGCGGATAAACGCAGATAATTTCTATTGACCCTCAACTGTCAACTGTCAACTGTCAACTGTCAACTAATTAAGGGCTAATTGCGATTTCAATGCGGCGGTTGCGCTGGCGGTTGGCATCGGAACTGTTTTCCACGGAAGGATTGGTTTCTCCATAGCCGATCGCCACCCAATGATACTTCTCTGGCAACGCATCAGACAAATAGTTGGCCACAGCCTGAGCCCGCGCAAAAGATAAATTCCGATTCTGCGCTTGTTCCCCCGCGTCGTCAGTATGAGCGGCAACTCGGACGGTTGCGCCCTCGTAGTTGCGCAAATCCGCTACCAAATTGTCCAAAATCGCATTCGTTCCGGGGCGCAAAGAAATGCTGTCGGTATCGAACAAAACATCGCTGGGTAAAGTTACCATCAGCCCGTTACCCGCAAACACCGGACTGTCTGTCTTCTCCTCTACCGCATTCACGGCCCCAGGAGTCGGAGTGTTGCCAATTGCCGGTAAAGCTGGGGTGGGACTGGTTGCTACCTCCGGCGAGGCCAATTCCTGCGACATCAACTGCAACCGCTTTTCTAAATTTTCTGTCGGGCGGCTGGTGCCCAACTGACTTTCTAAAGCCGCCGTGCGGCCGATTAAAGCATTTAACTCGCCCTGCAACTGTCTCAAATCCGATTGCAATTTTTCTCTCTGGGCCGGACTGACTTGCGACTGGGGACTCAGGGTTGCTGTAGGTGACGGCAGCGCCGGAATTGGCGTTGCTGGGGCGCGTTTCGGGCTGGGGGTCAAATTTTGGGTTTGGCGCAGCAATCTTTCGGCTAGCGGCATTTCAGAGGTGTTTGAGGGGGAAATTTGAGCGATCGCCATCCCCAAAACCCAGGCAAAACCGCTGCCTACTCCCAGCAGCAACAACCGAAATATCAGCGAAAGTACGGACAAGCCTTTTCCCCGCGACTTGGGGACGCGAGTCGGGGGGATTGAAGATTTTTGGTTAAAAGATGGTGTCATGGCCCTCCCTCTCCGTGTACTTACCACATTACTCTCGATCGTATCATTCGATTTTAGATTTTAGATTTTAGATTTTAGATAGATTTGCGATTTGCGATTTGCAATTTGTGTTTAAAGTTAAATCTATTGGATAATGCAACATTACTTTGGGAAAAATGACTGCGATCGATCCTTTAAATAGCCCTTATCCCGTTCCTTGGGAATGGATTACCGCGACTCACGCGAAAGTGAGTTCGACCAGCGGCACCGGCCTCCGCTACTACCGCAGTCCTTCGCTGATTTCAACCAGCGGCGAATACGCGGCTTACAGTCGAATTGAGTTGAAAATACACCCCGATTTTTCTCGCTGTCGGGTTAGCAGCGTCATGTTTGTAGAAAATCTCAGAACCGGAGAACTGCAAACTGTGGTGGCTGCTTCACCGCTGGCGGAAAGCGGGTTTTATGCTAGCGATGATACGGATATGTCCGGGACGATCGCAATTATGGTACCAGTTTCTTGGAATCAAACCGGTTCGCGCGTTCTCGCCCGCGAATTTGAAGCACTTTTGAATTCTTCTGATATGTCTGACTACGCTGTCATCTGGGACAAACACGATAATTACACTTATACTGTTGCCCCCGCTCGCAGTCTTTACACTCATGCTGTATTGTTGGGTTGGAGTCAAGTTTGTCCCGGTCAGGTTCTGTTTCGCGCTGGCAATTTGGGCGATCGATCTTGGCCTCTTTGTGCGGTCGATACCGCCGGCCAAACGGTAGCTGTCGGGAATGATAAACCCCTGGTTTTTGGCAGTCAAGCCAGCACCGATTGGATCGAACCTCAGAGTCGTTTTTAATAGTTGAGAGTTGAGAGTTGAGAGTTGTTCGGGAGTTTTGAGTTTTAAATTTTGAGTTTTGAGTTGAGAGTTGTTCGGGAGTTTTGAGTTTTGAGTTGACAGTTGATGGTTGAAAGTTGTTAGTTGTTGGTTGTTAGTTGTCATTAGTCAGAAGCAAGAAGGAAGAATCTTGAGATCGTAAGCTTTTTTGTGATTCGGGTCGTAGTTTAATTAGGTGTACTTACTGATTATGGAGCTGTCTTTTTGGGTATGCCCCGCATTTTTTTTACTTGTCGGTCAATCTTTTGACATTTTAATTTTGGGTTTGGGAGTGATAATTCTAGCGGTTGTTTTCGGACTGACTGCTTTTATTTTTATCCGACTTTTCATTAGCTGGTGGCAGGGTAAAATAGAGGAAAATCGCAACCGGAATCAAAAGCGCGATCGCTCAATTTCAATTAATTTGATTTCCAAACAAACTAGAAATATTTCCCAGCAAGCCCAGGAAAATCGAGATGATTACGTTGGGAATGTTTTTGAATCTGACAACCCGATCGCCCAAGTAATTCAAATACCAATAATTTGTGATGATGCTGCCAAACTAGCTCGTTTTTACAAACCGATCGCCCTGTGGAACGGACGTTCTATCTTGCCTTCAGACGAGCAGCGCCAGCCTTACGGAGCGGTGTTTTTTGAAGTTACAGACGCGCCTAAAAAATATAAAAACTTAATTGGCAAAACAGCAATTCTCAAGTTTAGTACCAACCGCGAAGTACAGTTTTTTGTTCATGCTGTTACTCAGGATATCCACTTTACCAGACAGGCTCAAAACAGCCAAAAATCCGGCAACATCCATCCAGATAGATTGAACGGTTTGCGCAATGTCGGTCCTTTAGAAACTTTGGCGGGTAGCAGACCTGAAGATAGCGTTACCTTGATGCTGCGGCGACCTGTTATTGTAATTAACCGCATCAACATCGATGACCGACATGAATTAATTATCGATCGAGAACCAGTACAAATTACGGGTCAGTTATGCGCTTTAGTTACAATTTTACAGCGGCAATCGCCGGAGGGCGATAATTTTATTGTCCGGCATTTCAACGAAATATCCCGACAATTTGACGGTCTGGCTGAAATCATTTGCCTTCCCCAATTACCAGCAGATAAAAACGGGGTAGCTAGGTTTACCAATCACCTCATCGAACGATCGCCTTTAAATCCCCACGGATGGTACATTTACGGCGAGCGAGATGAAAGCGGTATGTTTGTAGTAAGGGCGATCGAACCGCGTCAGGTTACTCAATTAATCCCGGATGAAACGCATTTTGGGTTGCTAAAATGTTTGGATTATTTAAACAACAAAAACTGGAAAAATACCGCAGCTAAAAAAGGCACTGCTAAGATAGTATTGCTATCTCCCCATGAAAGTGCAGATCACCCTCCCGCCTCTTTTTGGCAAGAAGGAGACACAGGCATAGTCATTCACTGTTTCGGCGGAATTGGCGGCAAAAAAGGAGAAAAAATAGCTCTGGGAATCGTTACCGGACACTTTGCTTTCGGAATAGCCAAAGTCGTGCGCGATCGATTTACCGGCGAACTGCGTTTTGACATAGAATACAAACAAGTTTACGCGCACAATCCCGATGGCATTGTTGCCGGATCGAGTAAATGGCAAAGTTATATGGGAGATTTAGAGCGCGGCTGGTTGGGCGATCGTCCGGTTTGCGATATAATTTGCAAGCTCGATTCTGTATGCCGCGATTACGATTTTGACGGCATTAAATTATCGCCTTTAGACGAATTAAACCAGCAATTAGATATTATGATGGCCCGCTACCGCAGCGGCGACGGGACTGGCGCAAGTTTAGTTACCCCCGCTACTTCTTGCGTGCAAGATTCGAGCCAAGCAATTTACGCTACAATTAAAAAGATTGCTGCCGAAGTTGAATCAAATCCTCAGATTCAAGACTGGCTGAAAGCAAATCCAACCGACGCGCAAACTCAAAGGTTCGATCGATTGGTAGCCTTGGGAAACAGTTTAGAAAAAGTATTAGTTCCCCTCGGCATCGTCCGTCCCGATTGGCGCAAAAACGCTCAATTAGCCGGGATTGATTGCAACCTCAAACCGAGTCGTTTTGCACCAATAACTCACCCGATTAAAGCATTGATCAGCTACCGAACCATGCTGCCGAGACGCACGCAAGATGAAATAGCTAAAATTTTATTAAAACAGGGTGAGTTTTTGTGGGTAATTCGGACAAATCAAGTCGGAGGATTTGACCCGGATATTGAGCCGATCGCACCTACTGGAATTTGAAGAATTGGTAATTGGGAATTGGGAATTGGGAATTGGGAATTTTAAATAGTTTTGAGTTTTGAATTTTGAGTTTTGAGTTAAAGACATCTCTTAATTCAAAACTCAGGGCGGCACGGGGGCACCCCTG
>JAAUPF010000160.1 GCA_012034575.1 Richelia sp. CSU_2_1 | reverse complement strand
TTAAAAAGGGGGACTTTAATACTTTTTCTTCCTCAAAAAGGGGGACTTTAATACTCTTTCTTACTCAAAAAGGGGGACTTTAATCCTCTTTCTTACTCCCCCCTTAAAAAGGGGGGCGTGGGGGGGATCGAGACTTTGGAAAATCAGCAAAATAACTTAATTACTTCAGGGTTGGTGACTTTTCCCATTGCATTGCGAGGCAATTCTTCAACTGTCAAAATTCGGGTGGGAACTTTATAAACAGCTAAATACTCTAAGGAAGTTGAGGAGTAATTAAATTTTCCTGAATTAACAATTCATCAAGTCCGTCAATTAGCTTGTCTGTAGCTGCTAAAATCGATCGATCGCCCCCTAACAACGATACACGATTAGTAACGCTCTCGATTTGCCACTCAAAATCTTTTGGCAACTTTGAACACAAGTTTTTTGCCAGTTCGATCGACCGTTTTTCACCCGGATGGGGGATGCAGTTAATGGCAAAAATAATGTCGAAATAACTGCTTAATAATGCTGCCGTTCGGTGAACTATACTTATTGAATCTTGGCGGGAAATGGCGGATGCTAGTTGATGGTGAAATGATGAAAGATTGTCGCGCAAAATCGGATGATTTTTGGCAATTATAGCTTGGCGGAGCGGTTCTGGGTAAGGTCGATCGGCCGTTTCTTGCAGTTTTTGAAACCAGCCGTCTCGATCGTACAGTATTTCTGAAGTTAGCACGTTCCACCAAAAACAAGTTGAATAACCTACTGATGCTTGATGTTCTAACAGCAGTCGATCGATCTGTTGTTCGATCCATTCTGGTTCGCGATACATGATATCCACACCGCATCCAGTTTCGCGATCGATTAACTCGTCTCCCGGTTCCCAAAATTGATTGTTTATTTCATAGCGATCGGATATTTCTATTGCTATTTTTTCCCGGATATCTGGATGAAGTTCTCGATCGACGTACAGGTAAAGATCGAAATCTGAGAGTTCGTCGGTCGGTCTAATTGTGCGAGATCCTGCTAAAACTACGGCTGTTACTTGAGGCCAAATACTAAATTTATCGGCGATCGTTTGAGCCAGTTCGGGGATTTCTAGGTTGGCAATTTTATAGTCGTGTAGCATTTGACGATCTGTTCTGTGGGGTGATGTTTTTGTTTTATATTGTTTCGGGTTTTCGGGATTTTTTTTACCGCAGAGAACGCAGAGGTGACAGAGAGGGGGGAGAGATTTTGCGTGGGTTTTTCATTTGATTGTTTTGGGTTTTTGAGCGCTTTTTTTACCGCAGAGAACGCAGAGTTAGCGGAGAAAGGGGAGAGATTTTTCTAGTTTCGATGTTGCTGGGTTTGATATTAATCCGCAAGTAGAATCGAACCTTAAACTATCGATCGCAATTTTAAATCATACATTATAATTCATAATTTTTGACCCGCAGGGCTGTGGCACACTGATGTTTTGTGGTGTCTCACCCCTCAATCCCAAACAACCAAAGGATGCTGGCGTTATTTGCTAATTTATTTGCCTATTTTAGCTGCCAGTGGTGTAGGATTGGAAGTCTAACAGAACTTACGCCAAAAGTAGTCCAAAACGCTACTTATAGCGGTAAGGTGCGCACTGCGCACCCTACATATAGAGTGCGTTCTCCGCACCGATGATGTAAAATCTAAAATCTAAAATCTAAAATCTAAAATAGCTATGTCTTTCGTCGGATTGCACATTCACAGCGATTACAGCCTGCTTGACGGGGCGTCTCAGTTGCAGCAGCTAGCCGATCGGGCGGTAGAATTGGGAATGCCCGCGATCGCCCTGACGGATCACGGGGTGATGTACGGGGCGATCGAACTAATCAAAGTTTGCCGAAATAAAAATATTAAGCCGATTATTGGCAATGAAATGTACGTCGTTAACGGCGAAATTGAAGTTAAAGTTAGAGGTAGAAAAAAATACCATCAAGTTGTTTTAGCTAAAAATACTCAAGGTTATAAAAACCTGGTTAAACTGACAACAATTTCTCACCTCAAGGGAATGCCAGAAAAAGGTATTTTTGCCCGTCCTTGCATCAATAAAGATTTGCTAAAACAATACTCGGAAGGCTTGATCGTTACTAGCGCTTGTTTGGGTGGCGAAGTGCCGCAAATGATTTTGCAAGGAAAGTTAGATGCAGCCCGCGAGGTGGCTAAATGGTATAAGGAAGTATTTGGAGAAGATTATTATTTAGAAATTCAAGACCACGGTTCTACAGAAGATAGGATTGTGAATCTGGAAATCGTGAAAATCGCGCGGGAATTGAATATCAAAATAGTTGCGACAAACGATTCTCACTATATTTCTTGTAACGATGTGGAAGCGCACGATGCTTTGCTGTGCATCAATACTAACAAATTAATTGAAGAAGAAAAGCGGATGCGCTACAGCGGTACTGAGTATTTGAAATCCGCTGAAGAAATGGCGCAATTGTTTCGCGATCATTTAGATGATGCGATAATTAAAGAGGCGATCGAGAATACTTTAGAAGTTGCAAACAAAGTCAAATCCTACGATTTAACTGGAGAAGCGCGCATTCCCACGATCCCGATTCCTCCAGAACATACGGCAGATACTTATGTCGAAGAAAAATCCTGGGAAGGGCTTTTAGAACGCCTGAAAATCAGAAATCGCAATGAAATTCCCCCGGTTTACAAACAAAGGCTGGAATACGAACTAAAAATCATCCAGCAAATGGGTTTCTCGGAATATTTTTTAGTAGTTTGGGATTACATCAAATACGCCAGAGACAATAACATTCCCGTCGGGCCGGGGCGCGGTTCGGCGGCAGGTTCTCTCGTAGCTTACGTGCTGAAAATCACCAATATTGACCCCGTACATCACGGATTGCTGTTCGAGAGATTTCTCAATCCCGAACGTAAATCAATGCCAGATATTGATAGCGATTTCTGCATCGAAAGGCGCGACGATATGATTAAATACGTCACTGAAAAGTACGGCGAAGATCGCGTCGCGCAAATTATTACGTTTAACCGGATGACATCAAAAGCCGTTTTGAAAGATGTTGCCCGAGTTTTGGGAATTCCCTACAAGCAAGCGGATGAAATGGCAAAAATGATACCTGTTTCGCGCGGCAAACCGGAAAAACTTAAGGTAATGATTTCCGATGAAACGCCCGCCCAGGAGTTTAAAACGGCCTATGAAAGTAAGGTTTGCGTTAACGAAGAAACGGGCAGAGAAGTTTCTGTCAAACAGTGGCTGGACATGGCAATTCGCATCGAGGGAACTAACAAAACTTTCGGCGTGCACGCGGCGGGTGTGGTGATTTCTTCGATTCCGCTGGATGAAATCGTACCGCTGCAAAAGAATAATGACGGCGCGGTGATTACGCAGTATTTTATGGAAGATTTGGAATTTTTAGGCTTGCTGAAAATGGATTTTCTGGGGCTGAAAAATTTGACAACGCTGCAAAAAACCGTTGATTTTGTTAAGGAAAGTCAAAATTTGTCGATCGACCCTGAAAGCTTACCTGCTGACATAGAAAAAAGAGCTCAAGAGACATATTCCCGCCTCAAAAAGCTGCCGGGTGATGTTGCAAAAACTTACCAACTGTTAGAAAGAGGCGATTTAGAAGGGATTTTTCAGTTGGAATCTTCGGGGATGTTAGATGTAGTAAAGAAAATTAAACCGTCTTGTTTGGACGATATTTCTTCGATTTTGGCACTGTACCGTCCCGGCCCGCTGGATGCTGGTTTGATCCCGCAATTTATCGATCGCAAGCACGGTAGAGAAGTGGTTAAATACGACCATCCGCTGTTAGAACCGATTTTAAAAGAAACTTACGGAACGCTGTGTTTTCAAGAGCAAATTATGCGGATGGCGCAGGATTTGGCGGGGTATTCTTTGGGTCAAGCTGACTTGCTGCGCCGCGCGATGGGTAAGAAAAAAGCGGAGGAAATGCAGAAGCAAAAGGAAACATTTATTGACGGGGCAACTAAGAATGGGGTCGCTCAAAGAATTGCTGAAGAATTGTTCGGGCAAATGCTACAATTCGCAGAGTATTGTTTGAGTTATGATACGGAAATTTGGACGGTGGAATACGGCGCGATCGCGATCGGTAAAATAGTTGAAGAAGAAATAGAATGTACTGTTTACAGTGTCGATCGTAATGGTTATATTTACACGCAACCAATTGCGCAGTGGCACCGCCGAGGGGAACAGGAGGTTTTTGAATACAGTTTGGAAAATGGTTCGATAATTCGCGCTACCAAAGACCATAAGTTTATGACTGAGGGAGGTGAAATGTTGCCTATTGACGAAATCTTTGAACGAGGATTAGAATTAAAACAAATCAACTCAATATTGGATTTATGAGTCAAGATTGCATTGATGATTCGTCGATTGAAACAGCTTCTTGTCGCACAAATACTCGGCGGTTGAAACCGCGTCTTGTCGCACAAATACTCGGCGGTTGAAACCGCTTTGGGGGTGCAAAATCGAATGTGGCGAAGCGCCCGTCATTCGATTTTCACCCCCAACTACACGAACAAAGTCCGCCTTCGCGGACTAAGAAATCGAGCAGGTATTAAAGTAAGGTGCGCAGTGCGCACCCTACCTATTGAGGTAACAAAGATGGTATGCGGTGCGCAGTGCGCACCCTACCTATTGAGGTATTTAGTAAGGTGCGCACTGCGCACCCTATATTTAATAGAGGTGACAAAGATGGTCAAAATTATTAGCAAAAAATTATTGGGGACTCAACAAGTTTATGACATTGGCGTTGAAAAAGACCATAACTTTATTCTAAACAATGGTTTGGTGGCATCTAATTGCTTCAACAAATCCCACTCAATGGCTTATGCCTACGTCACCTATCAAACAGCATATTTAAAGGCAAATTATCCTGTAGAATACATGGCGGCATTGCTGACTGCGAACAGCGGCGATCAGGATAAAGTGCAGAAATACATCGCTAATTGCCTGAAACTCGGGATCGAAGTAGAACCGCCGAATGTTAACAGTTCGGAAGTCAATTTTACACCGCGTCCGAGAAAGGGAACAAGACAAGCTAAGGATAAAATTATGTTCGGGCTTTCGGCAGTAAAAAATGTCGGCGAGGGCGCAATTGAAAATATTTTGGCGGTGCGAAAAGAAGGTGGTGAGTTTAAATCTCTGCCGGATTTTTGCGATCGCATCAACCTTCATTCTGTTAACCGTCGCGCTTTAGAAGCTTTAATTCACTGCGGGGCTTTTGATAAAATAGATAATAACCGCAATCAATTAATCCACGATTTGGAAGGGGTAATGAAATGGGCGGCCGATCGTAAAAAAGATCGAGAAAGCGGTCAAGGTAGTATCTTCGATCTGTTGGATAATCCTGGTTCTGGCAAAACAGAAAACATCTATGAATCGGCTCCAAAACACAAGCTGGTTAAGGACTTTGAGACGCAGGTTAAATTGCAATTTGAAAAAGAATTGCTGGGTTTTTACGTATCAGAACATCCGCTAAAATTGCTGATGCAAACAAATCAAGATAAAGATGTTGTGACTGTTGGAGAGTTAGGGGAGAAAAAAGGGAAAGTATCGGTTATTATTACGATCGCCTCGATTAAACCTGTAGTCACGAAGAAAGATAGCAGGCGGATGGCAATTTTGCAAATAGAAGATTTAACTGGTAAATGCGAAGCTGTCGTGTTTCCCGATACTTTTGAGAAAATCGGAGATTTAATAGTTGATAATGCTATCTTGTTAGTGGAAGGTAAAATAGACAAGCGCGATGACCAATTTCAAATTATTGTTGAGAATGCAAAGCTGTTAGATGGGGAATCGCTGACAAAAGAAACTGAAATTGAAATACCGGAAATACCGGAAGATGAAAATAATAGCTTTGATGTAGATAATGGCTTTGTAGATAATAAATTCGATATCGCGATCGAACTTCCAGATAGAGAAACCGAGACAGAAACGCGGCACGATCGAGGCAATGATTGCCATCCCCCGATCGATATTACAGGTGCAGCCGCAGCAGCAACACCAGAAAAAATCGAGACAGAAACACCGAAAGTAGTAGAGAATAATTTCGAGCGATCGGTCAATATTCCCAAAGCAACCAAAGCGGAAATCGAGAACACAACACCAGAACATCCAGTTAATGTTGTACGGCCGACGAAACCGGGGAGACTTTTACATATCGTAATTGTTAAGTTTACACCGGAACAGGTGAAAAATTCTCAAAGAATTAACGACTTAAAATCTCTGTTGCAGGAATTTTCTTCTGGTGGAAAAGATACTGGCGTATTGGTAGGGGGAATTGTCTGCGGTAAATATTCTTGTCAGCCCTTCTGGATGGGGCGTAATTTATGGGCAGTAGATGGTGCGAAACTTTATACTCGCCTGAGATCTGCTAACTTTGATAGTTGCGTTTATACAGTAACTAATAGTGACAGTCTGTTGGCAATGGAGAAAATGCGAGAACAAGTGAATTTGCATTCTTGGGCTAGCAGTTTGTTAAAGATCGATCGCGATCGGTTAACTCGATATTTGCATTATCTCATTCAATTAAAAACCAAGCTGCCAAATGCAAATCTCCCCCCGATCCCTCCCAGTCACTAAAGTTTTACTGTCAGGGCTAAAAGCTACGGGATTGCAGGCGGGAAGAGAACACAATAATTCCCCAGTTTGCAAGTTCCAAAGTTTCACAGTACCGTCCCGACTGCCGCTGGCAACAGTTGCGCGATCGGGACTAATTGCTACTGAAGTCACCGCTTCAGAATGGCCGCTAAAAGTATGAATTACTTCCCCCGTTTCCGCGTTCCACAACTTAACTGTAGAGTCGGCACTGCCGCTGACAATAGTTTTGCCATCTTGACTGAATTCAACGCTGCAAACGCTGTCTGAATGCCCGCTGAGAGTGCGAATGCTATGCGAAATTCCGACGCGCCAAATCTCGATCGTTCGATCGGCACTACCGCTAGCTAAAATCGTACTTTGAGGGCGAAAACTAACAGATAAAACCTTGCCTGAATGGCCGACAAGTTTTTGCACTAACTGTCCGTTTCGCTGGTTCCAAATTTTAATAGATTTGTCGCCGCTAGCGCTGGCAATTGCCCCGCCATCGCAGCTAAAAGCCACCGAATGCACGCCACCGTATCGGTGACTGTAAGGCGAACCAAAATCGCTGTAAAATTCGCGAATCATCTCTCGTTTATCCAGCTTCCATTCGATAACTTTACGATCGAGACTGCCGCTAACCAACATTCTGCCGTCGGGACTGATAGCCACAGCGTTAACGAGCGCTGAATGGCCGAAAAATGTATGAATTAATTCACCTGTTTGGAGATTCCATAATTTAATTGTTTTGTCGTCGCTGGCAGTAACCAGAATGTTACCTTTAGGGTTAATTGCAATTGAATTAACTGTGCCTGAATGACAGTTGAGGGCGCGATCGTACTGCCATTTTTGAGCGATCGAACTCAGATTGCTAGCTGTTGGATTAGCATAAATATAGTGAGTTAAGTTAGCAACATAAATTGCACTAGCCGTGTTATACTGCAAATTATGGGCGCTACAATTGGCAAACAATTGAGAGCTGGGATATTGACCGCATTCAGCTAATTGTTGCAGGACGATCGCGGCAGATTGAGCGCGTTCTTTTACACAATCTTTGAGCAATTTGTCAAGAATTAATGCTAAGGTGTTGCTAACTTTAACACCTTGTTTTGCCAGGTAAGAAAGCCAAATCCACTCACCCTCGATCGGATCGAACAGATCGCTAAGTTCGGCCCCAGTTAACAAGTGAATGCAAGTCACGCCCAAACTGTAAAGGTCGCTCGCCGGATAAGCTTTACCGCCTCGAATTTGTTCGATCGGCGCGTAGCCAGCAGTCCCCGCGATCGTGCCAGTTTTCTGCTCGAAAATACCGCTAATTTGCTTAGCAACTCCAAAATCTACTAATACCAATTGACCGCCCCTCGCCCCCCGTTGTGCGGGAGGAGATTGAGCGATCGTCACGCTTTTTTTAGCGGTCGATCGAGCCGAAGATTTAGCAATATTAGCTCCGCTTTTGCAAGCAACTCGACTGCTCTTAACCCCTTTTTCGCAAGCAAGATTTTGACTGCTCTTAGCCCCCCCTTGGTAAGGGGGGGTTGGGGGGGGTCTGCGCAGAATATTCTCAGGTTTAATATCCCGATGAACCACCTGCTGTTCGTGAACGAATTGTAAAACAGGCAATAAATTTACCAACAATTCCCAAATTTGTTCCTCACTAAAAGCTCCATAATTATGCAACTCCTGCAACAAATTATTTCCTTCAATTAACTCCTCCACGAGATAAAGGCGATTATCTTGCTCGAAAGAAGCCAATAAAGTAGGAATTTGCGGGTGATGTCCCAAATCGCAAAGTCGTTGAGCTTCCTGTTTAAACAGTGCAGTTGCCTTTTTTAATTCGGCTGTTCCTGTTACTTGCGGCAAAAATTGTTTGACGGCACAGCGAGTTTGCAATCTGTCCTCATCTATGGCTAAAAAAGTTCTGCCAAAGCTTCCTTCACCGATGAGTTGAATGGGGCGGTAGCGATTTTTGAGCAGCAGTTTTGAACCGCAAGCAAGACAACATATTGTTGAGTCAGGATTTTGCGGCTTCGGGCAGTGGGGATTGAGGCAATAGCTCATATTGGGAACCCGCAACTCGGTTTCGTTCTATCTATTGTAATGCTTTCTTAAATTTGTCTCTACCCTATTTAGAAAGATCGGATTTATTTAATTATTCGGAGGTTGGGCAGCACGCGATAGCAAACCCAACTTACAACCTAAATTATCTGGGATGTTGCAAGTTGGGTGTCCTTCCAGGTTCAAATCTCTAACTAACAAATTCGCGATCGACTGTATAATTTAAAATTAGCTTAGTTTTGATGGATGCTGAAGTTGTAATTCCTCGATCGCAACCTTTTTCTGTTGAAGAATTGCTGGCAACACTGCCATAGCCTGAGTTTGAGTTTCGATCCCACCTATAAATTAGAGCAAATTTCACCCTTTATGAAGTACATCTGTCTGTCGAATAATCCTCGCAAGGACACGGCAGTACCGTGTCCTCACTTATCACCAAAACTGCTGTATGTAAAGCGAAATTCTCGCGCAAAAACCCGGTTTCTTACCATTCGCGCTTAACTCCTGAAACTCCTAACTTTCTTCAGGTGATGATGCTTTAATTTTAATAATTGCTTCCCGGAATCCTAAAACTAATAAAATATTAGAAATAGTCAAGAATGATTCCGCAGCCCCGTGCAGCCAATCGATATTTGCTAGGGATTCGTTGTAGGCAACTTTTGCATAAATTCCCGCCGGAATCGTGACGGCAACAAATACTAAAGTGCCGTAAAATCCCATCAGTGCTAAACGCGGCGTTTTCCCCGATTTAGTCAAAAACCAGAGAAATCCCAAGTAGGGAAATAAAGATAGGGCAAATAGAGTTTCTTTTGAAATCATTGACAGTTGACAGTTGATAGTTGACAGTTGATAGTTGATAGTTGACTGATGACTGATGACTGATGACTGATGACTGATGACTAATGACTAATGACTGAGGATCGCCAAATCCACCAACCTGCAGCGCACAAAGTAAAATTACCTACCAGAGTCATCGCCGCTTGCAGCGTAACCAGCCATTCTAGGGCCCAGGAGTTGTCGAAATAGTGCCACGTACAGGCACACATGGCGCTGACGAGGGCGGGCAGCATCCCGAAGGAAAGCGCCCGCCAAGCCGGATTTTGACTGACTTCGCTGTAAGTCCAAATTAACCAAATGGCGGCAATCCACTCGATGACGCTAGAAACATGAATAATCCAGGTGGGAATTGACAAAGCGTGCATTTTTTGTATGGTAAAGAAAGGTGCAAATAGTTGAGAGTTGAAAGTTGAGAGTTGACAGTTGAGAGTTGACAGTTGACATTTACGCCGTTTGTGGTATCGGGATGGCAGCTCTATTCATAACGTTATTTGTGTCACGCACGATCGGACGGTTGCTGAATTTTGTTGTTGGAAAAAGAATCTTTTGGTAACAATCATTAGGTATTGTAATAGTTATATTCGATCCCAAACAAAGAGTAGAAATGCGAGCAATTTTGTGCGGCTATTACGGTAAAGGAAACGGCGGCGACGAGGCGCTGCTGGCATCCCTATTGCAAATGTTACCAGATGGCGCGGTGCCGATCGTCCTTTCCGGCAATCCTGTAGAAACAAAACAGCGTTATGGAGTTGAAGCGCGCGATCGCACGAATGCCTTTACCGTGCTCCAAACACTTCGCACCGCCGATGCCTTCATTTGGGGCGGCGGCAGTTTAATTCAAGATGCTACTAGCATTGCCAGCCCATTTTATTATGCCGGTTTGATGGGATTAGCGCAACAGATGGGTTTGAAAACAGTTGCTTGGGCTCAAGGAATCGGCCCTTTGAAACGCGAGATTACCCGCAAAATATCCCAACGGTGTTTTGCTGGATGTACTGGCGTTAGCGTGCGCGATAAAGCTTCGGCTACCCTGCTGGCTGATTGGCAAATTCCCTTTACTTTAGCCCCCGATCCCGTGTGGGCTTTGGAAAATTCCCCCGTAACTGGTTTGTGGGATTTACCGGCCCCGAGAGTTGCTGTTTGCTTGCGATCGCACCCTACCTTAACTCCCGCCCGTTTGTCAATCCTAACTCAAGCATTAGTTGACTTTCAAAAAGCCACTCGTACCTTAATTTTACTGCTGCCATTTCAAGCATCTCAAGACTTAGCGATCGCCCAACATTTGCACGAAGCGCTGCCGAAAAGAAGCCGGATTTTGAGTGTAGAAGATCCGCGCAAATTGAAAGGAGTATTTCGGGGAGTAGAAATGGCGATCGGGATGAGATTGCACAGTTTAATTATGGCAGCAGCCGAAGAATGCCGCTGTTTTGCCCTCAGCTACGATCCGAAAGTCAGTCAGCTAATGGCAGAGTTAGAAATGCCCGGATACTTATTATCAGAATTGCCGTCAGATCCGTATTCTATCAGCAAAACCTGGATCGAACACTACGCCAACGGTGACGCCTTATCGCCAGATAGGATAAAATTTATAGTAGATCGATCGCTCTTTCACCGAGAAGTATTGCGCGCCGCACTCTGTTGAGAGTTGAGAGTTGACAGTTGAGAGTTGACAGTTGACAGTTGACAGTTATCAATAACCTGTAGGGGCGGGTTCGCCAACAGCCTTTTGGGCTACAAATAGCTTAAATAAACCCGCCCCCACCCACGAATAACCCCCATCGCGTTGATGCAATATTTCAGGTTCAATTTACTTTTAAAAACGCTCGATCGTCCGAAGCAATAGCTGCAAAACCATTAACATTTACTAAGAGGTAACGTATCATGACAGCCAGCACAGTAAACTTAAAAATTACCTGGAAAAAATTGCCAGCGGATTACATTTTAGATGAAGAACCAGTGGAAAACATCGACCAACCTTTGCTAGCAGCCGCCTTGCGAGAAATCTTAGAACTTGCGGGGCTGATAGTCGCAGGAATATTAATTGCCCCCAATATGGGTATCTGCGCGACGGTAGACGAACAGTTAGTTATTAAATCCCCAGATTGGTTTTATGCCACCAACGTACAACCGCCAGAAAATCAAGAAATTCGCCGCAGTTACACTCCCAATTTAGAAGGAGATATTCCCGCGATCGTCATGGAATTTTTATCAGCTACTTCCAACGATGAATATTCTAGCAAACAAACTTATCCACCCGGAAAATGGTATTTTTACGAACAAATATTGCGAGTACCAATCTATGCAATTTTTGAACCGGGGCCAGGATTGTTAGAAGTTTATCGGTTGAATTCATCTGGAAGATACCAAGTAGAACAAGTCGATGAAAACAATCGTTATTGGATTGAAGGAATTGGGTTATTCCTAGGTATTTGGTACGGCACAAAAGCCGAAAGAACCGGATATTGGTTGCGGTGGTGGGATGAAAACGGCGAGATGTTATTATGGGGGGCAGAAATGGTAGAAAGAGAAAGACAAGAAAGGGAAATTGCCCAACAGCAAGCCGATCGAGAACGAGAAAGATCGTCCATATTAGCAGCACAATTAAGAGCATTAGGCATTGAACCAGAAGCTTAAAAAATAGGTGATGCTATTCGATCGAAAATCATTACCCATCTGCGTTAATCAGCGTTAATCTGTATCTATCAGCGGTTCAAAACTAGATTAAGGAGACAGCAAAATTGGCAAGAGTTAGAGTTCGGGAACACGTCAATCCCCTATCTATTAAATATCGATCGTCCGCAAATCCCCCAGATTGGACAAAAATTTATGCTAATTTAAATTGGCCGCTGCATTTAGATATCGGCTGCGGTAGGGGACGGTTTTTATGGCACATGGCGCAAATCCAAACAGACTGGAACTTTCTCGGCTTAGAAATTAGAGAACCTTTGGTAGAAGAAGCCAATGAGTGGCGCGACGAAAAAGGCTTGACAAATTTGCACTATTTGTTTTGCAATGCTAATAGTTCCCTCAAGCCGATTTTAGAAACTTTGCCCGCAGGTATTTTGCAGCGAGTCAGCATTCAATTTCCCGATCCGTGGTTCAAGAAAAAGCATCAAAAACGGCGCGTAGTGCAACCGCAATTAGTTAACGATTTGGCAAAATATCTAGCAATTGGTGGCGAAGTTTTTATACAATCCGATATTGAAGAAGTAGAGAGAGAAATGTGCGATCGCTTTTCATCTCATCCGAATTTCCAGCGTCAAAATAACGGTGAATGGCTGGCAGAAAATCCCCTACCTGTTGCTACTGAAAGGGAAATTGCAACTCTCAAACGCGGCGAACCAGTTTATCGAGCATTATTTTGCAATTCGGGAGGTTGAATGCTACATTAAATGTAAGTGCATAATATTTTAAGGAGGAAGTTAAGGTTAGTGGCGCATAAGCACAACGCTGTTCAATTAGGTTCGATCGCCGAGCAATATTATTCATTTTAGCAAGTTAATAGTAGCTAACTCACAAGTATCAAATGTTTGTCAACTGTTAACCGCATACCGCAGCAGATAAACACAGATCAACGCAGATAATTTCCATAAACGATCGACTGAAGGAAGAAGGAAGAGTAGAGGTGGTTGATTGGCAATTCCGAATTTCCAACTATCAATTATCAACTATCAACTATCAACTCCAATTTAAACCCAAGAAGGCAGCCACATCCTAATTTTCCATTCTACTTGCGACAAAGGCAGTCCCAAGTAGATAGGCATCCAGAAAATAAAGGCAGCCACAACTAAAAAAATAATAGTTATTCCCATCCCCCGCAGTCGAATTTGAGGGCTGTGCAGCCACCTGTCAGTCCACCAAGCAAGCGCCAAGGCTGCAAACACCGAACATCCCATATAATGATATAAAAATATGCAGCGAGTTACCTTTACCCAAGGCAGCAAATTAGCAGCCCAATTAACTATTAAATATAACACCAGCCACATTTCCGCAGTTGGCGGAAACAAAATCGGTTGTTGTTCGATCGCATCAACAGACGAATTTTTGCGAGTTTCTACCCACACCCAAATTCGGTGAAATAAAATTCCAACTACTAATATTAAAGCCAAAGTTGACAGCCACCACAGGAAAGGATTTCCCATTGCATGAACGTCAAAAATTGCCTGACTTGCACCAGGTGGTAAAGGCGGCAAAACCGGATCTGGTTCTGCATTGCTGCTAGCAGTTTTGTAAAAGTACACTATCGGGCGCAGCATCAAAGGCCAACCGTACCACGCGGAACAGTAAGGATGCACGTCAGGCCCGCTTTTAATCCGCTGGTGATAAGTCAATATTTCCGTTTGCATCTGCCAGAAATTGGGAGTTGGATTCATTAGCAAATGAGGAATCCAAGATATGCTGTAAACTACAATAGGAATCACAGCTAGACTCAACCATATTTGGACAAAATTGAGTTCAGTTAGTTTTTGTATGGGACTTTCGGTAGGAATTAGAGCTAAATTTACCTCGCGACTTTGTTCTTCTTCTCTGCGCTCTCCTTGGATGAAACGCACGGCCCAAGCACAGCCTAAGATCGCATAAGTGCCGAACAAAAACCACAATCCATTCCATTTAATCCCAGCAGAAGCACCGAAACCAATACCCGCTAGTATCAGCCACAGCCAGCGCTTTTTACCTTCTGCTTCTGCTGCTTTTAAAATAAATAACTGCCCCAAGATTCCAAATAAAACTAAATAAATGTTGTTCAGCGCGTAGCGGGATTCAACTAAAAACAAACCGTCGCAGGCGATAAATAAAGCAGCAAGAAAAGCATAGGTGCGGCGGCGAACTAGCTGATAGGCTAAGGCCCCCACAACTAGCGGAATAAAGGAACCGATGAGAGCGTTCATCCAGCGGTAATCCCAGGGAGAAAGCAGGGAACCGGCCTCGCTGTTAACGGCTGTTTTGCCAAAAGGTAGGTGTTTGCCGATCCAGATGCCGATCGCAATTATGTACTGACTCAGCGGCGGGTGAGCGTTAAAAAAAGAAGTATTTGTCAGATAATTATTGGCAAATTTGGCGTAGTAAACTTCGTCAAATACTAAAGTATTAAATCGCTCTAAATCCCAAAATCTGAGAATTAAAGACAGAAGTAAAATAGCCAGCATTCCCAGGGCAAAACCCAAATTCGATTTGTTAAATTGTTTTTGATTGAGTAGTTTTTTGTTGAATTTCATAACACAGCAGAAAATAGTAAATGCTAGATTTGAGAGCGATCGCTAATTTAACTTGTATTTGGGGTTTAATTCTCCCGCCTAAAGTAGGCGGACTGTTTTTAGGGTAGGGCTTGAATTCCCATCCTCAAAACCTCGCTGTCACCTGTCAACTGTTAACTGTTAACTATTTAAAAATTATAATTATGCGTAATTTCCAAATTTGTCGAGATTGCCCTGTAATTGGCACGCAGCAAGGAAACTTGCAAATCGTACCAAATCCAGGTTTGTTACCTCCGTTATAAATCTTCCGCTTAGAGTTAAAGTCTATGCGATTGGCAACACTATCGTTTCGCTTAGCGACATGAAACGCAATGACAGTAACGGCAGTGGTACACTTCGATTTAGTATTACAAGGTACGATCGACTATGATAGCAGTCGATCGGGTCTTTTTTGAAGCGAGGGCTTATGAAAACACTTTCGATTTTGGCAGGTTGGGGTTTAGCAGCAAGTGCGACTATCCTGCTAGCATCTGCTGCGGGCGCAAATCCCCAGAGATTTGCAAGCTTTGGCGATTGGTGCGCCAACAAAGAAAATTTGCCTGCTGAAGCCAAGCATACAGTAGAGGTGTTGCTATTAAAAGCCAAGACGCAAGAGTGCGATCGCGCGCAAATAACTCTTACCAATCTAACAGAACTTTCCCTAGAATCAAATCAAATTGTCAATCTCGAACCGCTATCGGGATTGACAAACCTGAGATTGCTTAATCTCAATAAAAATCAAATCGCCAATCTCGAACCGCTAGCGAAATTGACTAATCTCAAACAACTTTATTTAATTCGCAATCAAATAGTCGATCTCGAACCATTATCCAGCTTAACCAATCTGACAAAACTCAACCTCAGTCTCAATCAAATCGCGGACGTGCAACCGCTATCTCAACTTACCAATTTAACTGAACTCATCCTCAATTTCAATCGAATCTCCAGCATCAAACCTTTATCGCAACTAACTAATTTAAAACAACTTTTCCTCGAAGCCAATCAAATCTCCGATGCAACACCGCTATCGGGATTGACAAATCTGACAGGACTTTCCCTGGCAACCAATAAAATTGAAGATTTATCGTCGCTGTCAAAATTGAATAATTTGGAATTCCTTTATCTCGGTCAAAATCAGATAAAGAACGTGCAGCCGCTATCGGGGTTGAGCAATCTCATATTGCTGTTTCTTGAATCAAATCAAATTGCTGATGTTACGCCTTTAGCGGGATTGACAAATCTAACAACCCTGAATGTCAGTAAAAATCGAGTCGCCGATGTAACAGCTTTATCAGCATTGACTAAGTTGACAAATTTTGACCTTACTGGCAATCCAATTCCGGCAGTCGAAGCTGAAAAATTAATTCAGAAAAACAAAGAACTTCTAAAGCAAAAAACAGATAACGCTGATAAATTGATGCAAGAAGCGAGTCAACTGTTCGATCGAGAAACAGCAACAGCTTACCGCGAAGCATTGCAAAAAATTGAGGCAGCGCGATCGATTTACCAACAACTAGGAAATGTGGAGGAAGAAGCTAAC
>JAAUPF010000159.1 GCA_012034575.1 Richelia sp. CSU_2_1 | reverse complement strand
ATCTTGTTGTTACCTGAAGTCTCGACTATAACCTCCCCGGTCCGGGAACTTTGACTCTCTTGCTCCCCCTTTTTCAAGGGGGGCTGGGGGGGATCGGAAATCTCAGGGTCAAACAACAGTCTGGCATTAAGTTTGACATTAATCTGACACCCCGACCCATTACCAATTACCAATTTTTATTTAGGCCCGAAACCGATCGATCCGGCGTAAATTGCTCGATCGCCCAATTCGTCTTCAATGCGCAGCAAGCGGTTGTATTTGGCAACTCGTTCGCTGCGACACAGAGAACCGGTTTTAATTTGACCGGCGCGGGTTGCTACTGCTAAATCGGCAATTGTCGTATCTTCTGTTTCTCCCGAACGGTGGCTGATTATCGATCGATAACTGTTGCGTTTTCCGAGGTCGATCGTATCTAAAGTTTCAGTCAAAGAACCGATTTGATTCAGCTTGATCAAAATCGAATTGCCGGCTTTCAAATCGATGCCTTTCTGCAGGCGAGTGCGGTTGGTAACAAACAAATCGTCGCCCACTAATTGAGTTGTGCTTCCCAATTTTTCAGTCAGCGCTACCCAACTATTCCAATCATCCTCGTGCAAGCCATCCTCGATCGACACGATCGGATATTGCCCTACTAAACCAGCCAAATAATCGATTAATTCAGCAGGCGAATGAGCCACACCGTCGTAAGTGTACTGCCCGTCTTTGTAAAACTCGCTAGCTGCAACATCCAAAGCCAAAGCAATTTGTTCTCCAGGTTTGTAACCAGCTTTTTCAATGGCGGCAACTAACAAATCCAAAGCTTCCTGATTGGATTTCAAATTAGGAGCAAAACCGCCTTCATCGCCGACACCAGTCAGCAAACCTTTGTCTTTTAAAACTTTAGCAAGACATTCAAATACTTCAGCACCCCAGCGCAAAGCCTCCTTAAAAGAAGGAGCTCCCACAGGTACGATCATAAACTCTTGAATGTCTACGTTGTTGTTGGCGTGGGAACCTCCGTTGATGACATTCATCAGGGGAACGGGCAAAACATTGGCTAAAGAACCGCCCAAATACCGATAGAGGGGAAGTCCTAGAGTATCAGCGGCCGCTTTTGCTGTAGCTAAAGATACTCCGAGAATTGCATTAGCGCCGAGGTTGGATTTATTGGGCGAACCGTCCAATTCAATCATGGTTTGATCTACTAATGCTTGGTCGATCGCATCTAGATTAGCTAATGCAGGGGCAATTTTTTGCTCGACATTATCGACGGCTTTGAGAACTCCTTTGCCACTGTAGCGGCTTTTGTCGCCGTCGCGAAGTTCGTGGGCTTCAAAGGAACCTGTGGAAGCGCCGCTGGGAACTTGGGCGAGCCCGACAACACCGTTGGCTAAGTAAACTTCAGCTTCAATGGTGGGGCGGCCCCGAGAGTCGAGTATTTCTCTTGCTTGAATTGATTCGATCGCGGTGTCTAGCATATTAACAGTTTCTCACCTAACTCAAGGTTTCATGACATTTGCCACCAGCGGGTTTTTAAACGCTGACTGGCGACGGGTAATAGATTACGCGATCCCGGTAATTATTGGTTGAGAGTTCAAAAAATTTGCGGATTTTTGGCAGTTTTGTCAACAAGCGCGAGTTGTTGCAAAAAAATATCGAGACGATCGACCGCAGATGCGAGCAGATTAACACAGATTAACGCAGATTAGTTGTTTAAGATGTTTTTCGGTTAGGCTGTGAACAACTGTTGAGAATTTTAACTCTTGTTGTGGCTATTTTGTGATAAAATTTAGTTCAAACAGTCATTTTTTAAGAACATTAGAAAAGATAAAAGTATGGAAGAAGTATCGAACCAGAAAGCAGCGATCGTTCACACCGAGCGCGGGCTGTCTATCTCAGGTACTCGCATCACTATCTTTGACGTGATGGGTTATCTCAAAGCTCAATATCCGCCCAAGTTTATTCGCGATTCTTTCGAGCTTACGGACGAGCAAATTAGTGTCGCTCTTTCTTATATCGAAACACACGAGACAGAGGTAGAAACCGAGTATCAAGAGATGTTGAAATCGGGCGAAGAAATCCGACAGTATTGGGAAGAGCGCAATCGCGAGCGTTTTGCTCGGATTGCTGCTAATCCCCCTCGCCCTGGATATGAAGCTGCTCGAATTAAGCTTATTCAAAACAGAATGCAGCGGGAAGCCAAAAAACAATGATTGTTTTAGTGGATTATAATATAAATCGGCAAGCTCTCTTGCTTGCCGGTCGCTTGACTGCGGGAGGGTGGCTAGAGATTGCGCCAATTCGGTTAGTTACATTTAGAGATATTGGCTTACCAGAAAATAGTAACGACCGCGTTGTTTGGAAATTCGCTCAGGCCAATGGAATGCCTTTACTAACAGCCAACCGCAATGCGAAGGGTGAAGATTCTCTGGAAGAGGTAATGCGTGAAGAAAGTTCGATAACATCATTTCCGATTATTACTATTAGCAATGCCGAGCGCCTGAATGAATATGAATATCGCGATCGCTGTGTTGAAAAGCTGGTAGAAATAGCGCTCGATCTCCCAGACTTTATGGGTTGCGGTCGATTGTTCATTCCTTGAGGCAATTTGAGGACTGAAGTCCTCACTACGAACATTTTTTGAGAAAATTTATTCGGGCAATTTAAGTTAGTAACTAGCTCGGTAAATTGAGTTTTAATACTTGTCCGATCGCGACTTCATGCTTGTGCGTTGCTACTACTACTGCACCGTCCAATCGCGGATCGTAACATCCTACCCACGCTGCGGGATGGCATTCATGTACTAAATACGCATACAACCAAATTGCTCCTCTTCCTTCAATTACAATTCCTTGACTGTACTGCACGTCTTCGGGAAGTTTTAAACCTTTCAAATCCGCTGGTGTAATGATACCATCCTGAGTTGTTATTTGCAAGCGCAAGTGTTGGTAGGCTAAACCGTCTTGGGTTTGATGGGGGATTAATTTTAGTTCGATCGCGCTCATTTGCATCCAAATTTGTTAAGTAGATAACAAAATTATAAATCTTTTACGGCAAATTGGGAATTCGATCGCCCGCTTTCAATCCCAATTCTGCCGCCCTGCCGCCTCGAAGTTCGATAACTCCATCCACGAGAACATCGGGCCCGTAGTTAGGACAATTATCGCTAAAACAGGGCGGTACATTGGGAATTATTGCTTGCACTACCCCATTCCGCAGAAAAATCATATCGAGTTCGACAAACACGTTTCTCATCCAAAAACGCACGTTTCGCGCGGGTTCGATCGGGAAATACATTCCGCGATCGTCCGGTATTTCTGTGCGGAACATTAAACCGATCGCTTGTTCTTGAGAACTCCACGCTACTTCCAAGCCGATCGGGCTATTTCCCACTACAATATTAACCGAAACTGGCAAAAGTTGAGCTGCATCCATCCCGCCAAACAGCGAGATAAATTTAGATCTATCTAAGTTGTTGCTTCCCGAGAAAGCAGCTAAATACTTGCCAGTCGCGCGTTCTTTTAAAACAGTTCGATCGTCCGCGATCGAGATTTCTAAATCATCAAATTTCATTCCTTCCACCAGCACGAGTTTGTCGTTACCATTGCCAAAATCTGTAATTAAATCTGCTTCAGCAGCAGTAGCAGTCGCAGAGTTTCTGTCAATAATAAATAAGTCGTCGCCCGCGCCTCCCGTCAAGATATCTTTGCCTTCCCCGCCAATTAGCAAATCTTGACCCCGATCGCCGTAAATCCAATCATCTCCCAATCCTCCATAAATTGTATCGCTTCCTTGCCCGCCCGCGATCGAATCCGCGCCGTCATTTCCTGATAGCAAATCGCTGTCGCGATCGCCATACAGCAAGTCATTGCCCCCCAACCCTTGAATCGTGTCATTTCCCGCCAATCCTCGGATGATATCTGCTGCAGGAGTTCCTGCGAGAAAATCAAAGCTAAAAGTACCTTCAATGTTAGCCATTTTTTAATTAAACCAGTTAAAAGATATTAGATGGCGATCGTTATTTGTGTTTGCTGCGTAAACCCAATCTTTCTAGAACCTCTATAAGTATTTGACACCTATCTACACAACCACGACATACCTCCAGTTTCTCATAATATTCTAGAGCTGCGATTAACCCAGGAATAACAGTTTCACTGCCTATATTTTATAATGATTTTAATAAGGCGAATCAGCATATCTCCTCATCCAATGATTCTAATTGCGTCAGCCATCCGTTGAAATGGGGACATTTACTTCGGATTGCTTGCAGTCCAATGAGTTCAGCCAATTGCACTCCATCCGCAACCTTTGCCCTTTCATAAGCAGGAAACTGGGCAATGATGCGTTTGCTGGGGGCTGTATCTGGCCCATCATTAATCAACTCAGGTGTCTCGCGATCGGCAATACCCAGGAGAGAGGCAACTTTTTCCGAACAGTTATCATAAAGGAACTCAAAACAAGTTGGATCGGCAAAAAGGTATGCCTCGTATTCATGCAATTGAATGTAGGGGATGAATCGGCGATCGTTAACGTCCGCAGCGAAGCTTTGCTCTAGGAATTCGACCCGTTGTGCGGGATGCGATCGCAGCTTTTCGGCTTCAGACAATCCCGGAAATTCGGGAGCGATCGCATATAAATCTATCATAGTAGTAAAAAACACATCAGAGCCTTTTTCCTGCTTGATAAAACGCAAAATGTCGTCCTTCATTGGTTGGTATTTACGACCGCCTCCGCGATGAACAGTTCCCTTTTTTTTTGCATGAGCTATAAGCACGGGGTTGTGCATAAATACTCCATGTTGAGCGAGGTGTGGTTTCAGTATGTTATCAGCGAATGTCTGCTCGGTTTGCCCTTCAGCGAATAGGTAAAGACGCGCCATTAATGCGGTCCTCCACCAAATATATTTTTTTCCCAAACTTCTCCTAGGCTGTATTCACCGAGCCAAGCTTCTAATTCTGCGGGATTTAGTCGCTTAAATTGCGACTCTTTACCCTCTCGATTTACTACAATTACATCTTCAGGATTAAAGTTATCTAAAAAAGAACTAGATTGAGTGCTGATGAGAATTTGTGTATGATACGAAGCCTTGCCAAACATCGCAGCCGCAACATTGAGAGCATAGGGATGAAGACCCAGTTCGGGTTCATCAACAACAATGAGTTCCGGCATTTCATCTTCTGGTTGCAAGAGCAACGTGGCAAGGCATATAGCACGTAACGTGCCGTCTGAAAATTGGTGCGGTCCAAAAACCCGATCTGAATCCTTTTCCCGCCAGTTGAGAATGACGCGATTTGCTACATCTGGTTCGAGAACGAAGTCATCAAAAAATGGTGCAATCAGACGAATAGTTTTGACGATGCGGTTATAAGAAGAGTTGTTTTCTTCACGAAATCTGAGAAGTAAGGCAGCTAAATTGCCAGCATCAGGCTTTAGCCATCGGTTATCGCCAACATAACAGGATTGGCGAACCTCTGCTGTAGAAGATGTATCGTGAAAGTGGTAAACACGGCAACGATCGAGCAAGTATTTGAGGGTTTTAGCTGTCGCCATCCCGACTTCTGCTGCTTCCCTAATTTTTGTTTCCTGATGCCCTGCACCCAATGAGTCTATCTTTGGAGAGGTGTAGCCGGTTTGCAAGAAACTCAATGTCTCTTCGCCAAAAATCAGCGTATCGCCAGCAGCATGAAACAAACGCAAGTTATATGTATCTATTCCATTATCAACTTTGAACTGCAGTCGCGCCTCAATTTGCGGTGTTATCTTTGGACCAAAGTGTAACAGGGATTGAGCGCTTCCCGATCTAGCGATGTAGATTTGAAGTCGTCCGCCCATCATTTCATTAAGCATTTTAAAAAAAGAGACGAGATTGCTCTTGCCGGCTCCGTTTGCTCCAATCAAAATATTTAAAGAGCGTAACTCAATATCTATATTTTTGAGAGATTTGAAGCCCTCGATTGTTAATTGTTGCAGCATGGTCAAGGATTGTTTTTTCCCTTAAATTAACACTATCGACCGCTAAGTTTACAAGCGAATATTCGTCCTGGGAAATCGCCTTAATAAACAGCAGCTTTGGCGATCGGCATTCTCCAACCCGTACCGAAAGCGCGATCGCTAATTTTCAATCCTGGGGCTGCTTGACGGCGTTTAAATTCTGCCCGCATTACTAATTGTACTGTACGTTTTACTACTGCTTCGTCGTGACCTGCTGCCACAATTTGCGCGACAGATTCATGTTCTTCAATTAACCGCCACAAAATGTCATCCAAAACATCGTAAGGTGGCAAAGAATCTTGGTCAATTTGCCCCGGTTTTAGTTCTGCACTCGGCGCTTTACTGATGATATTTGCTGGAATAATTTCGCTGCTACCAGATGGTAAATTCCCCGGATATCCGCCGGAATTCAGCCAGCGACAAAGGGAATATACGCGAGTTTTTGGTACGTCAGAAATTACGGACAAGCCGCCATTCATATCGCCGTAAAGAGTGCAGTAGCCTACTGCCATTTCTGATTTATTGCCAGTAGAAAGTAGCAAATGTCCGAATTTATTGGAAATTGCCATCAACAAATTGCCGCGAATTCGGGATTGCAGGTTTTCTTCAGCAATGCCAAAAGTTGTATCGACAAATAAATTGGCGAGGGCGCGATCGAAACCTTTCATTAAATCGCCGATCGGCAGCATTTCGATCGCAATACCGAGATTTTTAGCTAATTCTAAAGCATCGTTAACTGAACCATCGGAACTGTAAGGAGAAGGCATCAGCACTCCTAACACATTTTCCGGTCCGATCGCGCAACTGGCAATTGCCGCTACCAAAGCCGAATCTATGCCGCCGCTTAAGCCGAGTACAACCCTAGAAAAACCGCATTTGCGAACGTAATCCCGCACGCCCAAAACCAAAGCTTCCCAAATTTCTGCATCTCCTTCGGGCGGATGAAAATTCAACAGTGCGCTTTTAATTTCGCCTTCATGTTTTTTGTCGCCCCCAATCAAATCTCGCTTTGTTTCGTCATATTCCAGCAGTGCAAAATCAGTTTGAAAAGAAGCGAGTACCTGAACTAATTCAGCATTTCGATTGACTGCAAAACTGCTGCCATCAAAAATTATATCATCATTTCCCCCTACTTGATTGACATAAACGATCGGAGGTTGGATCGATTTGCGCTGTTTTGCAACATGGCCGATCGAACTTTTCGCTTGCCGGCACAGTAAGGCGATGCTGACAAATTAACTACTAAATCTACGCCTAATGTCATCAGATCGGCGATCGGATCGCCCGCATAACTGCGTTTCCCCCAAAACTCCTCGTTATTCCACAAATCCTCGCAAATAGTAACGCCGATCTTGAGTCCGCCAATATTAAAATAACCGCTTTGTTCGCCCGGTTCAAAATATCTGTCTTCATCAAATACATCATAAGTCGGCAACAAGCGCTTGTGAAAAATCTGCTTGACTGTGCCGCCTTCCAACAAAGCAGCACTGTTAAATAAAGATTTTCCGCCTTGTTTGACGGCGCGAGTATTGGGTGTTACAGTACCGACGATCGCAGCTAAATCTGGCGGCAAATCTCGCGCTAGCTGCTGCAACTTTTCGCCGGCTGCTGCAATAAAACTGGGAACAGCCAACAAATCGCGCGGCGGATAACCCAGCAGGCATAGTTCCGGGGTTATCAATAAATTAGCACCTGCAAGGGCAGCTTTTTGGGCAGCCTCCAAAATTAAGTTGGAGTTGCCAGTTAGATTGCCGATAGTAGGATTGATTTGTGCGATTGCAATTTTCACGATCGTAAATCATCTAAATAATATCGCTGTTTGCGGTAGCGATCCCCCCCCAGCCCCCCCTTTTTTAAGGGGGGGAGCCAGAGTCCTAAATTTTCCCTTTTTTAAGGAGAACAAGAGTCTTAAATTTTCCTTTTTTAAGGAGAACAAGAGTCTTAAATTTTCCCTTTTTTAAGGAGAGTAAGAGTCTTAAATTTCTTCTTTTCAAGGAGAGTAAGAGTCTTAAATTTTCCCTTTTTTAAGGGGAGTTTAGGGGGATCTGAATCTGATGGATAGTTGTGAAAATAAGTTTTAACAACCATCTCAATCTTCCATCTTGAGTTTGTAATGTTTCAACTCTTCATCTATGAAATAATTTACCAAATCACGGTAGAGTTTTTCAACTATATCTGGATTCAAACCAGACTCTTGCGCCCACTCGCGTCTTTGCTTCAACATAGCATTAAATCGATCGGGCGCTTTCACGCTAGCTTCGCTTGTTTTCAATCTTGCAGCCGCTATCACGTATTGAAATCTCTTGCTCAAAGCATCGATCGTTTCCCGATCGATTATATCGATTTGTTCTCTAATTTCCTGAATGCCCGAACAGTCTTCTGGGGGCTTCATAATCTGAACTCCTTAGTAGATTTGATTCTCATCCATCTTACTCAATCCAACTCGGAGTGTCATCTTGCCAAAAAACTAAATAAATACTAAAGGTTTGTCCTTCAGAGGAGCAAAAGCTTTGGCATCAAAGCGGTACAAACTAGCAGGGCGGCCGGCCCCTCGCGAAACTTTAACACCCGTATCGCACAAAAACCCCAATTTTAACAATCGCGCCCTAAAATTAGAATAATCAGAAAAAGATTCTCCTAGAATAGTAGTATAAAGCTGGTACAAATCGCCCAAAGTAAACATTTCCGGCAACACTTCAAAGGCAACGGGACTGTATTCAAGTTTGTTCCGCAATCGTCGGTAGCCGTATTCGAGAATGCGATCGTGATCGAATGCTAATTTGGGAACTTGTTCCACGGGATACCAAGCAATCCCGCTGACTCTGTGTCCGACTCCCGCAGCTACACTCCCGGCAATTAACTCGGCTTCCTCGAAGCGCACCAAAGCAAAATAACTAACAGAAAGATAGCGATCGCCCCTGGTAAATTCCCGAGGATCGCGCCCCGGTTCTCCGAAAGAATACAGTTGCTCTAAATACAAATTCTTCACTCGGATTTTCTCCGACAAAATCCGGTAAGCTGCTTGTTCGAGAGACTCTCCGCGCCGCACTAAAGTACCCGGAAGGCTCCAACAGTCAATAAACGGTTCGTCTTGCCGCATTACTAACAATACTAACAAGCGATTTTGCACCGTATCCACTGAGAAAATAACGTTATCTACGCCTACTTTAAAGTCAGCTAGCGAGCAACCTTCGTTCTTTCTTGTGCCTCGTGCCATGCGTACAAATGCTCCCTATTGATATAAGCTTCGATGGGAGGCGTCAGAGCTTCCGTATCTCCTGTTTCGCGGTAAAATGTCGAAGAAACATTGGGAGCATTTAAAGATGCGATCGCTACCTCCGCACCCAATCGCCTCAACTGCCACAAATCTACTTTTTCTGGCGGACATCCCGGCCTCGGTACTACCAGCAATTGCACTTGTTGTAACAACTGTTCGATTTTGTACCAGCGAGACAATTGTCCTACCAAATCGGAACCAATTACTAGCGTTAACTCGGCATCCGGCCACAGAAATTTTGCCTGTTCTACGGTTTCTAAAGTCCTGGGACTGCTGAGTTCTGGATGCAAGCTAATATTGTGCTGCGGTGCATTAATTTCTTGAATCATTAACAGCAGCATTGCCGATCGGTGTTCTAGGGAAGTTTGGTGCGATTTAAAAGGATTGTCCGCCGCCCAAACAGCCACCAGATCGAAATGTTGGGCCAGCCAACTGATAATAGTTTTGTGTCCTGCTGTCGGCGGGTCGGCACTGGTTCCAAAAAGAGCTATTTTCTGCATAGTTGATAGTTGACAGTTGACAGTTGATAGTTGATAGTTGACAGTTGATGGTTGGCAAGTGGTAATTTGTAATTTTCCTAATCTTTTAATCTTCCAATCTTTCAATCGAAAATCGAATAATCTCCCAATCTCCCAACATCTCAATCTAAAATCTAAAATCTCCTGACAGTTGACTGATGGCTTTTTTGCGTTTTTTGAGTGAGGCTCAACAGATCGGGAGAAAGTTCGATCGGGGGCGAAATCGGGTTATCTAGTTGGCGAGTTTCCGGCGGCAGGCTAGCTACAGAAGCAGCAGTTCTTTGGGCTATTTCCTCCAAACTTTCCCGTTGTTGCAATATTTTACCCTGCTTCACAACCAATTTCATCAATGCTTGTTTCGCACCATCAATCTTCATTTCTTCTGCTGCCAAAGCCAAACAATCTCCCATAATTTCTCCATCTTTCACGCTTCTAAAAATTTGCTTGCGTCCCGGATACGTTACCTTTCCGCTGGATTCCTTCATCACCGGAATTCCGTCAATTTCCACCAACTTATAAACTCCGTTTACAGGGGAACCGCTTACTAGCTTCGTTCCCAAACCGTAACCGTCAATGCAAGCACCCGCACTTTTTAATTTAGCAATTTCGTACTCGTCTAAATCGCCGCTGGCAATAATCGGAATTCCTGGCAGGATCGATCGCACTTCCCGAGACAGCGCTGCCAAATCCCCAGAATCGAGCCGCACGCCTCCCAACTGCATTTTGCCGGTGTTAATCCGATCGGCCAACTTCCTCGCCGCCCCGACAGTATCGTAAGTATCGATCAGCAGCGGCGCGCCCGGAAAATAGCGGTGAAATGCTGCAAACGCTTCCTCTTCGCTGCCTTCAAGAGCTCCGAGGGCCATTACTAAAGCGTGAGCCATCGTACCTACAGGTTTGCGCCCCAGCTTCAAGGCCGCCAAAACATTAGAAGTCCCGTCCAATCCCGCCGCCAGCGCCGCCCTCGCCGCCCATACAGCAGCTTGAGGGCTAAAAGCCCTGCGCGTCCCGAATTCCAGCAATTTAGCCTCCGGGCCCGCAGCCTCCCGCAGCCTGGCCGATCGGGTCGCAATTAGTGTTTGATAATTGATGGCATTCAGCAAATAAGTTTCCACTAACTGAGCCTGCCACAGAGGAGCCTCGATCCGCAGCAGGGGCTCGTTGGCAAATACCGCCGTTCCTTCCGGTACCGCCCAGACATCGCCAGTAAAGCTGGCTGAGGCTAGGAGAGTCCAAAATTCCTCCGGCGCACCAGCAAAAATGCCTGTGGACTGTAAGGCCTGAATTTGAGGTTCAGAAAACCGAAATTTTTCCAGATAGTCGAGAACTTGAGCCAAACCCATCGCGATCGCATAGCCAAAACCGTCTGGGAGGCGTCGCGCGAACAGTTCAAAGCTAGCAGGGCGATCGTCGATCCCTTCCCCGACGTAACAAGCCGCCATCGTCAACTGGTAGAGATCGGTTAGCAAGCTGTAATCTTCTGGGGAAACCGTCAGTTCTCGGTCTTCTCCGATTTCCTCAAAACCTGCCGATCGGCTCTCAGTGGCAGTTTTCATATAAAAACCCCGACAAACTTCTTTCTTTAATTATAGTAACTAACACCATATCTTTTTGTAATGTTTTGATGAAGATTGCAGTTAACAGTTGACAGTTGACAGTTGACACTTGAGGGCGAGGGTTTTATTCTGGGTATTTAAGCCCGCTCCTCAAAATAATCGGCCGTTATGCTGCTACTTTCAACCCTTAGGTTTTGGTAAAGTAACAAGGAATGAGGAGCAAAAAATTTTACGCTCTCAGGCAATATAAAGAAACAATACAAAAAAGTGAGTTTTACAATGTTCGGTGCAGCTAGATCGTTGCGGACTAATAAGTAGTTCAAATAAATATTGCTAGAGCGATCGCTCGGGAGAAAATCACTGTAATCTATAAATTATCAAAGGCCCGAAAAAAGAGGTGGTTCTTATGAATCTTTCTAAATCTGTGGTAAACGCAATGCGTTACGTTTCGGAAGCTGCATCGCGGATTTTTAGACGGAGCGATGATGATTATCCAGCGACTGGCGTTCAACCTTTTGAAGGTACTCCAGCCAAAGGCTCTAAATGGGATAAATGAAAAGCCGATCGGGGGGCTTCTAGCGAGGCAAAAATATTTCCCTCAAACAACAACTCTCAAACAACAACGGTAAATTTTTCAACTAATTTTAAATCTCTTCAAATTTCCCCAGCTAAACATTGTTTGGCTGGGATTTTACCATAATTAAGTTCGTAGATTAAGTTTGTAGTGAGGACTGAAGTCCTCAGAAAAAACTGAAGTCCTCACTACGAACCGTAATATATAGCAATCTTAAATCATTAATCGATCGAGAAAAAGCGATCGCCCGCTCGCCGATCCGGCACAGTCAAGTTGTCAATTCCCCACAGAGAAACCGACTCCAAACTAGCAGCAACAACAGCTACAACAGCAGACACCGCCCAAGTTTGCCAAACACTACCTTGAACCGACAGCAAGATCGAACTGCTAACAGCAAAACTCACCAAAAACATAGTTGCAGAACCTTCCCAACTCTTCTGCATCCCCCCGACTCGATAAAGATGCTTGCCGTATTTTTGACCGATAACAGCAGCCAATCCGTCGCCCCAAGTCATCACTAAAATTCCCAAAGCCGCATATTCCTGATGTTGCAGCGGCCAAAACCAAGCCACGAGAACAGCAATACTCACAGCATAGAAAAAAGTACCCAAACTCCGCCGGTTGATACTGTTAAGACTGGGCAAAATCGGAATTTGGTACGAAATCAGGGCGATCGCACCTGCCAAAATCCCCGCCGCTATCCCCACCCAACCCGGTATTTCCAGCCACCAAGCCAGCAAAATCACGTTCCCAGTACCGATGTGAACCACCTTCCGCGATACCTCCGAATCGACAGAAGTAAAGCGACTTAACCCCTCAGCTATTAGCAAGATCGAGCCCAGCCAGATTCCCACGAGGGAAATTTGCAGCCACACAGTCGGAATTTCGGAAAATACAGACACGATATTTAGGAAAAATTGAGATCGAGCACTGTTTACTAATTTAAACGCAAAACGCGATCGCTAAGCTCGGTGTTGGTAAGATTTTCTACGAGCGCTGCGGTATAATTAACAACCTCTGCTCTGCTTGGCATAGGCTGTTAGCATTTTCTTTGCTAATTCAAGGACTGCGATCGCCTGTTCGCGACTGACACTAGGGAAACGAGCTAGAAACACCTCCAATGAATCACCAGCTTCAAGATAATCCAGTAGGTTTTTCATGAAAACGCGCGTTCCCCTAAAAACAGGGACTCTCCCTAAAAGATGGGGATCGCGATGAACGACACGAGATGTTAATGTCATCACAAGTTTAGCCAACTGGCTACCAGTCCTTAACGAAGGGAAAATTTGGAAGCATTTATATTTTCCATATTGACATAGATCTACATACCCTGCAATAATACCCGGAAACCTAAATATTGACTTTAATCAATATAGCGATCGTAAATAATTTGTAAATTATATGCTCCCATGATGTCCGCACTACAGGCATTCTGGATGGTGTGGACTTACAAAGAGAATGAGATTGCTAGGTGAGGAGGTACTAAATTACGCTTCGTCTTGAATTGGCTGTGAATGCCGTATTAGGTGAAGCGTATCACTTTTACTTTCTTTAACTCTTTAAAGTTCATTGAGTTCATTTATTGCAATACTCCTCGTCAGAGGAGCCAGAAGGAGGTATTCATGGATTTTTTGTCTCTTTTCGTGAAGGACTTCATTATTCAGTTGCAGTCCCCAACACTCGCATTTTTGATTGGTGGGATGATCCTTGCAGCTCTTGGGAGCGAATTGGTAATTCCTGAGTCGATTTGTACGATCATCGTCTTCATGCTGCTCACCAAAATCGGTCTGACCGGTGGAATTGCGATCCGCAATTCCAACCTGGCGGACATGGTGTTACCTATGATCTTTGCTGTAGTAGTAGGGATTACTGTTGTCTTCATCGCGCGCTATACATTGGCCAAGCTGCCAAAGGTCAAAACCGTAGATGCGATCGCAACCGGGGGATTGTTTGGAGCAGTGAGTGGTTCTACTATGGCCGCTGGTCTGACGCTACTGGAAGAGCAGAACATTCCATACGAGGCATGGGCTGGCGCACTCTATCCGTTCATGGATATCCCAGCGCTCGTCACTGCGATTGTGGTGGCCAACATTTATCTCAACAAGAAGAAGAATAGTGCCGCCTCCGCTACCATGCAGAAGTCTGCGATCGAGCAGCCCGTTGCGGCAGGCGATTATCCCAGCACCCGGCAGGAGTATCGCAGCCAGCAGCAAGACCCTGAGGATAATCGGGTCAAAATATGGCCGATCGTCGAGGAAAGCCTTCGGGGTCCAGCCTTATCGGCAATGTTGTTTGGCCTGGCCCTGGGCCTGTTCACCCAGCCAGAAAGTGTCTATAAAAGCTTCTACGATCCCGCCTTTCGCGGCTTGCTTTCGATCTTGATGCTGGTCATGGGGATAGAGGCTTGGTCAAGAGTTGGCGAACTGCGCAAGGTGGCCCAGTGGTATGTCGTGTATAGCGTGGTGGCACCGTTTATACATGGGCTAATCGCCTTCGGTCTCGGCATGATTGCCCACCAAATCGCGGGATTCAGCATGGGCGGCGTCGTGGTCTTGGCCGTCATCGCCTCCTCTAGTTCAGACATCTCAGGGCCGCCAACGTTGCGAGCTGGTATCCCGTCGGCCAATCCCTCCGCCTATATCGGTGCGTCCACAGCCGTCGGTACGCCAATTGCGATCGGCGTGTGTATACCGTTCTTCGTCGGTCTTGCCCAGGCGATCGGCGGCCGCTAATCCCAGATGGGTCGCGGTCTGTCGGCGCTCCCTTGACCCGGCAGACCAAGTAGATTAATTAATGTACATCTACATCTACATCTTTAAGGAGATAGCCAACATGTCTAAACACGCCAACAAGCTCGTCATCGTCACGGAAAAGGTTCTGCTGAAAAAGGTCGCCCAGATCATTGATGAAGCCGGGGCGACCGGTTATACGGTGGTGGATACTGGCGGTAAAGGCAGTCGCAACGTGCGCTCTACGGGTAAACCCAGCTCTGCCGACACCGATTCCAATGTAAAGTTCGAGATCCTCACCGAAAATCGGGAGATGGCCGAGACTATTGCGGATAAGGTGGCAATGAAGTATTTCACCGATTATGCCGGCATTGCCTATATCTGTGGCGCGGAGGTACTGTACGGAAGAAGTTTCTGTGGACCAGAAGGCTGTTAAATCGAGACGGCGCAGACCTAAAAAGCCGGGTCATGACCCCGGCTTTTTGGTGACCGATACTCAAAAAGTTAGTCGATTCTAATTAAATGTAAAGTACCCCAAGTAATCTTTTTGTTTATAGTGAGGACTTCAGTCCTCTAAATTTGCAGACTAAAATCCACACTACAAAGCTTACTTGCGCCCCGAAGGTTGACCTTCTACAGTTGCAATTTCCCCGGTTTCCATAAACTGCTTAAATCGGCGCAAATCGTCCCCAATTTGTTGCTCTGCATCTTCCCCAAATAGCTTAGCCGCAGCAGCAATTGCACCGCCCGGAGGGCTGTATTCCAGAACAACTTTTACCTCCGTACCGCGTCCTGCAGGTGCCGGTTGAAAGCGCACAAAACCCGAATTCT
Organism: Richelia sp. CSU_2_1; assembly: GCA_012034575.1. GTDB lineage: Bacteria > Cyanobacteriota > Cyanobacteriia > Cyanobacteriales > Microcoleaceae > Microcoleus. The sequence goes on along the minus strand of JAAUPF010000159.1, from coordinate 796 downwards.
CAACATCAGCGCCTTCCACAGAAGCCCAAGCAATTAAGCGATTTTCTTCTTCCCGGACAATCTCTGCATCCCATTCCACACTACTGTCCATCGGCGCGATTCCAATCCAATGAGAACGCTTTTCATCGATTACTGTAACGTGTTTGAGATGCTTCATAAACCGAGGCAAATTGGCAAAATCGCGCCAAAAACCGTACAATTCATCAACCGGTTTGTCGAGCGTCACTGTCTTTTCAACTTTAATAGTTTAATTCGCATCAACCGCTGACTGCAAGCTTTCCCCAACTCCCAGCCCGCGCGCCGCCAAACCCCTACCAGCTAGCGCCAAACACAGGATTTTTCCCAAACAAAAAGCGCTCCTATTTCTAGGAGCGCTTTTTGTTAGTTAAAAACTATCTATCTCAAGCTAAGAATTAGCCGTTGATGGAAGGAGCAACCAAAGCAACTGGAGTTGTTTGTGCAGCAGCCAAGTCGAGCGGGAAGTTGTGAGCGTTGCGCTCGTGCATTACTTCCATACCCAAGTTAGCGCGGTTGATTACGTCTGCCCAGGTGTTGATTACGCGACCTTGAGAGTCGATAATCGATTGGTTGAAGTTGAAACCGTTGAGGTTGAACGCCATCGTGGAGATACCCAATGCGGTAAACCAGATGCCGACGACCGGCCATGCGCCCAAGAAGAAGTGCAAGGAACGGCTGTTGTTGAACGAAGCGTATTGGAAGATCAAACGACCGAAGTAGCCGTGGGCTGCTACGATGTTGTAGGTTTCTTCTTCTTGACCGAATTTGTAACCGTAGT
>JAAUPF010000023.1 GCA_012034575.1 Richelia sp. CSU_2_1 | reverse complement strand
CAAAATCATTGCTTTTGCGTGTCGCTGGGCGGGGCGGCACGGGGGCACCGCCCCTACAAATCATTGTTTTGCGTATCGTAGGGGCGGGGCGGGCACGGGGGCACCGCCCCTACGAAATCATTGTTTTCTGTAGGGGCAATCCCCCCGTGGTTGCCCTCTTCTTCGTGAGGCAGAAAGTAGTTTTGAGGAATTTTACTGCTAATAAATTTCGCATAATAACGGGCGATCGCGAAAATTCGATCGGGCCCGAAAGGCGAGAACATGATAAAGTCAAAAACTGAGAAATCTTGCAAGTTATCTTGTTCGATTAAACTGATGCCGATTTGCCACATTTTTTCGAGATCTGCTGTTAAATTTTCCCAGCGGCAAACCCACTGATTGATTTTGACTAAAGCGGACATCGCATTGATGTTATTCGCATCGAGTTGCAAGACTTTTTGATAATTTGCTGCCGCTTCAGCATACTGTTCGCAGATAAATTGAATTCTGGCTAAATTTCCCAAATAAGTAATCGAATCCGGTTGAATTTCTGCTCCTTTTTGATAGGCAATTTTTGCTGCTTCTCCCTTGTACTGTTTTTCGAGCAAACTGCCCAAACTATTGTAGGCGATCGCGTAATTTGGATTGTAAGTAATCGCTTGTTGGTAAGTGGCGATCGCACCTTCAAAATCTCCAATATTTTCCAAACACACGCCTAAATTGTACCACGCTTGCGAGTAACGCTGTTCGCAATTTAAAGCTTGTCGGTAAAGTGCGATCGCGCTTTGCCACTCTTGTTTGACTAACTTAGCATTTCCCAATTGGAAATAGGCAGGTGCGTAATTGGGTTCCTGTTCGATTATCTGTTGGTATGCTTGTTCGGCGCTTTCCCAGTCGCCTTGTCTTTGCAGGGTGAGGGCGCGATCGTACAGAGTTTCAGCGGAATTATTTTGAGGCATTTTTAGATATTCGATCGAGTGTTAACAATTTAAGTATCGCAATTATTGCAGGAACAGGTTCGCTGACAATAATTGCCTCAAATTAATTATTTGGGAATTGAGATAGCATCCGGTCGATCGATCGATTTTTGTAGGGGTGGTGCCCCCGTGCTCACCCCGGCTGGCGGGAATCTGATAAATAATTGTAAACGAGATCCCTCGATCGCTGACATTTCGGCTGACAGTTCGATCGCACTGTATATTAATTACACAAAACCCAGCAAAATATAAAGAATTGTCAGATCTCGACCTCGATTGTTGATATTTCGATCGAAGCCTGTTAACTTCCTAATAATTAAAAACTGATGCTGCGAACCCATACGAGATAGAAATACGGTCGATCGAACTCGCATCGGCTAGATTTTGACATTGCAAAAACCAGTAATTCTACCCAAAGTACCAACAGATGAACGCCATAACTCAAACTAACAAAAAAAATCTCCCTGCGATCTGCACGATCGATCGACTAAGTTCGATCGCCATTATTGACCCTACAATACCGGAGTGCGATCGCATCGTCGCCGGAATCAAACCAGACACGGCTACCTACATCCTCGAAAACAACGTAAATGCGATCGAGCAAATCACCACAATCCTCGATCGGCATCAAGGCATCGAAACCCTCCACATCATCACCCACGGCAGCCCCGGAACTCTTTATCTAGGAAAAACAGAACTAAATAACAGCAATATCGAACACTACAGCCAACAGTTGCAACAGTGGCGAAACGCCCTGACTGCCAACGCCAGCATCATTTTGTATGGCTGTAACGTAGCAGCCGGTTCATCCGGACACCAATTCCTGACTCAACTGAACCAACTCACAGGCGCAAACATCGCCGCCAACTCCCAACCTACAGGTAATAGCAAACTAGGCGGCACCTGGGACATCCCGCAACTCATTCCCCGATCGAGCCAAAAGCCCAAACTTGCTCTGACAGAAACCACCCTCAAAACCTACAGCGGCGTGCTCAGCTTCGCCCCCCAAGTTCAATTCCCAACTAACATTGGCCCCGAATCCGTCAGCATCGGCGACATCAACGGCGACGGGAAACCTGACTTAGCAACGGCGAACTGGGGCAGCAACAAGACCTCGATCCTGCTCAACACCACCCCCACCTTCGCCACCACCCCTACCTTCGCCACCAAAGTAGACTTCACAACTGGCACTAACCCCAACTCCGTCAGCATCGGCGACATCAACGGCGACGGGAAACCTGACTTAGCTGTGGCGAACATAAACAGCAACACCGCCTCGATCCTGCTCAATACTACCGCCACCAACGCCACCACCCCACTTTTGCCACCAAAGTTGACTTCCCTACTGGCACTAGCGCCTGGTCTGTCAGCATCGGCGACATCAACGGCGACGGCAAACCAGACCTAGCTGTGGCGAACCAAGGCAGCAACACCGTCTCCATCCTGCTCAATACCACTGCCACCGGAGCCACCAGCCCTACTTTCGCCACCCAAGTCACCTTCTCTACTGGCGATCGTCCCGCTTTCACCAGCATCGGCGACTTCAATGGCGACGGGAAACCTGACTTAGCTGTGGCGAACGGGAACAGCAACACCGCCTCGATCCTGCTCAACACTACCCCCACCAACGCCACCACCCCCACCTTTGCCACCAAAGTTGACTTCCCTACTGGCACTAGACCCTACTCCGTCAGCATCGGCGACATCAACGGCGACGGCAAATCTGACTTAGCTGTGGCGAACTTCAACAGCAAAACCGTCTCCATCCTGCTCAATACCACTGGCACCGGAGCCACCACCCCCACCTTTGCCACCAAAGTTGACTTCCCTGCTGGCAATCGTCCCGCTTCCACCAGCATCGGCGACATCAACGGCGACGGGAAACCTGACTTAGCTGTGGCAAACCCTGACTTAGCTGTGGGAAACGCCGACAGCAACACTGCCTCCATCCTGCTCAACACTACCGCCACGGGAGCCACCAGCCCCACTTTCGCCCCCCAAGTTACCTTCGCTACTGGCAAGGACCCCTGGTCTGTCAGCATCGGCGACATCAACGGCGACGGCAAACCAGACTTAGCTGTGGCGAACGGGAACAGCAGCACCGCCTCCATCCTGCTCAACACGACAACGCCTGTAACGCCAACACCAACGCCAGTAACTCCCACACCAACGCCAGTAACTCCCACACCAACGCCAGTAACTCCCACGCCAACGCCAACACCAACGCCAACGCCAACACCAACGCCAACAACAACGAATAAGAACAACCCCCCAGTTGTAAATATTTCTGTCTTTTCGCAAAGTGGATCGCTAGGTTTTTCTCAAACTGGCAATGTGTTTACCTTGGCTGCAAACACCTATACTGACCCCGATCCGGGCGACAGCATTAATTATTCGATCGCCCTGGCAGATTTCAAGGCGTTGAAGGAGTCGGCGTTTACATGGAAAACCGATCTAAATCGCGGTGACTATCGTCAGCCAGTAAATGGGTTAAGTTTTCCTGAGATTCCTCTCCCTTCATGGTTAACTTTCAATCCCGCAACTCGCAAAATTGAACTCGGCGCGACTCGCCCGCAGAGATTTGACTACTGGATGAAGATCGCAGGAACGGATTCGTCTGGTGCCAGTGTTAGCGAAATAATCCGGTTCAAAAGTTACTCTTTTGGCGGTTTTGTAATTGACGACTATATTGCTGGTGCGAATGTCTTCTTTGATGCTAACAAAAATGGCATTGCAGATCCGAACGAACCCAAAGGCACAACTGATAGCCAAGGTGCATTTGCTTTTGATATTTCTTCGGACACTTTTGACACTAATAATAACGGCAAACTCGATCCCAGTGAAGGTAATTTAGTCGCTTTTGGCGGCACCGACATCGGTACGGGTTTGCCCCTAGAAACTCCGCTCAAAGCGACACCCGATGCAGAAGTAATTACTTTACTGACTAGCGTGGTAGCTGAATTAGCCGATCGCGGCTTAAGCGTGAATGAAGCTAATGCCAAAGTCACCACTGCTTTCGGTATTCCCAGCGATCTACCGCTGAATAATGTCGATCCGATCGCCGCTACCCTAGGGCAACAACCTGGTGGTAAAGCAGTATTAACTGCGATGCTGACAGCCCAAAACACGATTACTCAAACAGCGGGATTAATTGAAGGTGCCAGCAATCTGAGTATGGGTGATGCTGTCAAGCCAATAATTAGTACGATCGCCGATCGCGTCCAAACAGGAACCTTAGATTTCACCAAACCCGAACAAGTGGCGGATTTAATCGGCAAAGTGGCCGATCGAGTAAGGGCGATCGATCCTAATTTTAACGCCCAAGAGATAGCAGTTGCGGCACCAGCACTAGCCCAGGTAATTGTAGCATCGAATCAACGGATTGTTAGTGCGATATCAACTAATAACAATCTGACACAACTGCAAAAACAAGTAGCAGCAATCCAAAAAATTGCTTTGGGTGAAACAACTCAAGATTTTAAAGCATTTGGTGCGGGTCAAAAAACCCTCGATTCTCTAGTTGCAGAAAACACGGGTGCGGCGTTAGATGCACAAATACCGACAATTTCACCGACAGGCGAAGTACAAATAACAATTGCAAGGCCGCAACCATCGGTATCGAGTAATGTTCGATCGAACTTACCAGAAAACACCCGATTAGGAGATGTTTACCTGCTAACAGATGGCAACGATACCAGCTTCCCAGCAGCAGCATTAGGCTTAAGTGTATTTGCCCTCTCCGGCAACGATTCTTTAACCGGATTAGACTTTCCAAATACCTATTTTGGGAATCAAGGAGAAGATACTTTAGTAGGTGAAGGGGGTAACGACGAACTAATCGGCGGCAAAGGTTCGGATTCGATCGCGGGCGGTATTGGCAACGATTTTCTTAGCGGGAATAATGATAATGATATCCTGTTAGGAGGCGATGGCGACGATACCTTGCGCGGCGGTAAGGGCGACGATCTCTTATCAGGCGGTGCGGGTGATGATGTTTTGAATGGCGATCCGGGTTTTGATATCCTCACAGGTGGCGCAGGGGGCGATCGCTTTGTGTTGCAAGATTCGGTTACTGAACTATCTCAAGCCGATCTAATTCTTGATTTCACTACGGCCGATAAAATTCAGTTAATCGATGTCACTTTCAGTCAACTAACTTTTGAATCAGTTAGTGTGATTTTGGATGGTGCAACTGCTGTAACATCAACCGCGATTAAATCGGGGAATAACTACTTGGGAGTGGTTTATAATGTGAATTCGATCGCTCTTAATAGTAGTTCATTTTTGTGAGCATAGATATTGTTGGTGAAGCCGACATTCCGACGGGGAATTAATTCCCCGTCTCATAGCGAAAGTCCTCTGAAAGAGGACTAAGAGTGAGGGCATTTTGAGTTAATTTGTTCGGCAAAAATCTTGTTGTCAACAATTGAAATTAACAGTCGGTTTCAACCGACTTTAGCTATGAGGCAGGGGTTTAAACCCCTGCCGGATTGTGAATTTGATGCCAGAGTCGATCGACACTGCCACACCGCTACAAATCAACATTAATCTGCGTTCATCCTTCAGGAAACAAGGGCGATCGACTTCTGAAAAAAGTTTAGGACGATCGACCGATCGCACTTTCAAATTCTTCTAATGCGTGACAGTTTCCCACCTGCCAAGCACGTTCCACTGTAGCAGGAATTAGTTGGACGATCGCAATTCCCGGAAAATTCGGACTGATATCAGATTCTACATATTCGCCATTTTGCAGTAAATAGATGCGAAATCTACCGATCTCGTAAACCCAAACTTCGGGAACTCCAATCGCTAAATAGGCATCGATCGTAGTTTTAGAAATCTCATCCGTTTCAATTGCCAAATCCGGCGGCGGATCGTCGGGTTGCAGTCGGCGGCGACCGATCGTGCGTTGATAATTTAAAATATAAAAGCAAGCATCAGGTTCAATTCCTGCTGCACCTTCTTGTTTGAAAGTAGTCGAACCTAATGGCTGGTATCTTCTGCCTGCTGACTTGAGTAAAGTTTTGACAATATCGGAGATTAAATCTCTGGGAACTTCATGTTCGGGTAAGGGAACCATAATTTCTAAAGTTTCTTTGCTGTAAGCAATTCGTGCCGATCGCTTTTCTCCCAATTCCGCCAAAATCGACTCGAATTCCAGCCAACTAATATTAGGAATAGTTACCACACTGCCGGGAGCAAGGGTTATTTGACTGACAGGTTTAAGGACGGTAGCAGTAGCAATCATAAGCGAAATTAACAGCGAGTTGTTAAGTTGGTGTAGCCAGCAGGTAAAATGCCTAATTCACAAAAGCTTTTGGAAATATATAGCAACCCTAAATCATTTGTAAATTTCTTACTCCCTCGCCCGAAGTTCGGGGAGGGTTGGGGTGGGGTAAAAAATTTACGGCTCCTGCAAGAATTGCTATATCTTGAGTGTAGAACCGGATCGTGCTGCATAAAAAAATAGTATCGGCACAGGTCGATCGCCCTTCATAACTGCTGGCAACATTCAAACAATTTTTATTCAGGAATTTTTCCTAACCTTGCCCTCAATTCCTCAGCCGATAATTCTGACAGTTGCTCTACCAACAATGTCAATTCTTCCCCTGGCAATGCTAGTAAATTTGTTACTGCCTGCGGTAGCAGATCCTCTAAGTCAGGAGCCGACATTTTTAAAGTATTTTCAGCCAACAATTTCACTGCTGCTTCTCCCCCAGCTTCATTGACACTCAGCATCGAGATTGCCAGCAACAACACGGTAAATTCCGCAGCAGATAACTTGGATATGGGAGCCAAAAAAATTGTCATTTGTGGGGTTAATTCTCCAAATCTCACCCGCAGAAAATTTTCTAAAATTAAACGCTGTTGTTCTTGCCTACCTCGTTCAATTCCTCGTTCAATTCCTTGTTGTTCTGCAGCTTGTAATTGTTGTTGAAAAAGTGGTGCGATCGCCATAATTAACTCCCGCTCTTCTGCTTCTAATTGTTGTTTGGGATCGGCTACTAAATTTGATTGTAACCTATACAATAATTCTAGCGCAGTAATCCGCAATGGATCGTCCGTTGCTAAAGCACTCAATTGGGCAATCGCCCGCATCTGTACTTTCCCTTTGCCTAAAATCCTCAGCCACAGGGTTTCTGGCGTTTCTGGCAACTGGTGAATCACCACAATTGCCCCTCGCCAATGCTCCGGGAAAAAATAAATTCCCTCGATCCAATTCGAGAGGTTTGGTATCCCGCCAAAACCCGACACCAATGCTTTTGATGCTGTTGGTGTCAAAATCCACAGTCTCGGCCACTGAGCCCCATCATAACGAGTATTCTCTCTTCTAGCCTGTCGTTCCAATTCACTTTGCAAATCCCATAACTTACTCATGCAGCCCCAGACTTCACTGACTGTTATCGGATTGCGAAATGGTTCAAAAATAGCAGTTGTTTGGGCCATTTTTCCCAACAACCCCAGGCTTGATGAATATTCGGGAATTGCTGTATTTGGAATGAAGCAAACATCGATTTCTCGGACTTCCGAAGTCACATCGCGACCGATATTCACCGTTCCGATCGGCGAAAGCAGTTCTGCTAAGTATTCTTTGGCAAAGCGATCGTGAATGAATCGCGTCATATAAATTAAAAGTGACTTAATGAGTTAATCCTAGCACGATTTTTGGGCATTACTGAGGTTTAAAAAGTTCTGAATTTCGATTGTAGGCGATCGCACAATTAGGATTGTACGTTACAGCTTGTTGGTAAGCAGCGATCGTCATCCTTAAACTATCAAATAATCCTCGCCTTCCGAGTAATATTACGCTCCGTCCTCAATTCCCAATTCCCAATTTTCAATTACTTTTTGAATCACCCGATCGCGCCCCCGTTCTTTAGCACAATACAGCGCTTCATCAGCCGCCGCAATCAACTCCTCAGGAGCCGACAGTGGCACCGGCACCGCCGTAGCTACTCCCAAACTCATCGTCACGCAACTATTCACAGCAGAATTGCCGTGCGGAATTTGCAAACCAAACACCCGCGCCCGTATTTCTTCTGCTACACAAAAAGCTCCCACTGCATCGGTGTGAGGCAAAATCACCGCAAATTCTTCGCCCCCGTAACGAGCAGCTAAATCTCCCGGACGTTTGAGCGCGCCCGCGATCGCAGCAGCAACCTGTTTGAGACAATCATCACCCGCCAGATGCCCGTAACCATCGTTGTAGCGCTTGAAAAAATCCACATCGCACATAATTAGCGAAATCGGAGCATGATGCCGCGCCAAGCGCCGCCACTCTTGAAGCAGGTACTCATCAAACCGACGGCGGTTTGCCACCTGAGTAAGGCCGTCCACAGTCGCCTGACGGTGCAACTCCTGATTGGCTGCTTTTAGCTGTTCGTAAAGTTGGGATTGCTCGATCGCGATGCCAGCTTGAGTCGCCAGCGCGCTCAGCCACTCAACCTCCCACTCCTGCCAGTGTCTGGGTTTGCCATCGTGGTGCGCCACCAGCAGCCCCCAAAAAGACTCCGCATCCTCCCATCGCCCTTGTCCGGTTTCTTCACCATGCTGTCGGGATCGCCAGCGTTCCGAGTTGAGAATCGGCACTACCAGTTTGGACACAATCCCCATTTGTTCGAGAAAATCATTGAAGCAATCATTGACTGGATTGCTCGCCCCTGCAATCGCCATTCGATCTCCCTCAATTTGCGGGCGATAAAATTTCCGAGGAAAACAATCTTTCGGAAAACTTTCTCCCAACAGCGTCGGCCACTCGGGAGCAACTGCTTCGGTCATTACCTTGCTCGTGCCCCCCGCGCCCAGACAAAAATCGCCACCCTGTCGCAGTTAAGAAACTGTCGCACTTCCGCTACCGTAGTATTGAGAATCGCTTCCATATCAAGAGATTGGCGGACGCGCTGGGCGATCGCCCCCATCAGGTGCTCTCGCTCTGTTTGCAGCCTCAAAGCCTCTTCTACCCGGAGGCGCTCTTCTTCAACCCCGATCGCCCCGGCAATAATCCCCATCACTCTCCGCTCGTCCTCGCTCGGCATCAAGTTCGATCGGTAGGCCGCGCACAGGGCCCCGACGCCGATATTTTGGCATTTCACGGGCTGAGCGAGATAGGTTTGCAGCCGCTCGTCACCGCAGTCACCGCCCTCGATCGAATTGCGAACTACTACTAATTCGTCCGTACCCGCTTGAATTGCTGCGTGGCAAATCTGGGCCGCCTCGCCCCGATCGCGGTGGCATTCTCCATCCGCGTACCACTGTCCTAAAGAACAGAGCATTTCCCCCAGAAGGCGGTTGTAAAGGGCGCAGCTAGCACCTAAAAGTTCCCCGCACAAGGCTATCAAGCGGTTGATATTCTCCGTCGGATCGCCGCTGAATTCTAAAAAGCACTCGTTAATTTTTGCTAAACGTTCCTCTGCTTTTTTGCGATCGCTAATATCGAGTAAAGTACCGATAATTCCCTGAAACTTACCCTTAGCATCCCGCAAAGGCGAACTGTTACCAATTGCCCAAGAGATTTTGCCATCTGCTGCTACAAACCTGTATTCTACCGGCCGCACTGTTTGGGTTGCCAGCATTTCGCCACCGCCATGTTCTTGCCCCGCTTGCTGCTGGTACTGCCGCTGGGGGATTTCCCGCATTGCTCGCAAGCGTTCCCAGTCTTCGGGATGCAAAGCTTCCCTCCAGCCGTTATCTGTTACCTCTTCGCGAGTCATCCCTGCAATTTCGCACCATTGCTCGTTGACAAATGTTATTTCTCCCTCAGCGTTAGTCTGGAAAATGCCTACAGGGGCATGAGTTGTCAGAGTGCGGTACAGTTCCTCGCGTTCCTGCAGGCTGTTGTAAGCTCTCTCTAAGTTGGCTTCTACTTGCTTGCGGACGCTGATATCTTCTACCACTGCAAGGCTATACTGCGGAACCCCTTCAGAATTGCGCACCAGGGAAGCGCTCAAATTTACCCAAACGGGGATGCCATCTTTGCGGATGTAGCGTTTTTCGATCGAATAATTGGCGATTTCGCTGGCGTACAGCGATCGGGCGTAGGCCAAATCTGCCTGCAAATCTTCAGGGTGCGTAATTTCAAAGTAGGTTTTAGCCAGCAGTTCGGCGCGATCGTAACCCACAATATCGCAAAATTTTTGATTGATGCGGAAAAAGCGTCCGTTGGGCAGGAAAGTTACCATCCCGACGGCGGCTTGGTCGAAAGTAGCGCTAAATCTTTCTTCGCTGGCCCGCAGTGCTGCTTCTGCCTGTTTGCGTTCGATGAGATTTTGACCGATGGCGATCCGAGTGCCGTCTGACAGTTGGATGCTCGCCCAAGAAATGTCTGCAATGCTTCCATCCCGGACTTTTGTTGGGAAATCATACCATTTGCCGTCCGATCGGGCGATCGTTTCTCTCACTGTTTGCCTGCGGGCTAAATCCGGATAGCATTCAGCTAACAAATCTATGTTTGCAGCTTCTAAATAAGACCAACCCATGACCAGTTCCCATTCCCGGTTGACTAACTGCAACTCGCCCCCGGAATCGCAAACAGATACCATCACCGGTAGGCAGTCAAAAATTGTTTGCAAAAATTCTTTCTGCTGTCCGAATGTTGGTTGGGTGTACTGGGATTGCGATTCGTCTCTGTTGCGGGCGATGGCGAGTACCGAGGCTACCGAACCGTCTCGATCGAACTGCGGCACCAAGCGGGCTTGATAAGATTTAATTTCGCCTGCGATCGATCGCTCTAATTCAGTTAATTGCTGCGTTCCCGTAGCGAATGCACTTTGAATTGCTTGCTGCCAAATTGCCTCTTTTGCTGGCGGTATTTCCCATCTTTCTGCAATCAAATTGATTGTTTTATCAGCTACTTCTGGTACTATTTTGACTTTTGAATTGGTAGGTAATTGTTGCAACTCTTTATCATAAATTGCGACAATATCTGGTATATTTTCTAATACAGTTTCTAATTTTTGTTCGAGTTGATAGATCGCTGCTTCGTGTTGCTCGATCTCGCTGATGTCCGAGATCGCGATCGCAGTCGCTCCGCTAGCTGAGGGAATTGGCGCTGCTGTCACCCTCGCCCGCACCGTCTCGCCGTTGGCTTTAACAATTCTGGCTTCTACATTATCAACACCCTGTTGGGATGCTATAGCTTGGGCGATCGCCCCTTCTGAATTTGCCATCGGAGTGCCGTTATCGGACAGCATTTGCCATGCGACAAGATTGCTGTTTGGCAAATCTTGATGAATACTCGATCTTTCTAAGATTAATTCAGCAGCAGGATTGGTTTCGCAAATATTGTTGCTAGCATCAGTAACGATAATTCCTGCCGGACAAATTTGCAATAGAGTTTGATATTTTGCTTGAATTTCTGTTAAAGCTGCTGCGGTATCCAGGCGTTCTGTAATGTCGCGCACCGCTTCAGCAAAGCCGCAAATTTTGCCGGTATTGTCGTGCAAAGGTGCGAGCGCAGCATTTACCCAAAACTCCGATCCGTCAGCCCGAATTCTTTTACTTTCTACTTCATAAAATTCTTGATTTTGTGCCTGCTGCAAATAATCCAAAGGCTGTCCGAGTTCGATCGATTCGCTGGGGAACAAACAGGAAAAACTCTGACCGACTATTTCCGTTTCTGGAAATCCGTAGATATTTTGCGCGTCGGAGTTCCAGCTAACAATGCTTCCCCTAACATCTAACAAGTAAAGTGCGCTATCTTTCACTGCCCTCCCCAACAAGTGCAACAGATCTCGATCGTGCTGTCCTAACAGTTTACTGGCAGTAATATCTCTACCTACAGACTGAAATTCTACTAACCGATCGGCGCGATCGAAAATCGCCTTATCCGTCCACTGCAGCCAGCGCACAGCCCCCGATGTGCATTGCATCCGGCGTTCGCAAGTCACCACCGGATGTTCTGGGTGCAAAGACAGCAAGTGCTGCAGATCCGCTTCTCCTGGAGCTGGCAAAATTAGCTGAAAAAAGTTTTGTCCGATCGGCGGCTCGGACTGCTGGGAAAAATAGCAGCAAAATGATTTGTTAACAAATGTTAGAGTACCGTCGGGTAAAAATCGGCAAATTAATTCTGTTTGCTCCTCAACAACCGAGCGGTATCGATCTTCAGACGAACCCAAAACCCCTTCTAACAAATGGCAGTCTTTCATTTCTATAACAAGCCTTTATTCTCACTGTAACTTAACGGCTAGTTGATACTGTCTGCAGGACTTAAAGCTCCAAGTTACAACCATTAAATGATATTGTATGTAACTCCCAACTGTACCCCAGGGTTAGGCGCTACAAAGGATTGGCTGCCGAGTTTGCTCTCCTGTCAGAAACAAGTTACAGGAACAGTCTTGCAGAATCCGCCATTTGTCGCGGGCAGCCAGCTTCCCCCAAATAGCCCCAGCACGATCGACACCCCCGCAACAAACAGCTTGGGGCATCGCCTGCAAAACGAACTCTCCACCAACTGCCCCATCTCCCTTTCTTTCGGAGCAAGCACCATCAGGGAGAACCAAGTTATAATTTCTTGCGGAAGCGCACAAAGAGTTTGTCATGAGTAAACCCCCAATCCATGCCTTTTTTGTAGGCAGAGCCCTTGCAGAAGCACTGTACGAACAACTAGAGAGCGCAGCCACCAACGCCCTCGCCGAACTCGGCAAATTTGATGCCGAACAAAGGCAACGCCTGCGACAGTTCACCGATAGAGTCGCCGAACGCGCCAACAGAGAAGCGGAACTAGCAATGCAAACCCGAAATGCCGGCAGCCCCAGCAGCAGCGATGCAGACATCCAGCCCGCCGACTTGCAAGCGACCATAGATGATTTGCGGGCCGAAGTCGCAAGGGTGCGATCGGAGTTGCAGCGTTACCGCAGCAGTTTGTCCTAGGGCGACTCTCACAGCCATTCACTCAACGAGCGCAAATCGCTGCGCTCTGAAAAACCACAACCGTTAAAGTCCCGCGTCTTTAGACTGGGAGCTAGCGCAGGAGAAGGATTGAGCCTGTCAATTAAAATCCTACTAACAACATAAAATAAAAATTTGGGAACCCAAGTGTCTGCTCTCCTTGATGACTCTGTTAATCGCAAGCGGTACGCAAAGCGCGACGGCGACGCTGCGCCAAAAACCGCCGGCAAATCTTACGGAAGTAAAGCTTACCGTTGGAACCGCGACAAATACTCGCGCCGGCGTCGTTTCTTCGACATTTGGGCTTTTGTACTGATCTGGCTGACTTGGCTGTGGCTCGACAGCAAAGATTGGAGCTACTGGGGAGGTGTCAGTGAAGAAAAGAAAGTTGCCAGACGGCGCTTTCAGGCTGTATGGGTGCGCGAAACTCTCTTGGATTTGGGTCCGACTTTCATTAAGGTAGGGCAGTTATTTTCTACTCGTGCCGATTTGTTCCCGGCAGAATTCGTCGAGGAACTTTCCAAGCTGCAAGATAAGGTTCCTGCTTTCAGCTACGAACAGGTAGAGGTAATTGTCGAGCAGGATTTAGGCAAAAGCGTTGCCGAACTCTTCCGCAGCTTCGACCCCGTACCCCTAGCTGCTGCCAGTTTGGGGCAGGTACACAAAGCTCAACTGCACTCGGGCCCGGAAGTGGTGGTCAAGGTGCAGAGACCGGGACTGCGCAAACTGTTCGAGATCGATTTGGAGATTCTCAAGGGTATCGCCCGCTATTTTCAAAACCATCCCAAGTGGGGGCGAGGTCGCGATTGGCTGGGGATTTACGAGGAATGCTGCCGGATTCTGTGGCTGGAAATTGATTACCTCAATGAAGGGCGCAATGCCGATACTTTTCGCCGCAATTTTCGGGACAGGGACTGGGTAATGGTGCCGCGGGTGTATTGGCGCTACGCGGCTCCACGAGTGCTGACTTTGGAATACTTGCCGGGAATTAAAATCAGTCACTACGAAGCTTTAGAGGCTTCGGGAATCGATCGCAAGTCGATCGCCAAGTTGGGCGCTAAAGCTTATTTGCAGCAGTTGCTCAACGACGGTTTTTTCACGCCGATCCTCACCCCGGCAATATTGCTGTCAGTCCCGAGGATCTCTGATTTTTTACGATTTCGGCATGATGGGGCAAATCCAGTCCAACGTCCGGGAAGGATTGATGGAGACGCTTTACGGCATTGCTTCTAAAGATGGTCAGCGGATTATGGATTCTTTGATTAATTTGGGGGCTTTGGTGCCGACGGGGGATATGAGCCCGGTGCGTCGCAGCATCCAGTATATGCTGGATAACTTCATGGACAAGCCTTTTGAAACTCAGTCGGTGAGCGCAATTACCGACGATCTTTACGATATTGCTTACAACCAACCTTTTCGGTTCCCCGCTACTTTTACGTTTGTCATGCGGGCTTTTTCGACGATCGAAGGAGTGGGCCGGGGTTTAGATCCCGAGTTTAATTTTATGGAGGTGGCACAGCCTTTTGCCATGCAGCTCATGAATAATGGAAACGGCACGGATACAACTAGCAGCATTTTTAACGAAATCGGCCGTCAAGCGGCTCAGGTGAGTTCGAGCGCCTTGGGTCTGCCGCGCCGGATCGAGGAGACTATTGAGAAGCTAGAACAGGGCGATTTGCGGATTCGCGTCCGTTCAGCAGAAACAGAACGCTTGCTCAGGCGCATCAGCAGCGTGCAAATGAGCACGAATTATGCTTTGGTTTTGAGTGCTTTGATTTTGTCGGCGACTATTTTGTTTGTCAGCAATCAAGTATGGGCGGCGGGGGCTGTGGCTTTGCTGGCTGCAGGTACGGGTTTTATTCTGCTGCGCTTGTTTAAGCGGATCGATCGTCTTGACAGGATGTCGTAATTTTTGATTTTTCTGGTTCTGCTTTGGCAAGTCTCGATCGAGCTTAAGCTTAAAATTTTCCGAGGCTGTAAATCCCCGAGAAACCTAGTTTTTGGCGGTAATTCTGGATGGGAGAACGAATTTTAGCCTCAGACTCTTAAAAAATCGGTTTCTGAACCCAGGAGTGCGTAACTCCTGTCTTTGTTGAATTACCTAACTTTTCACATGGGATGGGCAAAAGACGATCTACAATCGGTTAAGGAAGTACAATTTTTTCCAAACTCGCGAGCGTGCGGGGTACTAAGTATAAATCTTAGTTTCCCCTTCAAAGTGTAAATTGCGAGCGCGAAAATTGTACGATTTGTATCTACACTTCTCAGTTTGATGAGTCCCATACCCAATCCATGAAACCCTCTTTTGCAGGTAAGACAGACACAGGGCTAGTTCGTTCCGTAAACCAGGATTCGTACTACATAGACTCTGACGGGCGATTTTTCATCGTGGCCGACGGCATGGGAGGACACGCAGGAGGCCAAGAAGCAAGTAGGATCGCAGCCGGGGCGATTCAATCTTATCTGGTGGAACATTGGGAAGGACCGGAGGATTCTCCCCTGCTTTTGGAAAAGGCTTTTTTAACGGCAAATCAAGCTATTTTGACCGATCAGCTCAAGCACCCCGAGCGCGCTGATATGGGGACTACGGCTGTGGCTGTCATCTTTAGGGATGAGGGGCGTCCTTGGTGCGCTAATATTGGCGACTCTCGCTTGTACCGCTTGCATGGAGCTCGTTTGGAACAGATTACTGAGGACCAGACTTGGGTGGCTCAGGCTGTCAAGAAAAAAGCTCTCACTCCGGAACAAGCTAGAACTCATCCCTGGCGTCACGTTTTGTCGCAGTGTCTGGGGCGGGAGGATTTGCACGAGATAGATATTTTGCCAGTAGAAGTAAAACCTGGAGATCGACTGTTGCTGTGCAGCGACGGCTTGACGGAGGAATTGTCCGATCCTTTGATTGCTTCGCATCTGAAATCTACTCGCGCCTGCGAGGCTGCTGCAACTGCTTTGATTGAAGCTGCTAAGGAAAAAGGGGGACGCGATAATATTACTGTGGTGATTGTGGCGATCGATCCCCTAAAATAATCTCCTTGTGCTACTTCTGGCAACCTACGTAAATCCGATCGCAACGGGCAATCTAAGGTAAGTCCAAATATCAAAGCTGTCAACAGTTTCTACCTCGCGCATCCTCTCAGCTTTCGATCGAAACTCAAAAATCTAAAATCTAAAATCTAAAATCTAAAATCTAAAATCGCATGGTTCGCGTTATCGGTTCGATCAGCGGCACTTCGGTGGATGGCATTGATGTTGCTTTGGTGGATGCGATCGGTTCTCAAACCGATTTGCAAGTTGAGTTCGTCGGCGGTAAGACTTTTCCTTATCCTGCTGATTTGCGATCGCAAATTCTCTCTGTGTGTGCCGGGGCATCTCTGTCAGTTGCTGAACTAGCTGAATTGGACGATGCGATCGCCCGAGAATTTGCAACCGCAGCCTTGACAATTCAAACAGAATATGGTAATGCCGAATTAATCGGTTCTCACGGTCAAACAATCTACCACCGGCCGGCCCAGTTCGGAGAGAAAAAGATATCGGGCGCAGAAATGGGCTACAGCGTGCAATTGGGCCGGGGAGCTCTGATTGCTCAACTGACGGGAATAACAACCGTGAGTAACTTTCGATCGGCCGACATAGCTGCTGGAGGTCAGGGAGCGCCCTTAGTGTCAATAGTTGATGCTTGCCTGCTGGCCCAAGCCGATCGCAGCCTCTGCATCCAAAATTTAGGTGGCATAGGCAATTTTACTTATCTACCTCGCCGGGAACAAGAGAAATGGGGGGATAACTCCGAGATTGCCACCCTGGGGGAGGGAATTGTGGGCTGCGATACTGGTCCGGCGAATTCCCTATTGGACTTAGCAGTGCAGCATTTCTCCGGAGGTACTAAAACTTGCGACGTAGATGGAGCTTGGGCGGCGCAAGGAAATCCCTGTCAAGCTTTGGTAGAGGAGTGGCTAAAACAAGAGTTTTTCCACCAAAAACCGCCCAAATCTACCGGTCGAGAGCTATTTGGTACTGATTATTTTCACCGCTGCGCGATCGAAGCCCAGGCTTACAACCTCAGTCCTGCCGACTTACTGGCTACTCTGACAGAACTGACGGCAGCTTCGATCGTTCGCAGTTATCGAACTTTTTTACCGCAAATGCCCGATCGAGTTTTGCTGTGCGGGGGAGGCAGCCACAATCTCTACTTAAAACGCCGATTGCAAGACTTATTGCATCCTGTAGAAGTGCTGACTACCTCAGAGGCAGGCTTGAGTGTAGATTTTAAAGAGGCGATCGCTTTTGCGGTTTTAGCCTACTGGCGGGTGCGGGGCATTCCCGGCAACCTGCCTCAAGTTACTGGTGCTCGCGCGCCCGTACTTTTAGGAGAAATAAACTCTTGTTGGCACAGTTGGGCGTGATAGCATAGAGTCTCAGGGACAACGGCTGTGCGTTGTTGCACCAGCATTGTAGCCAGCAGGACAAGCATAGGAACAGCACTGTGGCTCACACGTTTTTAATGGAATCAGGCCAATGGACGCTCGAAGGAAGTTGGATTGAGCGCAATGGTGTGCCAATTACGGTTAAAGGCAAAACTTTAGTGAGCTGGAACCGAACAGATTGGTTCAGTATGGTAACGAAGCTCGTGTTTCCAGGAGGAGATCGCGAAGAGATTATTTTGCAGTACCGAGGACACCTCAACAGCGATGAAAGGCAATATACTTTTGTACTCCAACACAGCGAACTCGGCCGGGTGGAGGGCGAAGGTTGGATTGCTCCGCAGTCGATCGTGCAGCGTTACTGGGTACTGGGAGACGAACGCCAGCGGCGGACTGGTTTTGATACCCTCCACCGCGTAGATGACAACCGCTACTACCAATCTAGCGGTATTATGTCGGGGCATTACTTGACGAGTACGATGGAGGCTACTTTGGAACGCCAGCCGGAATAGCTATTTCCCGATTTGCAAGTTGTCCGTTATGGGATTTAGGCAGAAAATTTGAGGTTTTGCTAGTCGGAGATCTCTTTAAGATGTCCGACTCGTGCAATTCTTACTCGCATAAATTTGGTTGCAACTTTAAAACTTGATTTGTGGGCTGCAACCTCGAATTAGCATTAAATTCGCACAGATACCCCCTTGAGAAAGGTGGGGCGAGTCCGGTCTTACGGCTCCCGAACCCTTGCTGGACTGGGATTCTAAAGCTGGTATCCTAAAGAATGGTCTCTTAAATCGGGATGACAGGATTTGAACCTGCGACCCCCTCGTCCCGAACGAGGTGCGCTACCAAGCTGCGCTACATCCCGTAGTCAAACACTACTTTGTTAGTATATCACATTCTACTCGCGCTCGATCGAACCTCGATCTTCAAACTTCATTTCAGTCCCAGCCAAATGAAGACTTGACATAAGTATTGCATTTATGCTATGGTCATCTACCTATTGTAGAGTAGCATCAATAACGCATAATATTTAAAAATTAGTTTTTATTATCTTAATGGGATTGTAGATGAGTGAATACTCAAATTTTTGTAAAATCACGGACAGGCGGAGGCAGTAGTGACAGTTAAGCCGCAGTGGTTGCGAGTCAAAGCCCCTCAGTGGGAGCGCGTTGGCAATGTTAAAGAAATTTTGCGAGATTTAGCCCTGAATACGGTTTGCGAAGAGGCGTCGTGTCCGAACATCGGCGAATGCTTCAATGCCGGTACGGCAACATTTTTAATTATGGGCCCAGCTTGTACCCGTGCTTGTCCTTACTGCGACATCGATTTTGAGAAAAAGCCCAAACCTTTAGATCCGACAGAACCCTTACGTCTAGCGCAAGCCGTGCAGAGGCTCAAGCTCAACCACGTCGTGATTACCTCTGTCAACCGGGACGACTTGCCGGATGGAGGTGCACCCCAATTCGTGCAGTGCATTCAAGCAGTTCGCAGCGCAATGCCCGAGACCACTGTAGAGGTGTTAATTCCCGATTTGTGCGGCAACTGGCAAGCATTAGAAACTATTCTCGCCGCCCGCCCGGAGGTACTCAATCACAATACCGAAACTGTAAAACGGCTTTACCGCCGGGTGCGCCCGCAAGCCAAGTACGATCGTACCCTCGAACTGTTGCAGCGCAGCCGCGACATCGCACCGCAAGTATACACCAAATCTGGAATCATGGTAGGACTCGGCGAAACAGACGGCGAAGTGCGGGAGGCGATGCAAGACTTGCGGGCTGTCGGCTGCGATATTTTGACTTTGGGACAGTACCTGCAACCAAGTCAAAAGCACTTGAACGTGGACAGCTTTGTACCGCCAGAACAGTTTGATGCTTGGAGAGAGTTTGGCGAATCTTTGGGATTCTTGCAAGTTGTTGCTTCTCCCTTAACTCGCAGTTCTTATCATGCCGAACAGGTGAGGGAACTGATGAAACTTTACCCGCGCTAATAATTTTGATGGGCGCGCAATTGAGTTCGCCAAAGGTCTTGAACTCGTATTGCTGCGCAGAAATATTTGGTATGGTTTGTCTTTAGCAGGTATTCGATTTTGCCCAACAACTTATCCGTAGGCAAAAGCTCATAAGTTACCAGCTTTTAAACTGCGGTATCTGAAGCAAGTTAAAGGTGTATTTTTTCTGTCGCCTGACTTTGCAGGCTGCGAAAATTATTAGTTAAATAATTATTAAGTAGGACTCCCGATCCAAATATTAGGACTTGCGCCCAAAAACCCTTGTAACGGGGTGGCTGTGCCAACATCTGCAGCACTGGCCGAGGATTTTGCCCCTCACGGAGTTTTGTGCATATCTTCCGAAATATAAATTGCGCCTAGCTCCCCGTTCTCCCATACCTAAAATAATGCGATCGCGATCGCTCTCTAACAGTGATTTCATTTCCAAATTTCGGATTTTTGGATCGGTGGAATTACGGAAAAAAACTTTTTTACCAAGCTGGAACAGCCAACTCTAGAAACGCTAGGATTTATATATTGCAGTCATTTTAGCCCTTTAATACCGATCGGGCGCTGGCAATTGACCGTCAACTTTCATAAAGTTTTATTAAAAAAATCGCTATTTTTTATAAGCGATCGGGAACCAGCCTTAGGAGTGATGAAGATTAATTTAACTTCTGACGCAAGTCACTTGTTTTTAGCCAGTAATTCTCTATACTAGCTGTATAAACAAAGAAGCACAACCCACTTTCCAGTATTCGACCTGTTGGATCGGGAACTTTGCGGAATTATCCTAAATGTTGGCAAAACAAGACGTTGGCAAAACAAGACGGACAGTCCGAGCTCGATCGCACAACATAGAAAAATATAGGGAAAGTTGGTAAAGAAACAAAAAGCGGTGATGCTTCGTCTTAACAACGCGGGCATCATAATCATAAATGACCGCTAAGCGTAGCATCTTTTCACCCGGAGCAACTGAGAAAATCACTATGCCAGCCACCTCTTTTTACGCTGAAGCTGAATTCGACGAGCAACTGCAAGTCCGTCCCTTGCAAGATGATGTGTTGGATGAGGATGCTGAAGAAGCTGCAGACGAACTCATCGACCTGGATGCAGGAGAGACAGAAGATGCGGACGCAGCAGCAAAATTGCAAAAAAATGCCAGCCGTCGCACTACAGATTTAGTGCGCCTGTACTTGCAAGAAATAGGTCGGGTTCGCCTGTTAGGTCGGGATGAAGAAGTTTCCGAAGCCCAAAAAGTCCAGCGTTACATTAAGATGCTGGAATTGCGCAACAGTGCCGCCGAACAGCAAGAAGGACAAATTCAGCGCTTTGTTCATCTAATTGAGGTGCGCGATCGCTTAGCTGCACAATTGGGACACAGACCTTCGCTGGAACGCTGGGCCGCAACTGCGGGCGTTCCTAACGTGTCCGAAGTCAAGCAAATCATGGTCGAAGGCAAGCGCCACTGGGCAGAGCTAGCCGAGATGACGGTCGAAACCCTAGAAAGAATTCAAGCCGAAGGAATCGAAGCTAAAGACCACATGATTAAGGCAAACCTGCGCCTGGTCGTTTCGGTGGCAAAAAAATATCAAAATCGCGGTTTAGAACTGCTCGACTTAATCCAAGAAGGTACTCTGGGGCTGGAGAGAGCTGTAGAAAAGTTTGACCCGACGCGGGGCTATCGGTTCAGTACCTACGCCTACTGGTGGATTCGCCAGGGAATTACGCGGGCGATCGCGACTCAAAGCCGTACCATTCGCCTCCCAGTCCACATTACCGAAAAACTTAACAAAATTAAAAAAGCCCAGCGCAAAATTTCCCAAGAAAAAGGTCGGACAGCGACGATCGAAGATATTGGCGTCGAGTTGGACATGACTGCGGCTCAAGTTCGGGAAGTCTTGCTGCGAGTTCCCCGCTCTGTA
Organism: Richelia sp. CSU_2_1; assembly: GCA_012034575.1. Lineage (GTDB taxonomy): Bacteria > Cyanobacteriota > Cyanobacteriia > Cyanobacteriales > Microcoleaceae > Microcoleus. The sequence continues at coordinate 31,506 of JAAUPF010000023.1, read as the reverse complement.
TCTCTAGAAACTAAAGTCGGCAACGAAAAAGATACCGAGCTCGGCGACTTACTAGAAACTGACAGTATTTCCCCAGAAGAAATGCTGATGCGGGAAGCCCTGCACCGCGACTTGCAACAACTGCTGGCAGATTTGACCAGCCGCGAGCGAGATGTGATTCTGATGCGGTTCGGTTTGGGCGACGGGCACCCCTATTCGCTGGCAGAAATCGGTCGCGCCCTCGATTTGTCTCGCGAGCGAGTCCGCCAAATCGAAGCCAAAGCCCTGCAAAAATTACGGCAACCCAAGCGCCGCAACCGGGTGCGGGACTATCTGGAGTCTCTGACTTAAATTTGTCAGGAAGAATGAGTAACGGGCGATGGTCGGGTGCAAAAGCGAGTACCCGTTACTCGTTAAAGCGAAACAACCATTTTTTGGGAAATCTTTTTTCAATAAGCCTCAATACTTGAAAAATATGTTAGTTAGCGTGTAATATTGTCAATAGGCAGACTTTCTTGAGAGGGTCACTATGGCACTTTACACCGCTTCCTCATTTAAAGCCGAACTAAACGACAAAGGCTGGCGGATGACTCCCCAACGGGAAACCATCTTGCACGTCTTTCAAAACCTCCCCAAAGGCAATCACCTGAGTGCCGAGGATTTGTACACTCTGTTAAAAAATCGCGGGGAAAACATCAGCTTGTCCACCATTACCGAACTTTAAAGTTAATGGCAAGGATGAGCCTGCTTCGGGAACTAGAACTGGCCGAGGGCCACAAACACTATGAAATAAACCAGCCTTATCCGCACCACCACCACCACCTAGTCTGCGTTCAGTGCAACCGAACGATCGAATTTAATAACGACTCGATTCTCAAAACTGGCATGAAGCAAGCTGAAAAATCGGGGTTGCACCTGTTAGACTGCCAGCTAACCATTCATACGGTTTGCCACGAAGCTTTGCGAATGGGATGGCCCTCTATGGTTTCCAGCAATTGGTCTTGTCCGAAGTCGATCGCCAATCACAGCAATACCCAGGAATAAAGCTAAAGACCTTACACCTCTTGGCACGTTTCAAGTACAGTTAGTTACAATTTTTAACAAAACTTAGTTGCAAAACGGCTGTGAAACCTCTGCGAGAACTGGATTTTTTCAGAAAAATCCGCCATCTCTCTGAGGTGCGTCAGATTGCAGGTTCTCGATTTACCGAAAATTTGGGTTGAAAGCCCCGTCGTTCTCTGAAACGGCTTGCTCGTCGTTTCTCTAAGACTAAAAAAGGCTCTAAAAGAAGTGATTCTTCGATCGAAGCACCGCGCTCGATCGAGCCGACGCGATCGAGCGCAATAAATAAGGTTTGCAGTAGAGACCTCCATCCTTCTTGTTGGGGACTTGGAATCTGACTGCAAACCGTTTTTATTACTGGTAATCGACCCCATCCCCCGCGCATTCGGTGCGGAGAGCAGTCAATCCAAACAGTTAATCCAAATTAGATTCGGGGTAGCGATCGCGAATTTGTTCGGCTTCGGGACAATCATCAGAAACTAGAGGTTCGCAGTTAGTTCTCGACACCGAAGCCAACTTCTGGGAAACAGCTCCAATACTTTCGAGACGCACCATTTCTTCCCAGGAGCTAATTTCGTCTTCTTCTTCAGTTTCGTAGCGCAGCGTGACTAGATCCCCTTCAATATCTAGGATACGAGCGCGCTCTATCCAACGTTGTTGATCTCGAAGAAAAATAGAAACCTCACGACCATCACAACAGAGTTGATAGATTTTGCGCTGTAGCATTTGTCAGTTCTCCTGCGCAGTGTATTTGCTTAAAAACTTTGCCTGGAAAGCGGTAACGTACTTTGAGTTTTACATCGGCAGGCACAGCCCTACAGACTGGCCAGTTTCACGTTTCCCGAGACTTTAACACCGATGGGAGTTACCAAATCAATGGTATCACCAAATTTGCCCACTAGGCTAATTTATTATCCTGCCAAATTGTACGGTCTGCCGCACGCTGCTTCAGGTATTCAGCACCAAAGATGCAGCAGCGGGACTTGACGCAGCGATCGCTCCGAGGCGACACTCAAACAAACAACCGCAGAAACAACAGACTCGGCAAGCTCAGACCAAATCCCGTTCGATCGGGAAATGTAAATGACCCAACCCGTCAATTTTTTGGCAAATGATGCGACTTCCACCCAAAAGCAACTCTGAATTCGATCGGAATGCGATCGCAGTCACTGACAACAGGCAGCCGCTAAAGGTAAAAGATGGTGGCGGCCAACAATTAGCTTCAAATCGGGCAGCGAAGTGGCGGTTAAGCTAAAAGAATTGCGGTTCCGTTCAAAACAATGAGCAAGAGCTCGAACCTGTGAATAAGGAGGCTAATTGATGGTATACGCAGAAAATTGGTCGCAGCCGTCGATCTTGGAACAAGCGCGATCGGGCAACTTTCAAGCCCTGAACTACTGGATAGACAGCCTGCTGCGACCCGAAGGGATTTACGCCCGCGTCGAAGCAGCTCATGCCGGTTGCGTGCAAATTTTGATAGAATTTCAGCGCGAATTTGCGTCAGATACACGCTTGGGCAACACCCTGCGGGAAGGTTTAGTTAAATTTATCTGCCACCAGCTATGGAGGCTAAACTCCCCAGCCGTAGAAGGAGTGCGAATTAAAGCGCGTTTGGCCGGGGAACCAGACATCCTCTGGAAACAGTCAGTGCGCATAGTAACTCCGGCAAACCGCCGGCGCCGGCGCTACCGTTCCCTACTTGCCATCGATTGGGTTAAATTTAAAACGTACCGTTCTCTGCTGCTAGTGGGTTCAGCCCTTGCCTCATTTATTTTGGGATGTTGGGTCAGCTACCACGAAGCTCTGGCTGCGCGGTTAGTTCCGCTCGACTCCCGGCAGCAGCAGGCACTTGTCATGTCAGGACCCCCACCGAAACGTCCGGATACCGTACAAGCTGCCTTAGAAGTAGTACCAGTGGTGCAGCAAAAGCAGGTACTCAACCCCTACGACCCAACCGTAACCCTGATGTTCGGAGGTAATGTGAATCTGTCGGACGCCCTGGCAGGATCGGCAGGCAAAGATTACCAATGGGGCTTTGCCAAAATGGATGAGTACCGGCAAGCAGATGTGTCGATGGTTAATCTGGAAAACCCCTTGACTCGCTCTACTTTGGGTGCCGGTAAAAAACAGTTAAGTTTTAGGGCAGATCCGGAATCGGTGCAAGTATTAAACGCGGGCGGAGTGGATATTGTCAATTTGGCAAACAACCACGCTATGGACTACGAGGAACCCGGACTGGTGGAAACTATAAATACTCTAGATAATGCAGGCATCCATCACTTGGGGGCCGGCCGAGATATTAAAGAAGCGCGGCGTCCGGAGATTATTGAGGTTAAAGGTCAGCGAATCGCCTACCTCGGTTATTACGACGCTGACCTTCACGCAGCCGACCAAGGGAAAGCGGGGACTAACTCCCGTCGCAACAACCGCGTGGCGGAAGATATTCGCGCTCTTAGGGGCCAGGTGGACTGGATTGTAGTTAATTATCACTGGGGAGTGGAATTGGCAGATTATCCGGGAGACTGGCAGATAGATTTGGCGCGCTTTACGATCGACCAAGGAGCGGATCTGGTGGTGGGACACCACCCCCATGTTTTGCAAGGGGCAGAAATTTACAAGGATCGGCCGATTGTCTACTCGCTGGGCAATTTTATTTTCGGGAGCAACGCCCGCAGCGATTACGATACAGCAGTGCTGAAAGTATCGCTCCGAGACCGATCGATGAAGGTAGAGTTTTTGCCTGTAGAGGTGAAGAAGTTTCAGCCGAAAGTTGTTGAAGGCACCAAAGGGTCGCGCATCCTCAAACACATCGAGCAAATTTCCAGTATTTTTGACAAGCCCATGCGATCGGAAGTAGTCCTTGAAGCCCCTGTTTCGGGAATGTCGGCACCAGTTCCGGCACACAGGGGTACGTACCGACAGCCGCCGAATTCTCCTGTTCCAGCAGGGGAGGGCGCTATTGGTCAGCCGGGACAACTCAACAAACCGAATCCGGTTTTGCCAGCTTTGCCTCCCACTCCCAAACAGCAGGAAAATCCGCCTTTGTTTGAGAACAAAACGGCCCCGGCTGCTGAGCCAAGCCCGCCTCCAATTCCCGAGTTACCTGCGCGCACCTTGCGAAGTCAACCTCAAAAGCCCGATCGGGACACAGCAGAGCCCTTCACTAAAGAGCCATTTATCAAAGAACCTTTCATTTCTCCCCCATCTCCCAATTCAGGGGTACTACCAAGCCCGCAAAGCTATCTTCCTGCAACGCCCTCTGTGTCTTTTAAAGTCGCCGCGACACAGCAGAACCCAACAGCAATCGGTGCAGGCACTTGCATCTCTAGCGATCGCTGCAAGCCGATCGCGCTGCCTCCGCTAACTGCTGGAATGGGCTAGCGGGCAAGCAGCACGGCGATATCCGGAGAGAGAACTCGGTGGCAAGGAGTAGGTACTGCATCCTAAAAATTGCGTGAGGCTTCCTCAATTCTCCGGACGGGCGAGCTAACAAGTTCGCTCAGCAAGCAAACTCTACGAGAGAGTAGATTTGAGGAAATTTCACACAAGATTTCACACAAGATTTCACACAACGGCGAACATCCACAGACTAGCAAACAATTACTAATGATTCATCTACTGACCACCAATGATCGATGACCTACTAACGATGACAAACTTGCCCAATCCGCTGTGTTTGCGATCGAGATCGAGCAAAAGCAGTACAAAACTTACGTCCTCTCCGACAAACTGGCTAACTCCTCTCTGGAGGTTGTGCCAGAACGGGGCGGTATCGCTACTAGCTGGCGAGTATCCGGCAAAGAAATTTTTTACTTGGATGCGGAACGGTTTGCTAACCCCGAATTGACTGTACGCGGCGGAATTCCAATTTTGTTTCCGATTTGTGGCAATTTACCGGACAATACTTACAGGTACAAGGGAGTGCCGCGGACGCTCAAACAGCACGGCTTTGCCCGCGACTTACCCTGGGCGGCCGCCGATCGAGTTACTGAGGGCAAAGCTGCTCTGACTCTGGTTCTCGACAGCAACGATCGAACGAAAGCTGTTTATCCTTTCGATTTCCGGCTGGCCTTTACTTATCAGATTAAGGGCAATGCTTTAGAAATTTTCCAGCGCTATACCAATCTCTCTGCAGAACCGATGCCTTTTTCAAGCGGCTTGCACCCTTACTTTTTGGCTCCGGATAAGTCCAAGCTGCGCTTTGAGATTCCAGGGATGCAGTACAGAGATCAGAGAACTCAGAAAAAGGGTTATTTCACCAGCGTTTTTGACCCAACGCTGGAGGAAATTGATGTTTCTTTTGACGAACTGACTGGTCTTGCTGCTACCGTCACCGATGCCGGCCGCCGCTTGCGGATGACTCTCAGCTACAATTCCAGCTACGGAAAGCTGGTTTTTTGGACGCTCAAGGGCAAGGATTTTTACTGTCTGGAACCTTGGACGGCTCCCCGAAACGCGCTGAATACCGGCGAACACTTGATTTATTTGCAGCCTGGGGCTAGCTGCGAGATGTTGGTGCGGATGACGGCAACATTTTTTTGAAAAATACTTGATATTTCGATCGATGGGTGCTACTATTAGAAATTGTGTGCGGAAACAAAGTTTTCATGGGTCGCTAGCTCAGCGGTAGAGCACTCGGCTTTTAACCGATTGGTCTCGGGTTCGAATCCCGGGCGACCCATTTTTGAAATTAAAAAAATTAACAGGGGGAAGCCGAATAAATTCTAATTCGGGCAAACAGCGATCGATTGATGGCTGAAACCATTGATTTTATGGTTTTTTTCCTCTTCCTTCTTCCTTCTTCCTTCTTCCTTCTTCCTTCTTCCTTCTTCTTTCTGCGGCAAATCCGGAAAGATAATGTGCCGCGAATCGCAAATTGTCTTAATATTGTCGTAAGAATTGAGCTTGCCCAAGGCCCACTACTCAAAAACGACAAATAACTAGGAGGAATATATATGGCGCTTGTACCTATGCGACTGCTGCTCGATCACGCGGCTGAAAACGGTTACGGCCTGCCGGCTTACAACGTTAACAACATGGAGCAGATCCAAGCGATCATGCGAGCTGCTGACGAAACCAACAGCCCTGTCATCCTGCAAGCTTCTCGCGGCGCTCGCTCCTACGCTGGGGAAAACTTCCTGCGCCACTTGATTTTGGCTGCTGCTGAAACCTACCCGCACATTCCCATTTCCATGCACCAAGACCACGGCAATGCCCCAGGTACTTGCTACTCTGCCATGCGCCAAGGTTTTACCAGCGTGATGATGGATGGTTCTTTGGAAGCGGATGCTAAGACTCCTGCGAGCTACGAGTATAACGTTGAAGTTACTCGCGAAGTAGTGAAAGTGGCTCATTCGATCGGCGTTAGCGTCGAAGGCGAACTCGGCTGTTTGGGTTCTCTGGAAACCGGGATGGGCGAAGCAGAAGACGGTCACGGTTTTGAAGGAGCGCTTTCTCACGACCAGTTGCTGACCGATCCGGACCAAGCGGTTGATTTTGTGGAGCAAACAGGCGTAGATGCTCTGGCGGTGGCAATTGGCACCTCCCACGGCGCTTACAAGTTTACTCGCAAACCGACTGGCGAAATTTTGGCGATCAGCCGGATTGAAGAAATTCACCGCCGCTTGCCGAACACTCACTTGGTAATGCACGGTTCTTCTTCGGTGCCGGAAGATTTGCTGGCACTGATCAATCAGTACGGCGGTAAAATCCGCGAAACCTACGGCGTACCCGTTGAGGAAATTCAAAAGGGAATTAAGAGCGGTGTCCGCAAGATCAATATCGATACTGACAACCGTTTGGCGATTACTGCTGCGGTGCGCGAAGCTTTGGCTGCGAAGCCGGAAGAGTTCGATCCCCGCCACTTCTTGAAGCCTTCGATCAAATACATGCAGAAAGTTTGTGCCGATCGCTACAATTCTTTTGGTGCGGCCGGTCACGGTACTAAGGTTAAGCAAGTCTCTTTGGATGATTTTGCAGCTAAGTATGCTAAGGGCGAATTGGGCTCTGCTGCTAAGAAGGCTGTAGCTGTTTAATAATTTTAGGTTTTAGGTTTGAGATTTTAGATTAATCTACAGTCTTAAATCTGACTTGCCGGGTAGCTTTTGAGTTGCCCGGATTTTTGTTTGTGTGGCTTTCTCGACCGATCGATTTTAGAGCCGAAGGAAGCAGGCATAAGGCAGAGGCAAGAAGGAAGGCTTGTCGATAATTCCTAATTTTATACTAATTATAAAAATTGCTGCGCTTGATAGATTATACAAAATGCGGGTTACTCATCGCCTATACGATCGTATGGTGCGTCGCTAGGAATTTCTCAAAGTAGATGAGACGATCGCCGATCCGCACCCTACAACTTATAACGGGTACGAACAACCCTGATGTGGTATTAGATCGCGTCCGGTCAAGTGAGGGCAATAAGATTCGTTCGTAGTGTGGACTCCCTCAGACAAGAAAGAGCGGACTTGCATTCCACACGCTCGATCTGTTTTTTTTATAGTAATCGACCGGACATGATATTAGTTGGGTTTCTCTTCGTTCAACCCAACCTACAACTATAATTTTTCCTGATTTTATTACTGTTATCATCTTTAGTATGTAACTTTGGTCATAGGGAAGAAGGAAGAAGGAAGATATTAACAAATAACCGGGTTGAGTGAAAACACCGAGTTTATCGTTGAAATTACGAGTTGAAATTCCCAGACGATCGCCACCTTGCCAACAAGCAAGCTGTTATGTAAAACTTTTGTAAAGGCGGCGCTCTTTCACTCGAAATTTGGTTATGATAATTGATTGCTTTCACTTGTTTGTTTAACTTAGATCGAGTCCGGTTAATTACCGATAAATGCAGTACGGGTTGACGGGTTTCTGGGTGCGATCGGCAGAGAGTCCAAAAGCATTATAACTTTTCAACTGGACGCGATACTCAATCTAGTTTACATCGAGAGTTTACATCAAGACTATCTGCTACTACCAAATATCATGTGGGAATTAATCAAAAATATCTTTTCTCCAACTCAGTATATGCCGCACGGTCACTGCTATCTGTGGCAAACACCTTTAGTGTGGCTGCACGTAACGGGAGACTTTTTAATCGCGATCGCCTATTTTTCAATTCCGGCGATGCTGATTTATTTTATCTTCAAGCGGCGCGACGTTCCTTTTTTAGGAATATTTGCTTTATTTGGTGCATTTATTATTCTTTGCGGGACGGGTCACTTATTAGAAATTTGGACGCTGTGGCATTCGGCTTATTGGCTGTCGGGCCTTGAGAAAGCAGCTACTGCACTGGTTTCCTGCTTCACAGCGGGACAAATGGTAACACTATTGCCACAATTTTTATCTTTAAAAACTCCCCAGGAATTAGAGGAAATAAATCGCAAGCTTCAGCGCGAAATTTCCGTGCGAGAAGATGCAGAACTAGCTTTGCGAACTGCTTATGATGACTTAGAAACTAAAGTCGAAGATCGCACAGCAGAATTAAGAGCAACTAACACTTGCTTGGAAGCAGAAATTTGGGAAAGAATTGCGGCGGAACAGGCTTTGCGCGAACGAGAAATTCGGTTGACCGAACAACAAGCAGGGTTGCTAGAATTAGCAAAAAAATCTAGTATTTATGAGGGAAATATCGGCGAGGCGCTCAGAGAGATTGCGCAAATGGCAACCCGCATCCTGAATGTCGATCGGGGTAGTATTTGGTTTTATCAGGAAGATAAATCGGCAATGTGCTGTGCCAACATCTACGAATTGGCTGCCGATCGACACAGCGGGGGTAAAAAACTTAAACTTACTGATTATCCTACCTATTTCCAAGCTTTGAAAACCCAACAGGCGATCGTGGCAGTTGATGCTAAAACCGATCCGCGCACCCGAGAGTTGAGCGCATCTTATTTGATGCCTTTAAACATTTCCTCAATGCTAAATATTCCGATTACCCATCAAGGGCGATTGGCAGGGGTAATTTCTTTAGAACATAAAAACAAGCCGAGGAATTGGATGCTAGACGAACAAAGTTTCGCTAGCTATTTGGCACAGATGACAGCTTTAGCAATGGAAGCTCGCGATCGCAAACAAGCTGAGTTAAAATTGCGCTCCGTTACCGAACGCTTGCAGTATTTGCTAGCAACTACTCCGGCAGTTATTTTTAGCTGCAAAGTAGGGGAAAATTATGACGTAACTTTTGTCAGCGAAAACGTTTTTTCGATGATTGGTTACGAAGCCCGAGAATTTGTTAATGGTTCTCTTGATTGGCACAGCATCATTCACCCAGAAGATCGAGAAATTGTAGCGAATGAATACGATCGAATCTTGGAAAAAGAGTTAATATCGTATGAATACCGAGAATTGCACAAAGATGGTAATTATCGCTGGATCTATGATGAGGTTAAGTTAGTCAAAGATGCTGGTGGCATCCCTGTGGAATGTGTCGGTTATGCAGTTGATATTACGGCTCGCAAACAAGCGGAAATAGCTTTGCAACAGCAAGTAAAAAGAGAGCGTCTCGTGAATTCCATTCAAGAACGGATTCGCTCCTCTCTCAACCTAGAAGAAGTGATGACAATGGCTGTGGAAGAAGTCCGCCAGTTTTTGTCAACAGATCGCACTATTATTTACCGCTTTAATCCTGATTGGAGCGGATTTGTAGCTGTGGAGTCGGTAGCAGCGGATACGAGTCCGATTTTGGGAACTGATATTAACGATCCTTGTTTTCGAGAACGTTACGTTTCTGTTTATGCAGAGGGACATTTGCGGGCGATCGATAATATTTATACGGCAGATATTTCAAAATGCCACATCGATTTATTGAGCCAGTTTGAAATTAAAGCTAACATCGTAGTTCCCATTTTACAAGGTGAAAATTTATGGGGACTGCTGATCGCTCATCACTGTCGCAGTCAAAGGCATTGGAACTCTTCGGAGATAGAATCTCTCAAGCTGATTTCCGTGCAGCTAGCAATTGCCATCCAGCAATCTACCCTTTTTGAACAAGCCAAAACGGAAATTGCCGATCGCAAACTGGCAGAAGCAGCTTTACAAAAAGCGGTAGTAGCTGCTGATAAAGCTAACCACGCCAAGAGCGAATTCCTTTCTTCTATGAGCCACGAATTGCGGACTCCCTTGAATGCAATTCTGGGATTCAGTCAGGTAATGGTGCGCGATTCTTCTTTAAACAAGCAACACCAGCAACACTTAGAAATTATCAATCGCGCGGGCGAACACTTGCTTTCACTAATTAATGATATTTTGGAAATGTCGAAAATTGAAGCGGGCAGAAGTCAGCTTAATGAAAGCAGTTTTAATTTAATCCGCCTGCTAGAAACCTTAGAGGAGATGTTCCGATTGAAAACTGAATCTAAGAAATTGCAGCTAAATTTTGAAATCGGTGAGGGAGTGCCGCAATTTGTTTGTGGAGATGAGGGTAAATTGCGTCAAATTTTAATTAATATTGTCGGAAATGCTATCAAGTTTACAGAGACTGGTAGCGTTAATTTGCGAGTGAAAAAGAAGGGAAACTCGGCGGTTGAAACCGCAGATATACAAACGAAACCCGCCTTCGCGGGTTCGGGAAATTCACAGAACTCGGCGGTTGAAACCGCGACTATACAAACAAAACCCGCCTTCGCGGGTTCTGAAGAGTCCGCACAGAAGGAGTTCGATTGCAACGCGAATTCAATGATACCTATATTTCTACGTCTTGAGTTTGAAATTGAAGATACGGGCCCTGGGATTGAGGCGCAAGAGATGAATAAGTTATTTGAACCTTTCGAGCAAACAAAAACAGGTCGTAAATCTCAACAGGGGACTGGTTTGGGTTTACCAATCAGTCGCAAATTCGTACAAATGATGGGAGGAGATATTGCTGTTAGCAGTACCCCAGGCTTGGGAAGTAAGTTTGCATTTGATATTAAGATTAACCTGGCAGATTCGGCTGAGATAAAAATGCTCAAATCGCAAAAAAAGGTAATTGGTCTAGCACCTAATCAACCTGAATATCGGATTTTGGTAGTTGACGATCGTGCCGATAACTGTTTAGTCATTACCAGGTTATTGTCACCGCTAGGCCTCCTAGTCCGAGAAGCTAGAAACGGTGAAGAAGCGATTGTTATATGGGAGAATTGGCAACCGCACCTGATCTGGATGGATATGCAAATGCCCGTGATGAACGGCTACGAAGCTACAAGACGAATCAAGGCTCATCCTCTAGGAAAAAAAACCGCGATCGTTGCTCTTACTGCTAGTGCTTTTGAAGAGGAACGCAAGACTATTTTAAGAGCAGGCTGCGATGATTTTATTCGCAAACCATTCGATGCAAACGTACTGTTTGCGAAAATGGAAGAACTTTTAGGGATTCGCTACATTTATAAGGAACCTGTTGAGTTAAACATCGAAAATGAAAGCGAAATTAGTGAAGATGACAGCACTCAATCGGTAGAATCGCTACTCGCGCAAATGCCTGTTGAGTGGGTGCAGAAGATATCTGATGCGGCTCGTGAATGTTGCGACGATAAAATTCTCCAGTTGGTTGAGGAAATGCCTAAAGAATTGGAAACCGCCGCACAAATCCTTACTAATTTAGCGCATGATTTCCTATTTGATGATATTATAGAGCTAGCGAAATCAGGGGTTGCCGTGCGTCAGTGTTAATATGTATGATGGTAAAAAAATAAGCGCACGATCGCATGAACAGCAATCAAGTTTCTACAATTCAAGCTAACATTTTAGTAGTTGATGATACGCCAGATAACGTGCGGCTTTTATCAACAATCTTGACCCAACAAGGATATCAGGTGCGCAAAGCGCTAAACGGACAAAGGGCGATATCTACAGCGCAAGAGCTGCCTCCGAATCTAATTCTGCTAGATGTAATGATGCCAGAAATGAATGGATACGAGGTGTGTGCCCAGTTGAAAGCTTCGCCAATAACCAGCTCGATTCCCGTCATTTTCTTAAGCGCCTTAGATGATGTTTCAGATAAGGTGAAAGCCTTTGAGGTGGGAGCTGTTGACTATATTACAAAACCTTTTCAAGATCGAGAAGTATTGGCCCGAGTGGCAAATCAGTTAACAATTCAACATCAACAAAAGCTACTGCAACAGCAAACGGAGAAATTAGAAGAACTTGTCAGGCGCTTGCAAAACGAAATTCAAGAGCGAGAAGGAGTTGAGCTAGCTTTGCGCATTGCTCAAGAAAAGTCCGATCGTTTATTGCTAAATATTTTACCAGCAGCGATTGTTGAAAATTTGAAAAAAGGTGAAAATACAGAGGCCGAGAGGTTTGAATCAGCAACGGTTTTGTTTGCTGATATAGTTGGTTTTACGTCTATTGCAGCCCGAATGTCACCGCAGGAATTGGTGAGTTTATTAAATCAGATTTTTTCTAAGTTTGATGAACTAACTGAGAAAAACGGTTTGGAAAAAATTAAAACAAGTGGCGATGCTTATATGGTAGCAGGGGGGTTGCCAGTACCGAAGGCCGATCGTGCAGAAGCGATCGCGAATATGGCATTAGATATGCAAGCAGCAATTGCTGATTTTAAAACCGATACCGGCGAACAATTTCAAATTCGGATAGGCATTCATATGGGGCCAGTAGTTGCTGGCGTAATCGGTACTAAAAAATTCATCTACGACTTGTGGGGAGATACTGTGAATGTTGCTTCTCGGATGGAATCTCAAGGATTGCCGGGGTACATTCAAGTGACTGCTGCTATTTATGAGGAGTTAAAAGATCGGTATGTATTTGAAGAGAGGGGGGCGATCGAGATTAAAGGTAAAGGAGAAGAAATCGTGTATTTGCTCACAGGCAAAAAAGCCGATCGCTAAATGATTGAAATCGGGGCGATGAGATGGTGCATGAAGAGTAATGCAGTACATAGTAGTTTTATAATACCAATTTTACAGATTTAAAGCAGCCGTCGTGCTTCTAAAATTTGTTGTTGCCACTGCTCAAAATTCTCTATATTTGAGTTATCATTTCTCTGTACGATCGCCCTTATTTCCTCCATCAGTTCGATCGCCAGCGGTACCCCAAGTTGCAATTGTTCTAACACCTCCCGCTGGGCAAAAACAGTTTCCGGTGTTCCTTCTAAAATCAGTTGTCCCCGATCCATCACAAACACCCAATCCGCCCAGCGGTAGATGAAATCTAAATCGTGACTTGCTAAGAGAATTGTAGTGCCGATCGCGTGAATTTGTTGCAGCAGAGAAATCAGTTGTTGCGTGTGGCGCGGGTCGAGATAAGCGGTAGGTTCATCTAACAGCAAAAGTTTGGGTTCTAATACCATAATATCAGCGATCGACACCCGTTTTTTCTGTCCCAAACTGAGATTGTGAACTGGTTGGTGGGCTAATTCTGCGAGATCGAATCGATCGATCGCCTCTTGCACCCGTCGCGCTATTTCAGATTCTGTCAATCCTAAATTGTACAATCCGTAAGAGATATCTTCTTCTACCGTAGCAGCGACTAATTGATGTTCGGGATTTTGAAAAACCAGTCCGATTTGCTGGCGCAATTTGGTTAGGGATTTGCGATCGTAGCGGAATGGTTCGCCTTGCCAGTATAGCTTTCCCTGTTGGGGTTGATACAAGCCATTTGCTAGCAAAAATAAGGTGGTTTTACCGCATCCATTTTGACCGATTAGCCCGCATCTTTTGCCTGCTGGCACTTGCAAGTTGAGACTTTGAATTGCCGATCGCGCGTTGCAGGGGTAGCTGTAGGAAGCGCGATCGAATTCGAGAATCGGTTGTGACATAAATATAGTCTTTTTTAGGTAGATACAAAATCGGGTGCACGTTATATTAGTGAGAAATGCTATAATTGACAAAGTAACAATTGGAAGTTACGATCTAAGTATAGCCTAATTTAAAAAATTTATAGAGACGTTGAAATTAACAGCAAATAAGGAGAACCAATATGCTCGTTCAAGAACAACCTGCTAAGTCTAAACAAATGACCCTAGATGAGTTTCTGGACTGGTATCCAGAGGGTCAAGGTCGCTTTGAATTACATGATGGAGCCGTTATCGAAATGCAAGCAACTGGAACTCACGAACAAGTAGGGGGCTTCCTCGCCCTCAAAGTAGGCGTTCAAATTGAACGTTTGGCTTTGCCCTATTTTATTCCACGGCAAGGAATTATTAAGGCTATTGATTCTGATAAATCTGGCTACAGCCCCGATGTGATGGTATTAGACAAGTCCAGAATCGAAACGGAACCGATGTGGAAAAAGCGATCGACTATTACCAAAGGTGAAACTATCCGTTTAGTCATCGAAGTTGTCAGTACCAATTGGCAAGATGACTACTTGATGAAGTTAGGAGAATATGAAAAGCTGGGAATTTCTGAATACTGGATTGTCGATTATTTAGGGTTAGGTGGCAGAAGATATATTGGCAATCCTAAGCAACCCACTATCTCTGTAAACCAATTGGTTGACGGCGAGTATGCAGTCGATAGATTTAGAGGTGATGATGTGGTGCGATCGCTTGCTTTTCCCGATTTAAACTTAACAGCAGAACAGATTTTTCAGGCGGCTCAATAACTAACAACTACTGCAGGTAATTGGTACTTGGTAATTGGTAGTCGATAATTGGTAATCGATCGACTCTCAAATGTCAACTATCAACGATCGATTGTCAACCGATCGCGAGCGGGGACCCTCGCACTAAAACTCTCAACTATCAACCGATCGCGAGCGGGGACGCTCGCACTACAACTATCAACTATCAACGATCGACTATCAACTGTCAACGATCGACTGTTTCTGACAACTGCCAAAGTTCTATTTCGTAACAGAGATGCTGTTCAAAAAGTTGGCTCGCCTCCAATCCTTCAACCACCAGTTTCTTGAACCAGCGCCGAAATATCCAGCGCAATAATTTGTGAATTGGCGAAACTGCGATCGCAATTAAATCAGCAACATAAATCATCGTGTTCAATCCGTACCTGCGGAAAGCATCGACATACAGGTCGATCGTCGGTAAAATATGAGCGGAGATATCCTCAGTTTTTACTAAAGTGAATCCAGCTTGCAACAAAGCAGCGCGAAGTTCTGCAACAACATGACAATTAGAAAACATTCCCTCTGTATAATTAGCATTCGATCGCATCATATCTGCAATCAACAAATAGCCGCCGGGATTGAGGATAGCAGCCGCACCAGCAGCGATATCAGCAGCAGCCATGTATTGACTGCTTTCACTCAAGAGAATTAGATCGTAATCGTGGGTTGCTTTAAAGTTTTCAAACTTCGCGAGGTGGAAGATTGCCCGACCGCCTGTATGCTGGAGAAATCGCTCTTTTTGGAATGGATCGGGTGCTAGTCCTTCTACTGTAAAACCTCGATCGAGTAAATAAGCCGCATTGCCGCCAATTCCGCACCCAACATCCAGTACGGTTTTGACATTTTTGGGAATAAAGTCTAACAGTTTGACTGTATAAGCTTCTTGAGCGAGGCGCAACCTTCCGATGGTTAATTCGACAGCGGGAACAGGTAAAGATTCCCAATAACCGTAGTGCAGGTAGGGGGATTCTGTCAGCCCTAAATAGTAATTCAGGGCTGCATTTTGGTAGCGAGTTACTTTGGAAACAGAGATTGATTTTGAATTCGACATGGGAGAATTAGGTGGGAGAATTAGGTAAGTTTTAGGATTTTGGGGCGGGTTGAAATTCTTCCCAGCGCTTGCATACTTGTTCGTAACACAGAACGGGAGAAATTGCCAAGTTTTGCAACAAATTAATATCGATCTGACTGTTGGCGATCGACAAAAACACGATCGCTCGATCGGGTTCGTAGGTAGCAACGATCTGGAGCAGGTTTGAAACAGTTATTTCTTCTAGTTTGAATTGCTGTAAATAAGCCTTGGCATCCAACTCGCAAATAAATTCCAAATCGTACTGTAAGTTATCAATGCTCCAATTAATAGCACAGTCGATCGGAGTATTTATTGTGCAAACAACAATGCCTCTACCTGAATTCAAAAAACCATGCCAAGCAGTATGTCCGATCGACAAAATATTCTGGTGAATAAACAAGTTTTGCCAGTAACCAAAACTACCCTGCCAAACACTATCTTCAACCCGCATTTCTTGTCATTCCCATTAAAATAATATCCTCTTCAAAACACAGAACCAATTCCATCAGCGTTCATCTGTGTTTATCTGCTGATATCTGCGGTGAAAACAATCCGAATCCAATAATTTAAAAAAGAATAAACTAACCATCATCCATACCTCGCAGATGAAAAACAACAGGTAAACAAATCGGCGGGCATCCTGACTCAGAGATGCAAAAATCTCATTACAGTTGCGGGACAGCGCCGGATTTGCACCGAACTTTCCCCCTTGCGTCTGATGGCTGTTCCCCATCAGAGCCGATCGATATATGGGGATAGTAGCACTATTTTGGCTGTTTGACAAAATCCGCAATATGTTGTCCAGAAGTGCCGTAGCATAATTGTGCCATCCATCAAAATTACTGCATTGCAAGATAAAGTTTTTTAAATTAAAGTAGCCTCTGCTGTTTCGCGGACAGATTGCAGAAACTGAATAATTTCTTGCATAATTGCAGCCGATCGTAAAATCTCAATATCTTCCTCAGTCAATCGATCTAGGATCTCGGATATATCTTGAATTATGTTCGATCGAGCGATTAATTCCTCTAAAACTTTTTTGGGTAGAAAAACGGCGCGATCGAGTAGATTTTGAGGAGGTGTATATCCCAGCAACCGTTCCAGCAAAGAGACATCTTGAAAAAAGATAGTTTCTATTTCAGGAATAGCAGGCACTATTTTAACTGGTGTCTTACCCGCTACCCATAAAACCACTTCCTCTATATCTTGACGGCGAAATTCAACTAACTCCGGTACTGATGAACCTACATCAAATACGATCAGAACTGGTACCCGCCGACTCACAATTAAAGACATAGCTAGTGATTTAATATTATATATTTTACCACCAACAACAACTCCCACATCAGTGAGTAAATTTTCTGGCAGCACAGTTTTAAGTAATTGTGCATCGAAATCACCTTCACAGATAATGTAAACCTTCATTAGATACCTCGCAATATAACGTTGTAATTAGACACTCCGTATTCTACCGCTCCGCAATATTTTAAAGTTAATAATTCGCAGATTCTTTCCTGCTCAAGTGCATATCTTATTTCGTCTCCATTCCACAAAAGAATTGCTTGTGGCAATGAAAAGCATGAAAGGTTGACAGCCGCATTTGTGAACCCAGTTCGACTAAAAAGTAAGCCAACTGTACCGACGGGGCGGCGTAAAAGTTGATTGCGAAGTTTAGCAATAGGATTAATATCAACTGCTTTGTCTGCAAAATCTTTGCTTTCGACCAAACAAGAAAGTCCCGCACAATGAACGGCACCGTCAATTTGCTCGACTACCTCATCAAAAAGCCTCACCGTATAAGGCCATTTTACCCGCGCACCATCAAGTTGAAATGCTCGGATTACCAAATATTCAAAAGCCTGGCCGGGGTCCCATCCTGGAGTGCTGCGATTCTCGATATTGTCCCATAGAGCGCGCAACCCATCCCATCCGAGCGATCGAATCATTCTTTCACAATCTTGTGTCGCAACCAACAGTCATACTCCAGCTAACTACATACTTTAAAATAAGCTATCTGCTTGAGTTTATCATATTTCAAACTTGTCAGGCAGACCTCCCGGCAGCCCGAGACTTGCTGCTGGTTCCTGTGTCGATTTTCTGGCTCGATCGCTCGTTTTACCTGTTTTTCATAATTGTTTCATTTTTTTGCCCTACTGTGATAAACTCAAGATAATGAAAATATTATGAAAGGCAATGAATCATCAGGTTATCTGTCGCAAGTATCAGATGCTGGGATTTGCACTGTTACTGGGAGTTTGTCTGGGCGGGTGCAACACTCAGACGGCAGGGCTTCAGACCGATCGAAATCGAGTTTCTAGCCCCACTGCTACCGATTTGACCAGAAAAGACCGAAAAGTCATTCTCACCACCTTCACGGTGCTTGCAGACATGGCTCAGAATGTCGCCGGAGACAAAGCAATTGTGGAATCGATTACCAAACCGGGGGCGGAAATTCACGGTTACGAGCCCACGCCCAGTGATTTAAAACGGGGGCAAGGTGCTAGTTTGATTTTGGACAACGGATTGAATTTGGAACGCTGGGCAACTCGATTTTATAACAGTTTTCCCAAAGTTCCTCGCGTTACTTTGAGCGAAGGAGTTCAACCCGTCGATATTGCGGAAGACGCCTATCGAGGCAAACCGAATCCCCATGCTTGGATGTCGCCCAAAAATGCTTTGATTTATGTCGAAAACATTCGCAAAGCATTAGGAAATATCGATCCGGCTAACGCGAAAACCTATGACGCGAATGCGGCTAAATACAGTGAGGAAATAAGGGCGATCGATCTTAAACTAAAACAAGCGATATCAGCAATTCCCCCCGACAAACGCTTCATAGTTAGCTGCGAAGGTGCATTCTCCTACATTGCCCGCGATTACGGACTAAAAGAAGTTTACATTTGGCCGGTTAATGCCGAACAACAAGCGACGCCAAAACAAGTTGAGAGAGTAATTAATACAGTCAAAGCTAACAAAATACCTGCTGTATTTTGCGAAAGTACCGTCAGTAACGAACCGCAACTTCAGGTAGCCAAGGAAACAGGCGCAAAATTTGCCGGAGTGTTTTATGTCGATTCCCTCTCTCCTGCAGATGGCCCGGCATCAACCTACCTTAAGTTACTTGAATACAACGTGAATACTTTGATAAAAGGGTTACAGGGTAATGGGTAATGGGTAATTGGTAATTGGTAATTGGTAATTTGGAGACAATCAGATGGATAGAATCAGTATCGACATTGAAAATGTGACGGTGGCGTATCACGGCAAAGTTGCTTTGCACAGTGCCTCGCTGCAATTGAAAGCAGGCACGATTTGCGGTTTGGTGGGGATGAATGGCGCGGGAAAATCGACGCTGTTTAAGGCAATGATGGGGCTGGTAAAGCCTGTTTCCGGGCGGATTTTGATGAATGGTTTGCCACTTCGCAAAGTGCAAAAAAGCAATTTAGTGGCATATATACCTCAGTCTGAAGACGTAGATTGGAATTTTCCGGTGAACGTTTATGATGTGGTGATGATGGGACGTTACGGGTACATGAATTTTCTGCGAATTCCGGGCGCTACTGACAAGCGTGCCGTGCGAGAAAGTTTGGAAAGGATGGAAATGTGGCCGATGCGCGACAAGCAAATCGGAGAGTTATCGGGAGGACAAAAGAAACGCACTTTTTTTGCGCGGGCTTTGGCGCAACAGGGAACTATTTTGCTGCTAGATGAACCTTTTGCAGGTGTTGATATTAAAACTGAGAAAACAACGATCGACTTGTTGATGGAATTGCGCCAAGCAGGACATACGATTCTCGTATCAACTCACAATTTGGATTCTATTACCACATTTTGCGATCGAGTAGTATTAATTAATCGCAGCATTCTCGCCTACGGCAGCACATCAGAAGTGTTTACAGAGGAAAATCTTTCGCGCACTTTTGGCGGTTCGGTTGGCGATTTATCCTTTGGTAAAAGTCGGTTAAGTTGAATTATCGCATCATTTCGGTTTCTGTAGCAAAGACTTTGCAAGAAACCGGGTTTCTGTGAAATATCGGGTGTATTGCAAAATCTTTGCCAGAAACCCGGTTTCTCAAAACCAAAATATAAGTTAACTCAAGCATATCGGGAGTAGTAATAATGGATTTAATTCAGTGGTTTGCCGCGCCGTTGCAGCATGAATTCATGGTGAAGGCAATTTTAGTTAGCGCTTTAGTAGGGCTGGTTTGTGCTGCACTTTCTTGCTACATGACTTTGAAAGGATGGGCGTTGATGGGCGATGCAGTTTCTCATGCGGTGATGCCGGGAGTTGTCATTGCTTACGTTTTGAATATTCCTTTAGCAGTTGGTGCGTTTGTATTTGGCGTGGGTTCGGTAATTGCGATCGGCTTTATTAAAGCGCAAACTAGAGTTAAAGAAGATACGGTTATCGGTTTAGTTTTTACCGGATTTTTTGCGTTGGGTTTGGTGTTGGTATCGAAAATTAGAAGTTCGATCGACCTGACGCATATTTTGTTTGGCAATGTTTTGGGTATTTCCGATGCTGATATCATTCAAACTGTAATTATTAGCGTCGTTACTCTTGTTGCGCTGGCAATTTTGCGCAAAGATTTGATTCTATTTTGTTTTGATTCAAGTCACGCGCGATCGATCGGTTTAAATATCACCTTTCTCTATTACTTGCTGCTATCTTTGCTATCGCTGACAGCAGTTGCCGGATTGCAAACTGTCGGGATTATTTTAGTAGTGGCAATGTTGGTGACTCCGGGGGCAACTGCCTATTTGTTGAGCGATAATTTTGACAGGATGATGTTAATTGCGATGGCTTCGGGCGTATTTTCTAGCGTGATGGGAACTTATATCAGCTATCATATTGACGGTTCGACGGGCGGATGTATTGTGGTGCTGCAAACGCTATTGTTTGTGTTGGCAATGATTTTTGCTCCGAAATACGGTTTGTTAGTTCGATCGAGGAATTCAGGGGCGATCGAGTAACTGGTTTGTAGTGAGGACTTCAATCCTCTATCTAAAAGCACATCGATTAGTTCGGGCGATCGAATTTATTTATTAGTTCGAGAGCTTGCATAGCCTCGTCACCATAACCTTGAGTTGTGAAAATATCCTGGGCTTGTTTTAGGTGGTTGATTGCTTGTTCTTTATTTTTTATTTGGTTTTGCTCAATCAAAGCCAGTGCCAATTTCATGCGAGCATTAGCATCCTTAGAGTCACTACGAATCGCTGTTTTCCAGTGGGTAATCTCCTCCTCTACAGTATCCCATTGAAGTTCTTCGCTAGAATTTTGTTGTTTGGAAAAGCCTCTAAGACCGTAATTTCTGATATTTAGAAATGTAGCAATGATTTCGGCTGTTTTCTCCTTATCTCGCAAACCATTGCTAAGGTATGAAGGTATAGAAATGTACCTCTTGCCTGAATACAACACCAGCCGGACACGATATCCAATCCTCCTCCTGCTACCTCTCCTTGTATATGAAATATAATCAATTTTCTGTATCTCCACACCTGAAATATCTTGAATCTGGTATTTGAAAACTCTATTTTTAAACCTGAATGGTTGTTGCAGCTTCAAAATCACATAACCTAAATTTTTATCAAATGTAAAGCTCTCAATCTGTCCGAATAACAACACAATAAAGCCAAGTACAGCAAATAATAAATATCCAAAAAGACTGCCGGTATGCCCCATAAACCAACCCCCTACTAAGAACCCAACACCAACCACTAGCGGAGTCCAAAAGAAGCCCGTATATAGGAGTTCGAGTTTCTCTGTTGTCTGTTTCATAATTTTATGTTAGACCGCTGTCAACTTACTTTTAATATAAGCAAAGTAGCGGTAAACGTCAATTTTTTAGTAGTGGTAATGTTGGTGACTCCGGTAGCGACGGCGTATTTGTAGGGCGATCGACAATGTTATTATCAATATAAGTTTTGAGGAAAGACGCCATGTTAGAGTACAAATTTCCCAGCCACTGGCCCTCAGCCGACGAACTGCCCGACTCAGATGAAAAGCCCGTGGATAACGAACTGCAAGAACTAATACCGGGATTGCTCAAAGCAATATTGCTGCTACTTTGGGCCGAGCGCATGGACTGGTTTTTCGGCATAGATATGGGTGTATTCTACCACCCAGACAAGCCTCCGATCGTCCCTGATGCCTTCTTAAGTTTGGGTGTAGAAAGGTTTTACGATGAAGAATTGCGCCCCAGTTACGTGGTGTGGGAAGAAAACGTAATGCCCGGTTTGGTAATTGAAATAGTGTCCCCCACTTATCGTAAAGAATACACCGAGAAACTGGAAGAATATCAAAAGTTAGGCATACTTTATTATGTCATTTATTCTTCCCGTCGCCGTCGAAAACCCCGTTTGGAAATACACAAGTTAGTTAACGGCAAGTATGAGTTGCAGTCAGAAAATCCGCTGTGGATGCCAGAGATTGGCTTGGGAATCGGTTGCGAAAGGGGCAATTATTCTGGGGTGACGAGAGAGTGGTTGTATTGGTACGATGCCACTGGAAAACGCTATCCGACACCGGAAGAATGGGTGAAACAAGAATCCCAACGCGCCAACAGATTAGCTAAGCGATTGCGAGAGTTGGGGGTAGATCCGGATAATTTAAATTGATTGCAATCGGTAATTCGGGCGATCGACTTTGAGGATTTTGTAGGAGCGATCGCCTAAACTAAGAAACAACAGGCTTTTAAAGGCGATCGCTCTAGAAGTTATTAACCATTTATTAAATAAACTGGCTGCAATTGCAATTATTATGGTTAATTAACTGGCTTAATATTAACCACCGCCACCACCGCCACCGTTTAATTTTCAACAAACTCAATATTTTCATATAAATCTGCCAATAAAATCTCTACAGGAATAGAGCTTAAGGTCAGTCGATCGCCCGTATTGCTATACTCTGAAAAGATCCATTTATTCGTTTCAGTTTTGGAATATTGTTCTACCTGTACCCGATATTGGTCGATTAATAAATACTCTTGGAAACTGGGAATGCTGCGATAGGCTGCAAACTTTTCATCGCGATCGTAAGCTTTGGTACTTTTAGACAGCACTTCAGCAATCAGTAGGGGATTGGTAATTGTATCGGTACGTCCCGGTTGAAGTTCGATCGGTTTTGCTACCACCATCGCATCCGGGTAAGTATAATTATTAAGCTGGGGAACCCAAAGCCGCTGATCGGATGCAAAAATACTGTAAGGTTTACCCTTGAGGCTCACTCTAAAAATAGCATTTAAGATGCTGATAATTTCATTGTGATTCGGTGTGCCACCAGTCATTACAACAATCTCCCCATTGATAAATTCATGCCGTTCTTGAGAATTGACTTCAGCTTCTAGGTATTCCTCAGCAGTATAGGTTTTGGTTTCAACTTGCGCGATCATAGATAACGCTCTCCTTTAATCTACTTTTTTAGTATATCTTAAAATCTTGCTAGTTCAACTTATATATTATTGAATTTTAGAAGCAAATAAATTAATTTTTGTAAATTTGATTATTTCAGGGACAAGATTTATCGAATCCGTTGTGTATTCTTACTTGCGATCGCCCTGCAAGGCAAGCCATAATTAATCCTGAGTGCATTTTCTAGAGGAATGGAGAGATGGGCAAAAAGAAGGCAAAGTTTTCGGATGTTTGGGTGAATCAAACTGCATTGGGAAAGCAGTTTGGACTTTCGGCGGTTGCTATTGGCAAGAAACTCAAAGAATTAGGATTGCGCGGTGAAAATGGCAAGCCAACAGATCGAGCTTTATCTGAAGAGTATTGCAAATCGACACCGCTGAAAGATGGGACTCCATTCTTCATGTGGCACAAGAAAAAAGTTTCGGAATTAATGCAAGATAGCGGACAGGAAAAACTCAATTCGCAAGAAGTTAAAGTGCGAGAATTGGCTGATGCTTGGGTGCGAATTAATAAACAATTTCAAGATGCCGTTTCTGGGATTGAAGAGGAAATCTGTTTTGAGGAAGCGAAAGAAATTGAGAAAGAAGTCAAGCGCAGAAACTTGACCGATCGAGTTAACGAGATATTGCGCGATCGAAAATTTGAAGGTACATTCATTGCATAATTAGAGCATTAGCTAGCTGACTGAAGAGATCCCCCTAAATCCCCCTTAGTAAGGGGACTTTAAGACTAAAGCAAATATTCTCGCAGTCGAGGACGCAAACCTAGCAAGGTTAAAAGAGCGATCGCCCCCATCAAAACAGGCATTTTAACTTCAAACCCATTGAGGGTATTAACACTAGCATCGATCGCTAGCTTGAATTCTTTTTGGTTAATCTCCATCGTCTCCAGGTGAGCTTTTTTAAACTCCTCAAATGCCCAATTTGATTGACCGGGATTCGTACCGATACATAATGTAACAGCAGCTTGATGCTGTCCGCTAGTTTCGAGTTGGCGAATTTGAGCGTCGATCGCCAAATAACGAGCAAACGCATCGAGTGTTTTCACCGCAGATTCCCGTTCGCCTGGGAAGGTAATATTGTTTAATCCATCTGCCATAAATCCCGAAAATCCTGTCGGTAATTTACCCGATCGAACCTCAGCTAACAAGCGATCGTAAGTCATGCCTTGAGGCAATTTAGCAATGCGATCGACGTGTCTAAAAAAGGCTTGTTCGTGGGAGGAAGCAAACGCTTTATCCAACAGATATCGACTTTCCGCCGCATTAGCACTGTAGGCGATCGCCCGTCCTTGGCGCAAGGCATGAAGCGATGTAAAAGCACCTTCTTTAGCAACCTTGAGATTGTGTCCTGTCGATAGAAAGATGTGCGTAGTATCCAATACCGAACCAATTGCCAAAATCGTTGCTAACAGCAAAAACGGGTTAATAGTGCGGCGCATTCGCGCATTTAAAAACAGTTGTAGCGCTACCAAAACCCCAACTAAACCCGCTCCGGCAAACAGAATCAGCCCGATCGAACCCTGGCGAAAGTTTTGCTGTTGAGCGTAAATCCGTTCCAATTCCCGCCAGTTAACTTCATTAAGTTCGTCAGCCGTTGGTAGTAGGTTATTGTCGATCGTCTTAGCAGCATTTCGATACGCTATCAGCATCGAATTCGTATTGCCTTGTTGGTGGTAATCGCGGGCTTGTTGCACCAGCATCATATAATTACCCAATTCTACTTGCAGTTGTTCGATCGGCTGGCGTTCGGCATCTCCATAGGTGATATTTTCAGCCGCATTTACTATTAACATCGCAAGCTTTTTCTGGCGATCGCCATAGGCTTTAACTGCTGCTGGATTTTGCCCCGGTTTAGCAATCAATTCATTGGTGGCGTTAGCATCCAGATCGACCAAACTATCTTTAATGCGTTGGGCATTGATAATACTAGGGGCAGCATCTTTCCCGATCGTTTGTACCGCTTGACGTTGGGTTTGCACGCCCGCGATCGATAGCGCCATTAGCAATACACTCATCACCCAAGTTCCGTGCAAACCGAGTTTGAGAATTTGCGGAGTTTTGAGAGTTTTAATCGACTTAACCGAAGCAATTGAAGTAGCCATAATTTTAGGTGGTAGGTGTGAGTAGTTCTTCCGATTTTTTATGAGGTTGCCTAGAATCCGATCCCCCCTAACCCCCCTTAAAAAGGGGGGAACAAGAGTCGGCTCAAAGTGGGTCTTTTTTAGGGGGATTTAGGGGGATCGAGATCTTAGGTTGCAGGCGTTAGATATTAAGTGGTAAAAGGTCAAGTGTTGATGTTATAAAATAAACCCAAAACCTACAACTTAAAACCTCAAACCTAAGACATCACAAAAATGCGAGTCCAATGTCCGAGGACGATCGAATCGCCGGATTTGAGAAGAACATCAGTCATGGGTTTAAGTTCCTTGCCGTTAAGCAAAGTGCCGTTAGAAGAACCAATATCTCGCAGTATCAAAGAACCATCTGGTTGCAGCGAGAAAATTGCGTGACGGTGAGAAATTGCATCATCAAAGTCGAGGGAAATATCGGGGTAAATGGCGCGGGCTTGGCTGGTGCGTCCCATCAAATTTGTTGGTTTTTCCAGGACGATCGTTTGCGGTGGTAAATCTGGCGGATCTGGACTTTCTGGGAGTCGCAATGAGGGGTCGATCGAGATCTGCAATTCCCACTGAGTTGGTGGGGAAAAAGTTGACGATGCTGCGGGTGCGGGTGCGATCGGCATTTCCCCAGACGCGCCCGTGACGAAGTTGTAGCCGCAGATTTCACAAAAAGGTCCTTCGCCGTCATTATGCGGGGTGGCACAATCGGGACAAATTTGTTGGTTATTGCTGGCTGAATCGTTAGCAGTTCGATCGACAATTGGGGTGACTCCATTAATTTTTGCGCCGCATTCCGAGCAAAAATCGGCTTCGGTGGAGTCGTGTCCTTTGGGGCAAAGATAGGTTAATTGAACGCTCATTTTGATGTGTTAACTGTTAGGTGTTAGGTGTTTATAAATCTGCGTTAAATACATATTTCTAATTAACGCAGAGGGCGCAGAGGGTACAGAGAGAGGGAGAGGCGATCGAGGGTGGAGTAAGGCTGGATTTGGTGTTAGGTGTTATCTAAATCTGCGGTGAGTATCTTATTTATAATTAACCGCAGAGGGCGCAGAGGTGGCAGAGGTAGGGAGAGGCGATCGAGGGTAGAGTAAGGCTGGATTTGGTGTTATATCAAATCAGGGTTTCCTGCCCCTTTTACTCTTTAATCGGCGCAGGCCGATTTTGTTCGTGTAGTTGCGGTTTCAACCGCCGAGTGATACAGGGGATATTTTCTTCTTTCTTCCTTCTTCCTTCTTCCTTCTTCCTTCTCCTTAAGATTTCCGAATGCGAGTTGTTTTGGTCGATCGCGTTTCTAACATCATTTCATCTGCTTTTGCTACCGATCGTTTCAGTCGCACTGTTCCCGTCGGTGCATCATCAATATCTACAACTGTGCGGAGTAATTTTGCTGTTGCTTCGTTGCCGGATTCATGAGCTAATTGAACGGCGCGGCCTAATTTTGCTGTTGCTTTTTCTTCATTGCCGCAAGCACGGGCTTCTAAACCTTCTTGAATTGATTGTGCTAATTCCGCTTGTCCGGTATAGTGAGCGACGCGACGATCGATCTTTGCAGATCGCGCTTCATCATCCGTCCAAGTTGCTAAAATACGGGCTTCAGCAATTTTTGTTTCTACTCCTTCGATCGTCGAAATCAAACTAGCACGTCCCGCCAACATTTCATCACCAACATTGCCGGGATTGACTTGAATGCAAAAGTGATAATCACGCGATTCTTGCCCTCCCCAAGCCCCTGTAGGATAGTCCATAATTTGAGGTTTTACAGAAGTAGATCGATCGCTCAAATCAACAATTTCCGGGCTTACCTGCTTGCAAAATTGCACCGTTGCACCCTGCGGAGTCCACAATCGAATTGCGACATTACTAACTTGTTTGCTCATTGCCCGATCGAGAATAGCTTGAAAATCAGCCTCCAACATCGAAGCATCGGGAATGATATCTGTCGTCCCCAATAACTTCGCCGCAATCTGTTGGAGTTGCGAAACTTGCCAATCAGTTCCCACCCCGCGACAATCGCATTGAAACTGTCCTTCACAGCCTTGCAAAACCGCTTCCAAACGCTGTTCGTCGCTAAAATCATTTTGTCCGTCGGTAAGCAACAAAGCCTGTTTAATTCCTTGAGGCATCCGGGAAAATTGCTGTTTTGCCAAGGCCAACCAAGATGAAATTACCGTGCCGCCAGTGGCATCGAGCGATCGCACTTTTCCGATCGCTTTTTGTTTGTTTTTGGCAGTCCTTGAACTGCGGGACAAAGCAAATGTCCCTGATGATTGCCGGCAACAATAAAAAAGTAGGCATCTTGCGGCAGCATTTGCACCAATTTAATCATTGCATCTTTAGCAGCATGAATTTTGCGATCGAGCATCGAACCCGATACATCGCAAATAATGCCAAACATTCGATCGCTAGTAGGCTGTACCGCCGTTGCTGGTCCATCTCCCGATGCTGTTACTGTCATGATGGCATGAACTTCACGAGCACCTTGAGGCAAATATTGATTTTGAAAAACTTCGGCGTTGAATTGAGTAGTCATTGGTAATTGGTAATGGGTAATTGGTAATGGGTAATTGGTAATTGGTAATGGGTAATGGGTAATTGGTAATTGGTAATTGGTAATTGGTAATTGGTAATTGGTAAAAGGAACAAGGAACAAGGAACAAGGAGAAAATTACCAACTGTCAACTGTCAACTGTCAACTGTCACTCGATTTGTAATAACGCAACAGTGATATTATCGTGTCCGCCGCGCGATCGAGCGTAATCGACAAGTTTCAAAGAAATCTCCATTGCATCTTTTGTTTCGATCGGTCGCACTAAATCCATTAATTGTTCTGCGGTTGCTGCATAGTTCCACAATCCATCGCTGCATAACAATAAATATCCGCGATCGGGCATTTCAAACTGAACAATTGCCGGTTCGGCATCGTCACTAGCATCTTTGCCCACCCAGCGCGTAATTGCATGAGCATTGCCAGTAGATTTCGCCTCGGCTTCGCTCATTTTACCCAGCGATACAACCTCATTCAACCAAGAATGATCTTGGGTTAATTGCCGTCCTTTTTGCGGGGAAATCCAATAAGCTCGACTATCTCCCAACCAGGCGATCGTAGCGGTTTTTCCTCGGACGATCGCCCCTACAAATGTGGTCGAAGGAGGTTCAGTATCTTCAGGATAGGGCATTTTGGATACAGCACGAAATGCAGCTTGTACGGCAACTTTCATCGCTGTTTCTGGCGAAGCATATTGAAGCTGTTCGGTAATTTGTTGCACGATCGTTTCCGCGACAATTTGCGAAGCTCGATCGGGGGCGTGGGAACTGGAAACTCCATCGCAAACAACTAAAATTTGAGTCGAATCGAGAGTTTGTAAAGCTACAAAATCTTGGTTGTAGCTGTAGCGAACTCCCGGATCGCTGACGCCTGCAAAAACGGGCGATCGGGCTATTTCTATGCGTTCATTACTACCTCTATCGAGATTGCGAAACCCGCACTGAATGCAATATCCGGCTGGATCAAGTTCCGCCGATCCGCACTTGGCACAAGTCGCAGTGCTACCCCTAATTGATGGCGGGGAATGATTTGTTAGAGGCGTACCGCAGGCTTCACAGAATCGATCGTCTGGTAAAACTGGGGTATCGCAAGAGGGGCAGGTATTCATAGGCGTTAAGGTGTTAGGTGGGAGGTGTTCATTGGTGTCAATTTAAGCTCAAACTTACTCTGGATTTGCTGTTTGATGATGAGGCCTAGATCCCCCCTAGCCCCCCTTAAGAAGGGGGGGACCGGAAACTTCTTAAAGTCTCTCTTTTTAAGAGAGATTTAGGGGGATCGAGGCTTGGGTAAAAGCGATATTTATCAAGAATTTCAAACAATTGTTGACACTAATGCCCTAATCTTTAACACCTCCTAAAACAACGTTTTGGGACGAACTTTATTTGCCTCATCCACGAGGCGAATCTTTTCATCTCCAGTAGCTAAATGCGCCATCGATCGCAACACTTTTTCCAACCCCTCTCTCAAACTAACTTCTTGTAAACATTGCCCCAGAAGCGCCAGATCCGATCGCGCAGTCAGCGATTTAGACATCACCAAATCGAGGGCTGTTTCCAAAACTTGCTGTGTCAAGCGATAGCGATCGATCCCTTCCAAGCCAAGCGCTTCTAAGGTGTCAGAAGCTTTTCGCAATTCTGCGATACCGGGCGCGGTACGATCGCGATCGACCAAAATTCTCGCTGCTTCTACGCGCGATCGCGGAAACAAGCTGGAGGTTTGCGGTACTTGTTCCAAGGCGGCGACAGCGGCAGTGCGATCGTTGAGGGCTTTGCGACATCGGGCTAAGCCGAAGGCGGCTGTCACGTAACCCGGATCGGTGGCTAACACCAATGCGTACATTTGGATTGCTAGGGCATAATCCTTGCCTTGTTCCGCAGCCAATCCCAGGGCCAATTTGGGGGCCAGTTCGCCCGGTAAATCGAAATACACGCGATCGAAAGCTTGTTTTGCTTGATTTCCCTTCTTTTGCGCCAAGAACGATCGCCCTTGATACCACGGCACGCGCCAATCCCACGGATCTTTTGCTTCCAATTCCGAGAGGATGGACTCTGCTTTCTGAAACTGCTGAAATTCAATTAGCGCCTCCGCCAAACGCACCGAGGCTTCGGCTGATTTGGGCTGCTTTTCCCGAATTAGTGCGATCGCCGCACAGCGTTTTTGGGCATCGGCGATCGCGGTAGCATTCAACAGCGAATTAAACGCCGGATCTTTCGAGTCAGGGTAGGTACGGGTAAATGATGGTAGTCCACTTTCAAGGAATCCAAATCGCTACCCGCCGCGATCGCCAGCATATCGCCTCCAAACAAGGTACTGGCTGCCGGACGGGGCTGTCCGGTGTCCGTTGCTACCACTTCCCGCAAGACGCCGAGTAACTGATCCGCCATCTCATCAGCCGATTGGAAGCGATCGTCTGGATGTTCGGCGGTTGCTTTGAGTAAAAAACGATACAGCGATTCGTGCCGGACAAAAATCGGTACTTCCTTAGCATCCGGCAGGCGGTAGCGGTATTCCTGAGTCATACCGGGAATTTGGGCGATTAACACCGCCAACGTGCGCCCCACGGTAAACAGATCGGACACGGCTGTCGGTCCTTCGCCTGCTTCCGGCGCGGTATAGCCGATCGTCCCGTAAATATCGCCATCAAGATCGTCAATCCGCCGCACGCCGCCCATGTCAATCAGCTTGACATCATTGTGTTCCAGCATGATGTTGTCGGGTTTGAAGTCGCAATAAACCAAACCCGCTTGATGCAAGTATCCAAAAGCGTTGAGAATCCGGTGAATGTAGGCGATCGCCTCGGCAACGGGTAAAGGCCCGCGCTGTTTGCGAATTTCCTTCAGCGTGCTGCCGCCCACGTATTCCATCACGATGAACCCTTCAGTGTTGTGCCGGACGAAGTTGTAAATTCCGACCAGATTGGGGTGCTTCACCGCTGCCAAAAATTGGCGTTCTGCGACGGCTACCGCAGCGCTGGCGGCATCTTCGGTATTCAACAGCCCTTTTAAGACCGCATAGCGGGAAAGGACGCGATCGAACGCAAGATAAATCCAGCCCAATCCCCCGTAGGCGATCGCGCCTTTAACTTCGTACTGTCCCGCGAC
Source organism: Richelia sp. CSU_2_1 (assembly GCA_012034575.1). GTDB lineage: Bacteria > Cyanobacteriota > Cyanobacteriia > Cyanobacteriales > Microcoleaceae > Microcoleus. Next base: position 659 of record JAAUPF010000023.1, on the reverse strand, counting down.
GACATCACCGGGGTACAAGGTAGGAATAAACGAAAACTTCTGCCCGCACTTGCTGCAAAAGCCTTTTTCGCGCCGCAAAGCATGATTGCAGTTGCCACAAAAGCGCTTGTTATCAGGAACCTTTGCCTCAGCCATGATGGCTTTTTCCGGTTCCTGGGACGGCAATTCCGGCACCGAAACCAACCCCGCACCCAATTGCTTGCGGGTACTGCGAGAAGACACCGATCCAGTGCGACGCGAACCGCGCGATCGATTCGTCAGCGGAGACGATCCAGTTCCAGTAACGCTGCTAGAGTTACGCCCGGTTGCGCCCGCACTCAAGCCCGCGCTTAAGCCTGCACTCAAAGGCGTGCCGAGAGGTTGACTGCGCCCGACAGAATTCAGCGAGGCGAGCCCGCAAACATTACAATAACCATCTTCAATGGTGCCAGTACAATTATTTCGATTACAGCGATTCATAAAATTTGGTAATTGGTAATTGGTAATGGGTAATTGGTAATTGGGAATTGGTAATTGGGAATTGGTAATTGGTAATCAGTAATATCAAATCCAGTAACATCAGAATCATTCATCTCTCTCATCTCTCCCTCTGCGTCCTCTGCGCCCTCTGCGGTAAAATCACTCCTCTACAATTGGTAATCAGTAATATCAAATCCAGT
>JAAUPF010000158.1 GCA_012034575.1 Richelia sp. CSU_2_1 | reverse complement strand
TCACTCCAGGTGTACAAACTCATCTGATTTAACAAGGGGTCAACGGCTTGTTTTTGACGAGTTATAAAGACAACTGAGGTAGCATCTAAAAAATCCTCTCCTGCCCAAACTACAAAACCTTTTATCAAATCGAGTGCGTTACTAACTTGCAATGCTAACCAAGTATTTGCTTGATTTCCTTGGTGAATGTGGTAGTCCATCAAACGGGCGTGACGCGCCAAAGAAACGCGCTTTCTGGCAGTTGCTAAATATGCCTCATTCATCACCCGATCTTGATAGTCGCTTAACTCATCGGCGGCGACACTAAATAAGGATAATAACACTTGGTCGAGATCGGCTTCACTCGTTGGTTGCCAGCCGGGAACTCGATTCATCATCCAAGCTAGTAAGGTATGGCGAAATGAGTCGTAATCTTTGGCTAAATAATCGATCGCAGGATTTGATTTCGGTTTCGGGGGTGCATCCCAATCTGGAACACAATTATTGAAACATCCCGGACGGAATTTAAATCCGATTTCGCTAAAAATTGGGTCGATATTGCCATAAACAACGCTTAATGTATAAGTCGAATAATCGCCGATCGGGCGAACGGTTAAATGTAAAATTTTGTTATCTTCTACATCTGCGGTAACGGCAAAAACTTGCACCTCACCCGTCAGCGAACCACCTAAAATTCGATGACCGCCCGCAATCGGGAAAATCTGTTTAGCGCGGGCTGGATTCGCTGCGATTTCGCTGACAATATTATTAAGTTGGTTGTTGTTATAAAAATAAACATCCAGAATTGCTTCTGTCGGATTGACAGCCGGAGATAACGACACCAAAACCAACCGAATGCCGTTAAACGCACCTAAATTATTTGCCCGTTCGTTAAGCGCTTCTTGGTTCTTAATTGTCATCACACTTCCTCCCTAAACTTCACCATTGCGTTGGAATTTCATAATCCGACTATCTTTTGTTCCAGCTATGCGATACTGAATTTGCACTTCCAGCGTTGAATTATCGATCGCCACTTGTAAATCTTCCAAAGTAACTCGATGTCCCAACCACCGAGAAATAGCTTGAGTTATCCTCGCTTTAGTCACGCCCGCGATCGTTTCGCTAGCATTTTCAAATACTAACCGCCGCACTCCACCGCCAAATTCAGGTAAAAATGCCCGTTCTCCAGGATTCGTGAGAATCAATTGAATTAACTCATTTCGAACGTGCGCTTCTAGGGATTGAACTTGCGCCGATCGCCCATTAGAATCGATCCGAAAAGGAAATGATAAATGTTTGTTGTCAGTCATTTTTTATTGGTTATTGGTTATTGGTTATTGGGACTAATATCAAATCCGGGTTGACTGTCTGCTTTAAATTCTCCCTCTTCTCTCTGCGCCCTCTGCGGTTAATTCTAAAAAAGATAATACAAGCAGCTTTGGGATAAATGCGATCGCAGTAGGCGCTTTAACACTTACTACAAACATGATGCTTTCATCTGCGCATTCACAATTGTGGCAACTCCTTGAATTAAATTTTCAGCGCTGTAACATTTGCCGATACTATTTTTCAGAAGAGGGGCCGTACTATTAGCAGTAGTCTCGATCGATCCGGCAGACCATTCGATGCGGATGCAGGGCGAAGGTTTGCCGTTGGGAAGGGTAAAAGGACAAGCGATAACTGGGTGAATATCAGACTCTAAAAGTACGGGCGAACCGTTCGCAAAAACTTTGGTATTTGCCGTTAATAAGTTTGCCCTGCCGCCGTGAGGACAAAGAATTGTGCTGCTTGTCGTTAAGTAATTTGGCATTTTGGTAATGGGTAATGGGTAATTGGTAATTGGTAATTGTCAACTATTTAACGTACCTCGAATGAACCATTATTAATATTGACTCCACTTGCTGATAGAACCAATTGGGTTGAACCAATTTTGAACTTAATTTCGGTGTCGGTAAGAGTAATTTCTGCACCTCCAGAATGAAGAAGTTGCACCTTAGATTCCCGATCGTCCAAAATTAATTGATGCCCTGCCGCAGTCACCAAAACTCTCGTTTGAGTTCCCGCAGTAGCCGGCATTTCCCCACTCGCCCACCAACACCCCGTCCAGATAGGCCGCGACGGGTCTCCTGCTTCAAATTCGATCCACACGCCATCCCCCACTTCCGGTAACGCGACAAAGCCGTGATTTTGTCCCGCAAAGGGCACGGAAGGCAGCGCCCAAGGGGAATCTTCCCCGCCATACACCTCCGGAACTTGGGCTACAATTCGCCCCATATTTTCCGGGTCATCTGCATCGCGAACGAGTCCCCGATATTTGCCGAAATATCGCCCTCGCTGGAATTCGGCGAGTTCGACGATCGTTTGTTCCATCTCTGAAGTCATCATTAGAAAATAGACCCCGCTAAATTGGCTAATCCGGCGCTAGACCCCGCAGAACGGGCGTTGCGCTGGAGGGTAAAGGATTGGGAATAGTAAGACCTGGTTAAAGAATGGGTGACTTTGCGGATCAGATAATCGCCGCTGTGACGTTGGTTGACTCCGGCTACGCTGACGACGCGATAGGGGGTAAGAACGGCGGAGTAAGTGTCGTTGAGGACGGTTCCTGTTGCCTCAGTGGAATAGCTGGAACGCAAGGCCTCTGCTGTCACGACTCGATCTAAATCCACCGCATCGCCATCGCGGGGATAGAGAATTTGAGTTGCCGTGTTTCCCTCACTGGCAAAAGTTGGTTCTTCGCCGAGTAAATCCAGTTGTCCCAAGTCAGATGTCCGTTGGGTAATAGTTTTATCGAAAATACTGAGGGTAGAAGCAGTAACTCTGGCAGGACGTTGGGCGTTGTTTGTCGGGTGAAATTCTGCGACGTTGCGCCCGGCCCCTAATACAATCAGCGGTGGCAAACCATCCGTTTGGGTGGGAAAAGATTTAAAACAACCGATGCTTTGACCGGGTTCATTTCCAGGTAAAACGTAGGCGTGCATTCCCTGTCTTCTGGCCAGCGATCGCAATAATTGCATGGCAGTTCCTCGCTGGACGACAACAGGCGGTAAACTACTGCTAGGGGCGGGAGTATTTTCGATTTCGGTAGTGGCAATTTGCTCGATTTCTCCAAATAATTGACTGGCAATTTCACGATCGAGTAAATTGTCAAATCGAAAGATGCGATCGTCCCGGTTTAAACGGATGCTTTCATCTTGAATTACTACTGTTTTCATACTTTGACCCGGTTCCGAATTCATGCGATCGCCCGCTTCGACGATCGACCCATCAATTAGCGGGACAAATACCTCATCTCCGAGTTCTATTTCGACTCGAACTTGAGTAAATTCAGCGAGAAAGTCTTCATCTTCTCCCGTCCAATTGCCTTTGTCATCCGTAGCAATGGGAATTTGCATCCTCGCTTCCCATGCCATATCGATTTCTTGTTCCACAGTAATTTCTTCGACGCGATCGAGTTGTTCGCGTGTGGCTGGATTGTTGTTAAAAAAGAGTCGGTAGTTAATGGTCATGGGTAATTGACAGTTGAGAGTTGACAGTTGATGAAATTGATCTGCGTTTATCTGCGTCAATCCGCCTCTATCTGCGGTTGCAAGTTGACAGTTCACAGTTGACAATTGACGGTTATTATTCTTCACTAATGACTAATGACTGATGACTAATAACTAATGACTAATTATTGTTTGGGAATTTGAATCACCCTCCCTACTTCTTTAACTAGGTCGTTAGCTTCGAGTTCGGTGTTAGCATCGGCGATATGCCAGAACCACGTTGGGTTTTGATATTGGCGTTGGGCGATGATGTCTAGCCGATCGCTTTCTTCGATCGCAGTTGCTTCTCCATTCACTGTAGGAAGTCGTCTCAATGTCACTGCTTTGATGGTGCGATCGTCTTTTGTAACAACATCAATTTGTTTTTGCCGGAAATATCTTGAGGTTTCTAAGAACATGATTTTTTGGTAATTGGTAATTGGTAATTGGTCATTAGGTATTCGTATGAAAAGTCAAAAATTAATATTTCACACTTTCTTCCTTCTTCCCTCTTAGCTGCGATACACACTAAATAATTCATCCGTGTATCCGTGTCCGAATCCGTGTCGTGCCTTCCTTCTTGATTGTTAAAATGGAATGAGATCGATCGCCAATTCAACCGTATTTGCTAAATTAATAATCGCCTGCGCTTCTTTGGCAATATTGGAATACATCAACGCCCCTTTGCCAATCTTATCGTCGGGATTGGATGCGATCTTCAAACCCAGCGCAACTTGTGCTTGAATGGGATTGAGAGAACTGTCGTATTGCTGTTCGGTAATACTCATCGATTCCAGTAAGACTGGTAAAACTCGTGTCTTTCCCCAAATAAACAGAATTTGGGGATACTTTTCTCTAGGAATTGGTTGTTTAGCAACATCATCGCTGCCTCCCAAACCGATCGCATCCCCAATCGCATCAAGGGCTTCACCCAATAATCCACCAATAATATTGCTGGGATATACCATCTTTTCTAAAGCTGCCAGTTGCGGACCAATTCCTAAAGTTTCGGCGATAATATTCCCCGCCTCTAATTGGTCAGCAGCGCTAAAATGAGCGGTAAAATTAATACTTTCTACCGGAATTTCCCCCGCTTGGGATGTTTCTCGACTGGCTGCGCCTGTAGGACGCTGCGGAATTTGAAAATTGCGGGTAAGAGTATCAGGATTGAACTGAAAAATTACGAGATTAGGCAGCGGACCAAAGAAATCGCTAGCATATTCAATCAGTGCACCTCGCAGTAAACCCATGATTTATTTCCTCCCGATTCTGACTGCAATTTCCTGCGCGATCGCCCGTGCAATTTCGCTTCTGATTTCCATCGCATCTCCCACTTTCGTCAAACTCAATCTCTCTAAATTTATATCGCCTAACTGAATCCTTTGTCCCGATATAAGTACCCCCTGTCGTACTAAATTTTGCATCACTGCTTCACCCAATCCGTCAACGGCAGAACGAGCATTTTCTGGCGGAATTCCTCGGCTGCGAAGGTCAATGCGGTTAATTGAAATCTGATTGTTATCCATCATTCATCCTCTCAACTAAGTTGGCATAAATACCGAATTATTCTCGACTTATGGAATCGAAATTTCACTTTTATCCATCATTCATCCTCTCAACTAAGTTGGCATAAACACCGAATTGTTCTCGACTTACCGATCGGTTCAATTTGTCATACTCCCGTTTGACACAAATTACAATTTGTTCCATAGTTAATTTAGGCTCGATCGAACGCTCATTTTTGAAGTTTCCTGCGGTTTGCAAGCAAGCATTAAATACGATCGATCGAATATTGCCACCTGCAAGGGGAAATTGTTTGGCAACAAAATCAAAATCGATTTCGGAAGCATCGACTTTTTTTGGAATTGCTTGCTGCCAAATTTTCAAGCGTTCGCGCACATCTGGAAGCGGGAAATCAATGATGTAGCGCAATCGTCGCAAAAACGCTTCATCTAAATCTTTTTTCCGATTGGTTGCTAGAATTGCTAATCCTTTAAATCGTTCCATGCGTTCCAACAAATAGCTAATTTCTAAATTAGCATAGCGATCGTGCGCGTCTTTAACCTCTGTTCGACGGCCGAATAAAGCATCTGCTTCGTCGAAAAACAGCAGCGAATCGGAAATATCGGCAGCATCAAAGAGTCGCTTCAAATTCTTCTCTGTTTCGCCAATATATTTGTTAACAACTTGAGAAAGATCGATCCGATACATGGGAAGTTCTAACTTAGTTGCTAAAATTTCCGCTGCCATTGTTTTTCCTGTCCCTGGAAGTCCGGCGAATAAAACCGAAATTCCGCACTCATTCCAAGCTTTTCCCGTTCCCCATTCGTAGTGGACTGCTGTCAGGGATTTCATGGCTTGATAAATGTCGTCGAATAAGGCTTGCTGTTTGGGAGGCAAGACTAATTCCTCGGCGGTAAAGCGAGGATTAACTATTTGGGCGAGTTCGCCAATATCGAGGTCTAATTCGGCGCGACAGGACGCAATTAAGTCGGTTTCGTCGATCTCGCGATCGAGTGTTTGCAGTCCCGTACAGATGTTTTGAATCGTGCCTTTTTCGTAGCGAAAGCGGCGGGAACATTCGGCAATGCTAGCGGCAATAATTGGATCGGTTGTTCCTAAAGTTTGCTGCCAAAAGTTGACCCGATCGCCGTAGGATAGTTGAGGAACTTCCACAAGCGGCAGGAGTAAATCGCTGGGAATTTGAGTTAACTCTTTGCGATCGCGAATACCGAGAAAAATGGCGATCGGCATCGACTGCAGGCAAAGCAAACAGCGGCTTGTTTCGCCTGCTTTCGCCTCCACGCGATCGCCAGAAATCAATAAATCCCGTCCGGTTAACCAGCACAATGTTACTAAGGATTTGAGATAAGTATTGTTCTCCCATAAGGCAAAATTTTCTCTCAATTCTACTACTTCTCGCCGGGCGATCTGCGAAATCTCTTGAACTACTTCTGTGACGATCGCACCTCTTGATGCTTGAATGGGAATTATTCGCAACTTATCGCCCCGTAACCGCCCCGCGATCGATCGGAGTGCCGCAAGATGGACGCGATTGCCGATCGAATTGAAGCTTGTTGCCTGTTTTAACGGCACCAAAATCTGAGGTAAAGAAGAATTAGGAAACAACAGGCGATTTGCGATTAGCGGAGGTACAACTAAAGGACTTTGCCAATCCAAACCGAACGCCGAATTAGCATCATGAATTGTCTGCAATAAGCCATAGCGCCATAGAGGATGTTCTGGATCGGCGACCGTCAAAATTTCTTCGGGTTTTTCCCATAATTTTTGCGCCAAGGTTAGCGTCGGCTGAGTAGCATTGGAGTCATTTAAAACCGCAGCAATCACCTCGCTTGCAGCATTATCAAAACAGACGATCGCACCTAATGCCAGCAGAAACATCGAGACTTCATCCAACGCTAATATATCAACAACCCAGCTAAAAGAACCCCGGACCGCCGGATAATTTTGCGGGCGATCGACAGTTAATTTATCCGTGAGATATTTAGCAGTCGGGTCGCTTTGATAAAACTGACATTTTGCTTCCCAATAGCGACTCAGATCCAGCGCTTCGGTCAATTTATTTGTCAGCGGAGGTAGCGAAGCAGGCGACGCAAAAGTGATGTTTTCCTGTAAATGCCAGCGCCAACAAATTTCGCGTCGCAACCGCACCGTAACTTGCCGCAACCAGTAATTTGCCAGCACATCTTGCGTTTGCAAACTAGGCGAAAAAGTAATAACTTCTTGTCGGTTACTGATTGCGTTCATGTAATAGTCACCTCCGGGCTGTTTTGCGCTTGCTGACCATTTACCCGCAGAATGACACGATAGATTCCCGGTGAAGTATCTGTAACCTGCACTCGCAATTGCGTCTGGGCGAGAGGCAGTGGTGCAATCTCCACAAACTCATCGAAAACTCTGACTGTTTTGCCATTTTGGTAAAGTGCGACGAACACATCATCGCTGGCTATTCCTAGTAGAAAACCCTCTAAATTCAGATTGCCGAAAGAGAAGGCAGCATTAGTAACCACGGGTAACAAACTCGCAACTAATAAATTGCTCGATCGAACTTTTCCGTTAGTCAATCTTTCCTCAACGCGAACCGGATGGCTGCCCGCAGAAATCGCACTACCATCTCTAATATTGCCGTTTAACTGGCACTTCAAAATATCTGACGACTTGGCAACAATTGGCAGTTCCACCGCACCCAAAAAAACAGTTAAATTAGATAAAGCTAAATTATTTCCCCGAATCGTTAGGATAGACGTTTGCGGAGGAAGTGAGGGCGCGATTTTGGTAGGGGCGATCGCATCAATTTTCGACCCCATAGAAGCCAGTACCGGAATTTGAATTCCCTGCGCGCCGATAATCGTATCGTTAACATAATCGACACCCACCAGTAGGGAATACGAAGGCGATTCACCCGTCGCAACCATCACCGGGCGCACTTCAAAACCAACGGAACAGCGATATTTTTCATCGGGGCCCTGCATCAACTTAGAAATCAGTTCCGAAGAGGTAGCATCGAAGGTAATTTTTAATGCTTCAGGATTGGAATCGAGTGCTTGAAATACATCGGAGGGCAAACTATTTAACGGTAAGAATGACAATTCTTGAAGCACGCGCATTGCTTCTCCCAAGTATATGTGTGACTCAATACTATCGCTGTCTCCAGCTTCATCAAAGGCAGTTAGTAGATACTTGAGAACCAGCCACAGAGGAGTTGATTGACCGGGATCTAGCGATCGATTTCTCAGATGGGGGTCGAGTTGAATTTCATAAAGAAATAGATTCAATCTGGGATTAGTTATGCCTTCACCCGACATTTCCGGTTTGCCAATTCTGACATTACTAACCGTAGCTGCTAAACGCGCCAACAGTCGATCGCGCAGCAGTTGACTAACTGCCCCTATTGCTTTTCCAGTATCTGCAAGTGCCACGATCGCAAATCTCCTAACTAACGAATATAGTGTCGGCTGAGTCGAGAAGTTTGGTTAATGGATTTGACATCCTGTTGTGATTTCACGGGTGGTAATGGTGGCTTTTTCACCTCCGCTTGAGGCGCTTCAACGGTTAAACTAATTGTGCCGATCGACAGCACAATTTTCGGAGTTTTTTGAGTTTGAAAATTGGAAATGGGTAATGGGTAATTGGGAATGGATGATTGAGAATTGGGATTTTCTGCTGGGGTTTCTGCTACCCATTCCAGAACGGTTTGTAAATTAACTTGACGGGTTGAATGCAAGTTAGATTCTTTGAGAATTTCGATGGTTTTGCGATCGGGTAGCGGGCTGTTGGCGGTTGGCGAACCTTCAGGAAAATCGCTTTGTTGGAGATGTTTTGACAATGCAGGTTCTGGAAATTTCTTGGGGGATAACGGCACTGCACCTGCTGTTTTTAAAATTGCATGATTTCTGCGGTTTTCCCAAGTTCGATCGGACTCTTCTCGATTATCAAAACTTGGTAACATCGGGAATTTTTCCGCAGCGATCGCATTCTGAGATGACGTAAATTGTGCGGATGAATTTTCTACCTCCTGCTCTTGAGCTATTGTTTTTTGTGCTTCTAAACTGGGGGATGATGATTCTATTTCTACTTGAAAAAGTGGATTTTCATCAGCTTGGCTAGTCAAAAATTGTGATTCAACAAAGGTGGGTTCTCTGCCCACCCCACCCAAAATTTCACTCTTTGTGGAACGGGCATCTTGCCCGTTCTTGACAATAGTGGAATATCTGAGTTGAAACTCATCATCCTGAGCTTCTTGGTTCCCAATTTCCTGAGTTTCTTCAATTTTAATCGGTACAAATTCACTGCCAATTTGAGGTGCGATCGCCTCCTGAAAGTCCGCACCCGAAGACACTTTACTCGTTCCCAGAGCCATCCCAGTTTGTTGAATTAGTCGCGAAAAATAGCTGCTCATCGATAATTTTCCTCCCGATTAATTAGAGTTAAATAACGCAATCTCCGCGCCGGAGGAATAGCGAAAATCTCCGATTCACTCCAGTGATAATGCCATGCCAAACGATGAATAGTTACTATCAATTGTTGTTGCACTCCATATAATTGTTGAAGCGCCCATGCACCGAGATCGAAATCCTGTAGATTTTCACTACCGCAGTAAGGACAATTCGCCTGAAGATTGAAATTGACGATCGGATCGATTTCTTCCATGACTTGATTCAGCGTATCTATCCAATACTGTTCTTGGCTAGAAACTTGCTGAAAAGTCGATCGCTCTTCCGCAACCAGCAAACTTTGCACCATTGCTAAAATTGCCGAACCTTCATCCAAAAAATGCTGTTTTAGCCATAATCTTTGGTCGTTTCCCGTAGGTTTGCGGAGTGAGAATTTTTCAGATGCGATCGCAATTTCTGTTGTCTGGTTTTCAGATTGCTGCTGTAGTCGAATGATTTCTAGCAGAGGAATTGTAATTTCCATCTGTTTCTGACAATCTAAATTCGAGCAACGCAGGTTAACATTGATTTGCGAGCTATTTGATAAAGTGGCTAGGGTTAATAGATATTCAGTCCGCTTGCCGATTTCCAGATTCCAGAAAAAGGTGCGATCGAGCTTAGTTCCCTGGCGGTTGCTGATACAACACTCCAATATTTGCATCTCCAATTCAGGGTGGCACATTTGATGAAAATCAATCTCCAAATCTTCCGCCAACCATCCAAACGGACGCAGAAATAATTCGGTTTTCTGTTCATCAATCCCAGAAAAGGCTGTTATATTGCTGGTGCTGTTTGATATCAACATAGATGTGAACCTTATATTGTAAGGTGCGTCAGATCCTATATTCCCGATCGCCGTTTGATAAATTCGTTTGACGCACCCTACGAGTCGATTGGATTGTGACAGTTGCGTCCAGGAATATCTAAGCAGGATTGAGGTAAAAAAACAGGAACAGAAAACACCGACTATCCAACTTATCCAATGACTATTGAGTAAATCACGGTTCTGTAAACGAAGGTTCATTGGGTTCAGCAACTTCATAATCTCGTTCCCAACCTTCATGCTGAAGCTGAATGCTTTGAATTGCGATCGCATTAGCACTAGCATCGAGTTCGGGTAAAGCCGTAAATTCGGAAACCCAACAGCGATAAACTTTATAGGCGATCGCAACTTGACCAGCTTCATTCATCATTTCAATAATGATGTCTTTGCGAAAATCTTTCAGCGAAACCTCTGCACCCAAACCGGAACCGTAATTCCAAATCTTATTTGCCCACTGTTCAAAATCTCGATCGTGCGTCACACCACGTTCGAGGGAAATAGCTTCGTACTTGCTTTGTCCGGGCGATCGGCGCACGGTACTGGGGTCGCCTCCCACGCGATGTTCGACCACTTCTGTCGTCCGTTTGAGCGCCCCTACTTTACTAATTCCTGCCACATATCGACCGTCCCATTTGACGCGGAATTTATAGTTTTTATACGGGTCAAATCGCTGGGCATTAACGCTAAATTGAGCCATAAATTTTGCTCCTTTGCACTATCTGAATTCTGTTTTCTTTTCCCTTCAATGGGTGAATCGGTTTTTTACTATAGCCTGTCTAAATGAGTTGTGAAAAAAAGTTTTAAACGAACCGCGAAGACGCGAAGCACACGAAGATAAGAAAGAGAAGAGAGTTTCACAACTCATTTATAATCACTATATTACCGATTACCCATTACCGATTGCCGATTACCCAATAAAGTTTAGGTAATGATATTCCCAGCGATTTGCTGGAACTTGATAATCACAAACTCGGCTGGTTTGAGGGGGGCAAAGCCAACAATAATGTTGACAATACCGCGATCGATATCGTTCTGAGTTGTCGTTTCCTTATCGCACTTGACAAAATAAGCTTCTCTCGGCGATTTTCCCTGAAAGGCACCTTGGCGGAACAAGTTATTCATAAACGCGCCAATATTCAAGCGAATTTGCGCCCACAGCGGTTCATCATTTGGCTCGAATACCACCCATTGAGTACCGCGATAAAGGCTTTCTTCTAAAAATAGAGTTAGCCTGCGTACTGGAATATATTTCCACTCCGAAGCGAGTCGATCGGCCCCTTGAAGCGTGCGCGAACCCCAAACAACCCGTCCTACTCCTGGAAACGAGCGCAAACAGTTAACTCCCAACGGATTCAACTCGCCATTTTCAGGATCGGTTAAATTGACACTTAATGCTGGCACGCCATTTAAAGTTGCTTCCAATCCCGCAGGTGCTTTCCAAACACCTCGCTGTGCATCGGTACGCGCAAAAATCCCCGCTATTGCACCGCAAGGCGCAAATGTTTCTATTTGATTGTCTCGCAAAGGATTAGGTTGTCTCAGACGCGGGAAAAAGAGCGCTGCATTCTTACTGCGAGTTCCAATGTACTCAGTTGTCGTATCCAGAAATTGATTTTTTGCTGTGGTTTTATTTGTCCAAGCACTTGGCGGATCGACAAGTAACATTGCACGGCGATCGTTCTCGCAATACACCGCTGCTTCTCCAACTAGGCTGATTTTCTCGTTTTCATCTGCGAAGTCAATGGGAAGGCACAGCAAATTGAACAAATCGACATTTTCCAGAGCATATAGCCCTGTTTTGGCATCTCTCATCCCCGTCCCAACGAATTGAGCCAGAACTAGCGAATTTCCATCAGTTCCACTACCAGCCGTTGCCACGATCGGAGTATCAACTGGAACAATAGTGGGACGCACATTAGGAACAATCCAATCCCCAATTGGGGTTTTGGCAACCCTAACAAGAGCCGAATTTTGTTCTAGTACCTTTGGCAAATAACGGGAATTTGTTTGGTCGATCGAGACATTGAGAAATTTTTCCGTTGCACCGTTTGCATCAAAAATTGTCAGATTGAAAAGATTGGAATCGGGAAAGTCCTCATCTCGATCTTTGGTTTCGTGGTCTACTGCGGCTTGGAGATTGTTCCCCCACTCACCTTCATTGGCAGCAACAAGACGCAGAAGATTATTTGGGGGAGCTGCTGGAGGATCTACATCAGTGGGTAAATCAAGGCGAGCAAGAGTCGCACCATTATGTAAGCGCACGATAATTGCTTGAGAGCCGCCATTGAGGTAGAAATCTCGCACGGCATAACTCATGCTGCTTTCTACCCACAATCCGCCGAAAATCCGCTCGTAATCGCCGTAACTATTAATCGTAATTGGATCGTTTACAGGCCCGCGCCAAGCACGTCCGATGAAAGCAGTAATCGAAGTAGCAACCCCCGTAATAGTACGAACGCCGCTGGGAATTTCTTCAATGTAAACGCCTGGATAAGTGGGAGCGATCGGCATAATTCATTCCTCTCTTTAGCATAGGTTCAGACGTATCAAGACTTTATGGTGTTGGTGCTGGTGTTGGCGCTGGTGCTGGTGTTGGTGTTGGTGCTGGTGTTGGTGCTGGTGTTGCATCTCGTCCAACAAGAATTCCGATCGCAGCTTGTTGTCCGGAGTTATTAGTAAATTTGAGAATTTTCGGAGCTACCCCTAATGCAGAGACAGCTCCCATTCCAAAGTAGAAATGAGGTTGGTCAAGGGAGATGTCTGAAGAATCCGCAGATCCTCCTTCTCCATCACTGACGGCATACTTTAGATCGGAATTGTAAACACTCGACTCAATTAGGAGAAAGCTCACCTGGGTTGTTCCCCCTGGTTGAATCTCAACAGTTTTTCCAGTGACACCGGTGTCGATCGCCACCTCAATCTTGTCGTAAGCTTCGACAGATATGGGCTTGGAAATGAGGACTTTGGGGCCTCCGACGACTTGGACGTTTAATGCTAAGTTGATAGTTGCCATAAGAGTTATTTTGAATCGGAATTTTTCAAGTAAACTGGAGATAAAACTTGGGAAAAAATGGGCGATCGCTGGCATCAAAAATCTACCTGCTAATAACTTCTTTTTTAGAGGAAGTTATGTTTCAGCTCGTGCCGATCTAGAAGAAACAGGGAGTAATAGTAACGGCTTGAGCGATCTAGAATCTCAAAAACCGTTGGGTACGGTTGCTATATGTAATTTGTGCGAGCTGGATTAATGCAAAAAAATCTCACGCCGATCGACCCCAAAATTTGTTGGTCGATCGATCGGATACAATATCTTTTTTTTAGCGGTGGTAGATACGAGTAAAAATACTGTTCTTTCTAGGTCAGACGATACCATTGCGAACAGCTATCGTTCTAGGCTATAACAAAAAAACTGAAACGATCGCCGAATATGTAGCAATAGTTGCAAAACTTAAGGTTCCTTAATTCAACTTTCATCTACCCACCGCATAAAGTCTTCACCCCGATACCCACCATCCATCCAAATCGTATGTAACCGCTTAACTTTGCCCTTCATGTCCTGAACTTTGTTAAGAATTTGCTTCGCTCCTTGCGGGCATAATCATTCTGCCAGTTGGTGCTGACGACTTCAGCAATCAGTTTGATTGAAGAACCTGATGTAATTACAGGTTCTTGCTGCCACAAAGGTTCATCAATTAATTTAGTCTCATCTAATACCATCACGTCGGGGCGAAAAGCGGTTGCTGTTCCTAACAGTTTGATGAGACAGCGAGAGGGAATAAAGTAGGGCAGATCCAGGCGGTCAATTTCTACATTCAGTTTTCGTCCCAGAAAACCGGATACTTGTTCGTGCGACCCTGTTGGTTCCATTTCTGTTAATTCACCATCAATCAGTTCGTAACGATCGCTGTCTATGAAGCGGAAAATACTGACTCGTTCTGCGGGGATGACCAAGAAGCAGGTCATCGCTTTGGCGATTGACGCTCGCAGCAATCCGGCTAAGGTTGCCAAAACTTTACAGGACCGGGACAAAAAAGTAAAATCTGAAGGTGAACCTGCGATCGCCCACCACCTGACGCTCAAAATTGGTTCTTTAGTAGAAGTATACGCGCCCGATCGCCCAGACGTTAACGGCAGGTTGGGGCGCATTCAGTCAGTCGGAGAAAAAACCGCCACCGTGTGGATGCGGCACATCCCTACTCTTACCATGAACTTGCATACCTTCAAACACTCAGCTCTCACCGTCGTGCCCCTCGAAAATGAACCGGAAACTCGAGAACTTTGCGATCGCATCACTCGACTTCACCAATTAGGAAATCTCGATCCGTTTGAGATAGAAATCCTCAACTTGTTAGAAAGAGCAACGGGTCTTACTCCCACCGAATTGGAGTATTTGGAACGGATCGAGAACCGACACCAGCTTGATTGAAATCGCCGCATCTTCATTCAGCAGATCGCAGCCCCCCGCTGGAAAACAATCAGTAAAAGAGCGGCAGAAAAAACTTACAAACGTTAAAGGAGTTCCCAAAAACTCCTAATCTATTGTGGTGTCTGCAGCAAAGTGACGGGGGTTTTTTAAGGTGAAATGTCCGTTTTCTTTGATTAAGTCTCCCGTGCAGACAATGGGGAGGCGTTCTTGATAAGCTTTTATGGCTTTGATATAGTCGCGATCGGCGAGTGAGGTTTGGATTTTACGCAGTCGATCGATGACTACGCCAAGCAGGGCAATTTCTCCACTAAGTTTTTCAGCGTTAGGAGTTTGGATTTGCATTACAACCCCGTGAATTGTGGTATTTGGAAGCGAGGTAATGACAGCCGCTAATATTTCAATAGCAGAGCGATTTTCGGCAATCTCTAGCGTTTCCATTACCTCGTACATTCGCAAGGCAAAACCGCTAATATCTGGCAAAAGAGGTAATAATATTTCGTAGCTTTCACCAGCTTCATTTCTGCGAGTCCAGATCGATGATTTGTCTACGATCGAGGATTTGATATTTTTTGATGGCGCTCGAAAGTGTTAATATTTTTTAGCTTGGCAGGCGGGAATCCCCAAACCATAATCATTGATTGGGTTTGGGATGAAAGCCGCGTGAGGCGACGATTTTGCCAGTTTGTAATCCAAGAGCTGCAATTCTTGGATTACAGAGGGCTGCGGAAGGAGACGAACCAAAAATTTGCTATTTACTCGCTCTATTTTGCTCGTAAATATGTTATAATAGTTCTCATAAATAGCGTTCGGGTCGAAACGTTTATGAAAACTACTTATCAGTATCGTTTTTATCCAAACACCAAGCAAAAGCTCGAATTAAATTACTGGCTCAGAGTCTCTCGCTATTGGTACAATCGTCAGCTTGGAGAGCGTTTTGATTGGTGGCAGATGAACCGGACTGCTGTAAATGCTTGTCCGCTGATAAGTAGCATTGCACCACCGCGATAAAAGCCTAACTACTACTCTCAAAAGCAACAGCTACCCGTTCTTAAAAAAGACTTGGTAAAGGTATTTCACAGCGGTGAACTTCTGGATTTTACGAGAGTAAATTCGACGATTTTACAGGAGGTTTCTCGGCGAGTCGATAAAGCTTTTCAACGGTTTGTTGTTGGGGATGTTAATGGCAAGAGATCTGGCAAGCCGAGATTTAAAACGGTTGCTGATTTCCGCACCATGACTTTTGCTACGGCTGGGGATGATTGGATTAAACCCGTTCGGAAAAACTGGATGTACGTTCGCCTACCGAAGCTAGGAGTTGTCAAAGTCAGAATGCACCGACTGATGCCATCTGGCTTTAAGGTCAAACAGTTATCTGTCACTAAAAAAGTTGATGGTTGGTATCTGCAAATCTGTCTTGAAGATGCAACAGTACCGAGCTTTACACCCGACCCAATTACCCCGAATTGGGATAATTCTCTGGGTCTGGATGCCGTACTGCACGAAGATGTTTATCTGGCAACTTCAGAAGGTGAATTACTGCCATCATTCAAACCGTTGCGGCACAATCAATCAAAACTGGCTCGGATTTCTCAAAAACGAAATCAGCGCAAGCGAGGCTCTAGGTGTCGTCGAAAACTGGCAAAAC
>JAAUPF010000022.1 GCA_012034575.1 Richelia sp. CSU_2_1 | reverse complement strand
TACCTCCAACTCCCCCCCTTACCAAGGGGGGGCTAAGAGTGCAATGGATTCTTTGCATGCAGAGACTCAAACTACCTCCAACTCCCCCCCTTACCAAGGGGGGGCTGGGGGGGGTTTTAACTCCTTGAAATTACCCAAAAACCCCATCCAACGCCTGGGAATTATCCACAGTTTCCCCGACTGGATAATCGAAATGTGGCTCGAACAATTAGGCGAAACTGAAACCGAACAATTATGCGAATGGTTTAATATATCTCCCTCGATCGACCTCAGAATCAATCCTTTGAAAAGCTCGATCGACCGCATTGAAACTTCATTCAAATCGCAAAAGATCTTAACTAGCCGAATCCCCAACTTACCTCAAGCATTAAGAATAAATAGCAGCACCGGCGCAATCCAAAACCTCCCCGGATACAGCGAAGGTTGGTGGACGATTCAAGATAGCAGCGCTCAATTAGTCACCCATTTACTCGACCCTCAGCCGGGGGAAACAATCATCGATGCCTGCGCCGCACCGGGTGGAAAAACTACCCATATCGCCGAATTAATGCAAGATACAGGCACAATTTATGCCTGCGACAAAACCGCAAATCGACTCAAAAAACTCAAAGAAAATGCCGATCGACTGCAAATGAAATCCATCCAAATTCGTACCGGAGACAGCCGCAATTTTCCCGAATTTATCGACCTAGCAGATAGAGTTTTATTAGATGCACCTTGTTCCGGACTCGGCACCCTCCACCGCCGCCCTGATGCTCGCTGGCACCACACGCCGGAAAACATTCAACAACAATCGCAACTGCAATCGGAATTAATAGCAAATGCCGCGACATTTGTCAAGTCGGGCGGCGTTTTAGTTTATGCAACTTGCACGATTCATCCCTTAGAAAACGAACGAGTCGTGCGATCGTTCCTAAGCAACAATCCTCGCTGGCAAATCGAACCCCCAACAATAGATTTACCCGTCAAGCCATCACCGGAAGGATGGGTGAAAGTTTGGCCTCACCGACATCAAATGGATGGCTTTTTTATGGTAAGACTCAAGCAATTTTAGATTTTAAATTTTAGATTGCGAATAATATCATGTCCTGTCGATTGACCGTGATACGATCGAGAAAAATACTACCCCAAATACTACCCGCAACGGGAAGGAAACGGCAAATTGGTCTACTACTTGAAAAACATTCAAGTACCAGTTGAGCCGATCGCACAGTCCAATGACCCGCAGCCCCGCCCGTGGGATGCCGTACTTGACGGCAAAAACCAGCCCAAAGAATAGCGCAACACGGTAGAGTCGCGGTACGCTAAATCATGAGTGTTGCACCCTGCATTGTTGAAACCGAGTCTTAAATTCGCCCAGTTGCTACACCTAAATCAAGCCCGTGACGAGATTTGAACTCGTGACTTCCTCCTTACCAAGGAGGTACTCTACCCCTGAGTTACACGGGCATAAAAAATTAAGAATCTGATGGTTAAAAGCTTTAATTAAAAAATTTAACTTTTAATTCTTAACTCTTACTTATTCAAAAATGTGGTGGGCCGAGCTAGATTCGAACTAGCGTAGGCTTAGCCAGCGGATTTACAGTCCGCCCCCATTAACCGCTCGGGCATCGACCCTTTTGAATCCACAATTAAATATAGTAGCATCATATACTTGTTTTGCAACCTATTATTTAAAACTTTAATCATAACTGAGGGAACTATAAGGAAAGTTGGGTAGTTAGGTGCGCACTGCGCACCTATAAACTACAAACTTTGAAAGTGCGATCGTCATTCCCCTAGCAACTCGCCGGTTTCTTGGAGGGAATGCAGGCGGCGGTAAATCCCTTCTTGTCGCAAAAGTTCGCCGTGACTGCCAACTTCCACGATTTTACCGCCGTCAAGTACGACGATCGCATCAGCTTCGCGAACCGTACTCAATCGGTGGGCAATAATTATCGTAGTGCGCGTACCCAGGATATTCCGCATCGCTAGCTGGATCGATCGCTCCGACTCATAATCCAAGCTCGAAGTAGCTTCGTCAAAGATTAACACATCCGGCTCCACCAGCAGCGCCCTCGCAATCCCCAACCGCTGCCGCTGACCGCCGGACAAGCGCATTCCCCGCTCCCCAACAACGGTAGAGTAACCTTGGGGCAGCAACTTGACAAACTCGTCTACTCGGGCGATGCGGCAAGCTTCCTCAACTTGCGCGAAAGTAGCTTCCCGATTGCCGTAAGTCAAATTTTCCAGCAAAGTACCGTTAAACACATCTACTTCTTGGTGGACGATGGCCAAACGCTTGCGGTAGCCCGTCACGTTAAGAGTGCGAATGTCATCACCGTCAATTAAAATGCGGCCGTTGTCGGGTTCAAAGTACCGAAACAACAGTTTAACTAAAGTCGATTTCCCCGAACCCGATCGCCCGACTAATGCTATCGTTTGACGGGGGTGAATCAATAAATTTACATCCTGCAAAACAGGCTTTTGACTGTCGTAACCGAAGCTTAAACCGCAAAACTCGATCTTGCCAGTAAATTTATAAGATGGCGGCGCAACCCCAGCATTTTCTGATGCCAAATTCACTGCATCCACACCATCCGGCAACTGCATAAACTCATGGAACCGAATCATTGAAGAATAGCGGCGGGCAAATAATTCGGCGACAATGCTAATCGGCCCGATTTGGGAATAAGCCATGCTTGCCAAGGTGTAAATCGTGACAAAATATCCCAGAGATATCTGGCCTCCGGCTGTTGCTGCCAGACTAAAACCGAGTACCGAAAACAAGCAACACTGCACGATCGTTTGCTGGTAGGTTCCCAGAGTAACGTATCCTTTATGAATGCGGTTAATTACCACTTTCAACTCGCGATCGAGCCTGGTTGTTTGCCTTTTTAGTTCCTCTGTTTCCGCAGCAAAAGCTTTAACTGTTTTGATGTTTGTGATAATCTCCGAATTGCGACTTTCGGTATTTTCGATGTATTCATCCAGTTTTTCTTCTCTGCGGGTAAGTACCATCAGATTTTTTAAAGTGAAACCGAGGATGAACAGGAATGAAACCAAAATTAACAAGCCGATCCGCCATTCGATTAACCAGATAACCGCAAAGATGCCGATTAAGCGGGCGACTTCGGGAATGAATTCAGCGGCAATTTCTGGATAGGTCCAAGTCTGGTTGGCGATACCTTTGGTGATGCGGCTGGCAATCCGACCGGCGTTGTTTTCGTCGTAGAATTCTAAGGGTAAAGTAAGAATTTTGCCGATCGCGCCTCTCATCCGATCGCGCCTCGCACTCAACGGTATTACCCAGTGGAACCAATTTCCCACCCAAGGCTGTACGGGTGCTTTGGCGACTGTTACCAGAAAAATCAAGCCCAGCAAGACGGATAGCGATAACATTTTGCTGGGTGGCTGCTGGGTGAGTGCGGCGATCGCGGCGATCGATTTTTGGGTGACAATATCTGCAGGCTGACCTGACAATACGTTCAATATTTGTCCGATCGCGTAGGGCGCAGCTAAATCGGCGAGTTCAAAAACGCTGGACGCACCGATGCTGAAAATTGACGTTTTCCAGTAGCGGCTGTAGTATTGGAAGATGTCCCGAAAACTTGCCATAAATTTTTTTTGAGATACATCCCTTGCCAGCACTTGAATTTAAAACTGCCTGCTGGCACGCTTCAATTACAAGTGTACTACAAAAGTAGTCGATCGGGCAAATCTCTGGAATCATTCGATTGACTCGCCCGATAGGATGATTCACAGCCGCTCAATTCTCAATCGAGCAGTCAACGACAAGCAGCAGTTTTTCCTCTAATTCGGCATTCCCCACCCGCTAACCCTATCGGGTATAACGGGCGACCCCTGCCGACACTAAGTTGGAATTATATATTTATATTTTCTAATAGCAATTTCATAAAATACTGCTACAGTTAGTAGATGTTTTTTACCTATAAAGCTTTATTGTGTAGATCGTATTTGTAGCATCATTTGATTCAATGGTAGAAGTGCGAGCGTTGCAGCGATCGGTTTCGCTTGCTCTGAGGCTCGCACTCTCATAATTAGGATGCTAGCAAATTCGACCCAGATCGCGTTCGATCGATTGTCACGATCGAAGCTGACTTCTGGTTGCTGGCTAAATTACCACTTCAGCAAATTAAACTCTTCCATATCTACTGTATTGCGGTTGCGGTAAATTGCCAGGACGATCGCCAAACCAACAGCAGCTTCAGCAGCAGCTACAGTCACTACAAACACAGTAAATACTTGACCTTTTACCTGTACCGGATCGAGAAAATTAGAAAAACCCATCAGATTGAGATTGACAGCATTCAGCATCAATTCGATCGACATCAACACTCGCACGGCATTGCGACTGGTAATCAAACCGTAAATACCGATGCAAAACAGCGCGGCAGCTAATAACAGAAAATACTGAAGTTGCAGTTGCATAAATTTTTCCCAATCTTGCTCGATCGAAGTTACTACAAAACTCACAAATATGTACGTAATTCGTACAGGAGTATAATATATTGTCCGGTTCTAATTACTAATAGCGGAATTTGTTGGCAGTTAAGATGTAAGTTTCTATCGAATCCAACTAGAGATAGAGGACTTAGCTCCTTACTACAAACCGACCGATCGTAGTTAGATTACCGGACAAGATATTACCTAGTTTCCGGTGAATTGACATCTCCCGCAGACACCAATTCGCGGGGTCTTTCCGGCAAACTAAAAGCAGGTGTTTCCGATAGTTGCGCTGACAATTCATCCGGCAAGAAATCGCGACGTGCCAACACGATCGCCCCTACCATTGCCATCAACAAAAACACCGATGCTAACTCAAAAGGTAGCAAATAGTCAGTGAAGAAATGCTTGGCGATCGTGACGATCGAACTTTCTGCAGGTGCTCCAGTTGTTGTCACGATCGCCCACGGAGTAGATACTACCATCGTACCCAAAAGCGCAAACAAACCCGCACAAACTAAAGCTGTGGCTACCTGACGCACCCAAGCATTAGCAATAACGCGGAAATCCTCTTGCTTGTTCACCAACATAATGGCAAACAAAATCAAGACATTCACCGCGCCAACATAAATCAAAACCTGTGCTGCGGCTACAAAATCAGCATTCAGCAACAAGTACATACCCGCAATGCTGGTAAATACAGCGCAGAGCAAAAAAGCTGAGTAAACGATGTTGGAAAACAGCACTACTCCCAATGCTCCGCCAATCATCATTACGGCTAGTATGCCAAACGAAACAATTTGAACTCCTTCAGCTAGATTCACAATTTTTCAGCCTTTGGTAATTGGTAATTGGTAATCGGTAATTGGTAATTGGTAATTGGTAATTGGTAATTGGTAATTAACCGTTACCAACTCGCTGTCAACTGTCAACTGTCAACTGTCAACTGTCAACTGTTTAACTTATTTTTCCAGAATTTCTTCAGGGCGCAAACCCGCGCGGCGAGCGTCGCCAGGAAGATCGTGAGAGTCGTCCGCACCTTTCGGCAAATAAGCGAATTCCCGCAAAGGAGTTACCATCGGGTCATCTGAAACTTTGTAGGGCAAACGTCCGAGGGCGACGTTATCATAATTCAATTCGTGGCGTTCGTAAGCAGCTAATTCGTACTCTTCTGTCATCGACAAACAATTAGTCGGGCAGTATTCTACACAGTTGCCGCAGAAGATGCACACGCCGAAGTCGATACTGTAGTGCTTGAGCTGTTTCTTCTTAGTTTCTTTGTTAAATTCCCAATCCACGACGGGCAAATTAATCGGACATACCCGAACGCAGACTTCGCAGGAGATGCACTTGTCAAATTCAAAGTGAATTCTGCCCCTGAAACGTTCCGAAGGAATTAGTTTTTCGTAGGGGTACTGTACGGTAATCGGGCGGCGTCTCATGTGGTCAAAGGTAACAGACAGGCCTTGACCGATATACTTAGCAGCTTGTACGGTTTCTTTGGCGTATTCGCCTACTTGGTTGAGGAATTTTAGCATTGTGTTCTCTCTCTGTATTCGAGTTTTTAATCGCTAATTGATAATAGGTAATTGGCTGACAGCTTCTATGCTAAATCACTGCTGACCCAGTTATGAATTTTGAATTCTTTCAGGAATCTTAATAGCTTCCTTGTTTCAATTCCTTGAATTTATTCAGGGTTAATTCAAAACTCAAAACTCAAAACTTTGGACTCTTACCTATTACAAATTAACCGCCAAAAGCAAAGGGAAAAGCAAGCTTCAATGCTGCGGTCAACAGCAAATTAACTAGAGCAACGGGAAGTAAAAACTTCCATCCCAAATTCAGCAATTGGTCGATCCGAACTCGCGGCAGAGTCCAGCGCAGCAGCACTGCCAAAAACAGGAAAAAGTAGGCTTTGAGCATGGTCATGGTAATGCCCAGCAAGCCGGTAATTACCTGCAACCACGGAGTCGTCTCGCTCAATCCCAAGGCACTCGTCACGGCATCGACGGGAATGGGACACTCCCAACCGCCCAGGTACAAAACGGCTACTAACAGGCAAGAAAGCACGAGGTTGACGTAGGAAGCGATGTAGTACAGAGCAAATTTCATGCCCGTGTACTCGGTCTGATATCCTGCTACCAATTCTTCTTCTGCTTCCGGGAGGTCAAATGGCAAGCGTTCGCATTCTGCCAGTGCTGCAATCCAGAAAATTAGGAAACCAGCAGGCTGCCGCCAGATATTCCAGCCGAGAATGCCGTAGCCGGCTTGCTGCTGTACGATGTCGATCGTACTGAGGCTGTTGGACATCATCGCGACTGCCAATACTGCCAAAGCTAGGGGAATTTCGTAGCTGAGAGATTGAGCGGCCGCCCTGAGTCCGCCGAGGAGGGCGTATTTGTTATTAGAAGCATAGCCCGACATCAGCAGTCCGATCGGCTGAATGCTAGAGAGGGCAATCCACAGAAATATGGCTGTCCCGATATCGGCAATCAGCATATTCTGTCCGAAGGGTACGATCAGGTAGGACAGAAATACTGGAATCACGACAATTACCGGCCCGAGGGTAAACAGCAGCGGATCTGCTTTTGCCGGTACGATATCTTCTTTGAAGACCAACTTCAGACCGTCGGCGACGGGTGCTAGCACTCCTAGAGGACCGATGAATTCTGGGCCGATTCGCTGTTGGGCGGCTGCAGAAATTTTCCGTTCCAGCCAGACGCTAGTCAGTACCCCGAATACAGCACCGACGACCATCAATAACATCGGCAGTGGCAGCCAAAGCACTTTAGCGATGTCAGCGGGTAAGCCCACATCGATTAGGGTGCGCACGAAACTTCCTTGTAAGTCAATTCCTGGGTTCATTGTGTCCGGCTTTTGAGGGAACGCAGATGTTTTTTCACCCTTCTTTAAACTAGAGAAGGCTGATTATCGGGGTTATGTAAAGTTTTTTAATGCTTTACCGCCTATTAGTATATCGCCAGACAGCCCCCAAGAACGCAGGGACTGGTGAAATTAAATTTATCCGATCGTGCAGCTTGATTAATACATCCAGACACCTACTCCGGCAGGTAAGGTGCGGGTTGCGCAGCTTACTGATATAGGTAGAGTCAGCTTAACTTGTCGCGCAAGTCCCGCCCAATTTAAGCGGGCAATAAAAAACCTCAGACCCGCAAGCCTGAGGACCGGAGTTCCTGAAAATCGTCACTTATGGTGATTGTCGCCAACTAACACCGCAGGCTACAAGAGGGGCGCAACCCAGCACGGCAACTTTTGGCAGGCATTGGGGAAAGGTAGAAGGCTCAAAGCACGGTCATCTGAAGGCAGACCGGTTGATTTGTGCTGTCAGCTAGCAGGAAAAATTTAGTTGGGCTTGCTGATGCCGAGCTTGCTTTGATTGTGCTTTCTAGTTTTTACTCTTTGCTGGATGGCAGGGATCTTTTTTCGATCGGGATGTAAGGATCGCCGTGGGTTCCGGTATAGATTTGAGTGGGTCGGTAGATGCGGTTGGTCTCTAGCTGTTCTTTCCAGTGGGCCAGCCAGCCGGCAACGCGGGCGATCGCAAATACCGGTGTAAACAAATCAGTCGGAATTCCCATTTTGCGGTAAACTAAGCCGGAATAAAAATCTACGTTGGCATGAATTCCTTTGTGACCCAGTTTTTCTGTGACTACTTCTTCCAGCTTGAGAGCGATATCGTAATAATCGTCGTGACCGAAGTTTTCAAACAATTTTTCCGCTAACTGTTGGAGAATAGTTGCTCTTGGGTCTTTGACTTTGTAAACGCGGTGGCCGAAGCCCATGATTTTGTCTTTATTTTCCACGGATTTTTCGACAAAAGGCCGCACGTTTTCCACGGAGCCAATTTGCTCCAACATATCAATTACTTCTTCGTTAGCTCCTCCGTGGAGCGGTCCGGCCAAAGTGCCGACTGCTGAAGCAATTACCCCGTAAGGATCTGTCAGCGTTGAAGCTGTTACCATTGCCGAAAATGTCGAGGCATTGATCGTATGTTCGGCGTGCAAAGTCAAGCAAGTGTCAAAAATCTGAGCTAACAGCGGATCTGGCTCTTGCTCGTTGAGCATATAGAGGAAGTTAGCCGAATAGTCCAAATCGTCCCGCGGCCGCACCGGGTCGTTTCCCCGCCGCATTTGCTGGAATGCCGCCACCATTGTCGGAATTTTAGCCAGCAACCGCACTACTGCTTCCCTAACGTATCCCTGGTTGGGGAGAGCCCGGCGGGAGTAGAACAGACCCAAAGCTGCTGCTGAAGCTTGCAGGGCGTCCATCGGATGCCCTCTTTCGGGGAAGCACTTCATCATATCTCGGATGCGATATTTGATCCGGCGGTGATACCGAATTTCGTGCTCGAAGGCTTCTAGTTCTTCTTTAGTCGGAAGTACCCCCCAAATTAATAAATACGAAGTTTCTAGGAAGGAACTTTTGAGTGCCAGTTCCTCGATACTAATCCCGCGATATTCCAACACTCCTTTTTGTCCATCGACGTAGCTAATGCTGGACAAGGTAGCGGGAACACCTTCTAAACCTGGTTTAAATTCGCCGACGACCATTGCAATACTGTTTTGTGTGAGTTGAACTTACTGATTTTGGAGTCTAACTTTCTGTGATAACATTTTAGGATAGTTGACTGCGCTCGGCGATAAACTTAATCAAGTTTTTCGATCCAAAACTCGACTAAATGTATCTAATTTAAGCCGCAGCATTCAACTAGAACTAATTTCGCCGATCGCTCTAATTTTTTATGTCTGATTTTGTCGGTCAGTTTTAAATCGACCGCATTTGACAAACCAGATTTACAAACCAGAAACTTTTTGCCTCGATTGGCAATATCATTCTGAGAATGTTACACAAAACAGAGCTTCTGTCAATGTACATTACCAGAAAGCTCGATCGTGTAGCTTTATTGACCGATGATAATTTTGTAAAAAACTTGTAACTATCAGCAACATTAGCTCGATCGTCAACTCTCAGGTTTCCCGAATTTCCCGTAGCAGCTCACCCGAGCAGAAACTTGGGTGGGGTCAGCCAGAACATTTGGCTGCGGCCGACTGGGGAGCCTGTTTCTGGGAGCAGCAAGCCGACGATCCCTGCTTTTTTGAGGATGAGGGCGTCTCGGGTTTGCCCCCAGAGCAAAGTTTCGGCCCAATTGGCTAAGTCGGGTTGGTGCCCTACTAGGGCTATGCTGCGGTGGACTGTTTCTTGCTGCTGCTGGTACCATTCCAGCCAGTTGTGGATTTCCCCGGAGGGTGCGAGGGCGGGAGATTGTTCGATTTGGGTACTTAAACCTAATGTTTGGAGGATTTGGGCTGTTTGCTGGGCTCGCAGGAGCGGACTGGTCAGGATGATGTCAAACTGAATATCGAGTTCTTGCAGCCGTCGGGCGATTTTCCGCGTTTTACGATCGCCCTCTTTGGTCAGGGGGCGTTCTGAGTCTGTTTCATAAGCTTCGGGTTCGGCTGCTATGCCGTGGCGGATCAGGTATAGATGCACTGTGGCTGTCCTTTTGATGGCGTGACGATCGCACTTGACTTTTTTTTCGATCGGGCGCGATCGCAATTTCCGCGCTATTGTACAACCGCACGGGATTTTTGCGCTGTTGTCTGGTTTACCAGAAAACTGGGTACGCTCGATGCTCAGACGATCGTTCGCAGGGACGCTTGCTTGCACTACTTTCGATGCTTTAACGATCGCCAGCGGGGACGCTGGCACTACTATTATCAACTCCCAACTATCAACTATCAACTATCAACTATTAACTCCCAACTATCAACTATCAACTATCAACTATCAACGATCGTAAGCCGGGTTGTCGTTAGGACTGATTAGACTCATCAATTTTTGCTTGATTTGAGCGTCGAAGACTTCCCATTTCAGCCTTGCATAATCGCTGTTCTCGTTGCCGCCCGAAAGAAATCCGACGGGAATTTCAAAACCGCCAGCTTGACTTCTTCCGCCACCAAAAAAGCGTCCTTGGGCGTCTTGACCGAAGGCTTCTTTAATAAATTCATCCGGGTCTAGAGTAAGTTTATTCGTGCGCAGCGAGCCAATTACTACTTCAATTTCTTCATCTCGATCGTGTACGATGCCGTAGACAACTGCGGTGTGTACGTTCTCCTCTGTTATTAAAAAATCAGCGGCTTGGGGAATAGAATCGCGATCGTCGTAACGGAGGTAGCCGATACCGGCCAGCGAAAAATTGTTTTGGACGATGCGGTGTTTGAGAGATCGCTCGATCGCGTCCATTACCCATTTGGAACGAGAGGATTGCAATACGGCATTCAGCAACTGGGAGTCGTAAAACCGGCTCAAATAAGCGGCTGCTAAAAAGTCTGCTTCTTCAGCTTGTCTCAGGGCGTTAGTGTCCGATCGCAAACCGTGCATTAAAGCTGTAGCGCACTTGACGTGCTGGCTGATGCTGCCGTCGAGAACTAGCATTCCTGCTTGCAAATACTCCGTAAGAATTGTAGCTGTAGCGCGGATGTGGGGTCGCAAATCGATAAACTCCGCATCCATTTTCCCCTGCGAACTGTGGTGGTCGATAACGGCTGCGATCGGAAGTTTTGCTGCTAAAATCAACTCGGTTAAGTGACAAGTCGTGCCTTGATTGTCAATAAAAACGCAGCCACCATAAGCCGATAAATCTTTAGTTTTTGCCACATCGATCGACCACTTTTGTAACGGCAATCCCGTTAATTTAACCAAGGTAATATTTTCTTGATGGCTGAGGGCACCGGCGTAAATAATGTCGCTGTGAATCTCGTACTGTTGGGCAATTAACTTGTAAGTCCAAGCACTGGAAAGCGCGTCGGGGTCGGGAAAATCTTGCAGCAAGATTAATTGCCGATCGCCCCGGTGTTTTTCTAACATCTGCCGCAGTCGATCGACTGGCAAATCACCGGAACGATCGGTCTTTTCTTCGGAAACAATCTCGACTTTCCGAAGACCCTTCCCCGAAGGATTCTGTCCGCGAACTTCGTCGCTAGTGTTTAGTTGACTTTGGTGATTGCCGGATGCTTCATCTGAATTCACGGGAGAGCGATCGGTCATTGGGTTTTAGATTTTAGATTTTTATATTGCTGTTTTTGGCTTGTGTATTTTTGGGAGTCCTGGCGATGGCATAGGGGTTTAAAAACAGCCAGCTAATGAAGAAAAACGATGCTGTAAATAGTTGGACAATATCGATCGCCGATAGGTATCCGTCAGCAAATAGGGCAATACTTCTATCTGTCAAGCCGAATATCCAAGCACTGATACCGAACAGCCAAATGCCTTTTTGGAGCACCGGCAAAAATGTTGTAACTTCTGAGTTCTGCTGCTCGTTCATTAATTTGGCCCTTGCTTGTAAGTAATCTGGTCAAATGTCGCACCCCAAGGACTTAAGGATTTTTGCTGCCTTCCCTCATTTCCATTGTTACCTATATGTTAAGAAATGTTTCCCAATCTGGCAACCGATCTGCAGAAGTATTTGTACATCTATCTCTAGAGATAGTCGCAGCCCAGGAAAGAGTAATTCTGGCTACACTTTTTGCTAAACTCGATCTGTTCGAGACTTGCGCATCGGCGTCGGTAAAACGCGGTTTCTGGCTCAATATCTCTCAGAAAAATCTTCGGTTTTTCCGAAAAAATGGTTTTTTTGCACCCAGAATTACGATCGGGGGCGATCGCTCCCTCTTGGCACCAGCCGCCAGCGCTTGATATAGTAAGTCACAGGCTAGCTCGATGTTCAATTTCCGATTGAAGATTGAATAATTAGAGATCGCTGAGGGCGATCGGCGGTTTGCCGTTAACCTGCCGTTTCATTATTTTGGGAAGTACAAAACAGCGAGTTCGCCAGCTATGTTATTTAACAGTATTGAATTTTTAGTATTTTTCGCGATTGTTTTTGCCCTCTATTATTTGACCCCGCTGCAAAAATTTCAAGTTCCTATTTTGATTATTGCTAGCTTAATATTTTACAGTTGGAGCGCCCCCGCCCTGGTGCTAATCCTGCTGCTATCAATTGTTATCAATGCTACAGCAAGCTTTCAAGTTGCGCGGATTTCCAATCGAAAACAGCGATTTTTGTGGGCGGCGGGGGGCGTAGTTCTCAATGTATTAATTTTGAGCTTGTTTAAATACGCTGCTTTGCTGACAAACTTTGTAGCAGATGTTTTTAATATTGCTCGCAATGAAGGCAGCATCGCTTATTTATTTTTAACATTGCCACTGCCGATCGGCATTTCTTTCTATACTTTTGAAGGCATCAGTTTAATCGTAGATGTACTGACGCAAAAAGACAAGGCAGAAGTAGAATCGTCCCCAGTTGGCGTCTCGCCCAAGTTTGCGGAACACCTGTTAAATACTACATTTTTTATTAGCTTTTTCCCTAATTTACTGTCAGGTCCGATTTTAAAATCGAAGACATTCTATCCCCAGATTGCTCCTAAATATTTCAAAGATATTCCGGTAAATTTCGTATTTCGATCGCTCGTGGTAGGTTACTTCTTGAAATGGTAATTGCCGACAATTTAAAAGACTATACCTTCTGGGTGAGCTTTCCCTACTATCAAGGATTCGGTACGCTGACTAACCTAACTCTGCTGTTTGGCTATTCGATGCAAATATTTGCCGATTTTGCCGGTTACTCATTAATTGCTATCGGTTTTGCAGCAGCTTTAGGCTATACAATTCCCGACAACTTCAACTTTCCCTACATTTCCCGTTCCCTCTCCGAATTCTGGAGAAGGTGGCATATTTCCCTATCAACTTGGCTGAGAGATTATCTGTACTTTCCCCTCGGCGGAAATCGCAAAGGAAAAATCCGAACTTATTTTAACTTAATGGCAGTCATGACTTTAGGGGGCTTGTGGCACGGTGCTGCTTGGAGTTACGCAGTTTGGGGAATTTATCACGGATTTGGATTAGCAGTAGAACGCTTTTTGGGTTTCGACAAATCCAAACACCAATCGCCAGAAACAAGTCCAGTAGCCACAAAACCAATCTGGCAGCAATTTGTATTTGACAGCCTTAGTGTGTTAGGAATTTTTGCTTTTGTTTCCTTAGGATGGTTGCTTTTCAAACTGCCAAAATTTGAAGAAGCTGTTGATTTTGTAGTTACTTTAGCGCGCAACTATCAAGTCCGGCCCGGTTGGAGTTACATTATCCCGACGCTAATTTTTTCAATTCCCGTAGTAATTTATCACATTCCCCATTTTCCCACTTGGCAAAATTTGGTGCAACCGAAAGCAGCTAAAAACGGACAGCAATTCTGGAACATTTATCAAGATGTAGCTTTAGGAATCATGCTGGCTGCCATCTTCCTCAACAGCGGCAGCTCGAAACAATTTATTTATTTCCAATTCTAGCAGGTACTTCATGTTTATCAAATTTCAATTGCGATCGATCTTGCGCCCGGTATTAATTTTTCTGTTTGTCATGAGTTTTTATCAAGTGCTGGTAAGTGGCGGAGTTTTGCCAGCATCTGACGGAATTAGCTTGATTCAAAATAATATTGTGAAAGCTCAAAGATATGTATATCAAGATAATTCCGCTCTGAAAATGGTGGTGGTGGGAAGTTCTTTATCAGCCAACCTTAATGTCAAAGATATTGGAGAAGGAGTCAAGAGTATCGCTTTAGGAGGAGGGGCGAGTCAGACGGGATTGGAGATAGTTAGAATCAATCGCAGCAAACCTCCGATCGTTTTGGTAGAAATTAACGATACTATTGCCCGCAAAGTAGATTTAGATTTAGTTAATTCTTTATACAATCCAGTTTTTTATTGGCTGCGCCTGTATTTGCCGATGATGAGAGAAGAATACCGTCCGGTGAGCGTATTTGTTGATGCTTTAAAAAACAGATCGAAGTCGGATATAAAGCTTTCAAGAGAAGAACTAGACAAACGAGAAGCCCGCAATCTTACTCCAGAATTATCGAAAAAAGGCATCCAAATGGCAGTAGATGTCGAAAGCAAACCTTTATCTGCCAAAGATGTTGAAAGCATTACCAAAGAAGCCGAGTTTATTAAAAATCAAATCGCAGAAATTCAAAAAAATAGCGGCACCAAAGTAGTTTTATTTGACATCCCGCAGGAGTCGGTAGTGGACGCTCAAATCAGGAGAAAGCAAGTCCGAGAATTGGTGAAACAACTGTTTGATTCCCAGAGTTTTGAGTGGCTCCCACCACGGCCACCGCGAGAATGGCGCACTAATGATGGCATCCATTTGATCCGCAGCGATGCTAGAGATTTTGCCGAATTTTTGAGAGATAAATTGTTAGGATAGTTTGAGAGCTTTAATTAAAACAATAATCTAAAACAAAAAGCCCCAGCAAAGGGGCTTGTGGTATCGCACCGGCCGCAAGTTCGGAGATGGAGAAGCTGCGTGCGAACTGCTAATTAGGAATTCGATGCTGCTTCTCCTCCACTAATGTCTCCTAGTCCTGGGTATCAAACTCCGGCGGGTGCGACTCGTCGGAAGTTGCGGGGAGGGGATTTAAAGGCTTAAGATTCGGTTTTGCGGCTTTTGCGACCGCCTTCGCGACCGATTTGAGCCATGTGTTCCCGATTTTTGCTCACGGCTTCCCCACCTTTTTGACCAGCTTGTCTGGCTTCTTCAGAGGTGAATTCGTGTGCAGTGCCTTTTGCGTGTGCAGCTTTGCCGCCTTTGCTGGCAATTGCGCGCTGTTTTTCTGCGTCCATAGATGCGAATCCGCGTTTGCTCTTTTCAGCCATGACACAGTCTCCTTGTTTGTTTCTGATTTTTGAGTGTGCTTTGAATCATTCTAGAAATCTTCCAACTTTCTTACCTCTTTCTCAGGTACAGTAGTTCTTTATTTCGCTGGAAGGATGGAATTGAATGCTTGTTTGCGAAAGATTCAGAAGATTTTTCCAGTGCAGGGCGACCCATGAAACTTCAATGTAAAAATTCAAAAGAAATATGTTATTTTGCCTTTTTAGATTGAATTTCTTTGCGCCCCTGCGCGATCGCCCGTTACCCGGATGTTAGCCGATCGGCCGATCGAGTGGTTTGGGGCAATCGATATTTGGGCGCGCAGCGCAGCACGTAATCGATCGCCCCCATCAAGTTTACCTTGTGACCGATCGAGATATAGATCGGTTTTACTCCCCCTTGAGTCCTGAGCGCTACACCAACGGTTTCCGGACCGTCGAGCAGGGGCTGCCAACTGCCCCGCGAGTGTCCTACTTCTGAATGTTCTCCAATAAATCGAGTTTTCGCAACTCCGATCGTCGCAATTCCTGTCACCACTCCCAAATGGCACGCTAAACCGAACCTGCGGGGGTGAGCGAGTCCTTGACCGTCGCACAAGATCAAATCTGGCATCGGGTCAATCTTTGCTAGGGCTTCGAGAACTGCCGGCACTTCTCGAAATGACAGGAAACCCGGAACGTAGGGAAAAGTAGTCGGGCTGCGGACTACAGCTTGCTGCTGCAACTGCAAGTCCGGAAAGCTCAAAACTGTTACAGCCGCCTGCGACACGGAGTCCGTGCTGTCGTAGCCGACATCCACGCCTGCGACATACCGCACTGTACCCAGTTGGTTTTCGGTAATTACCTTTGACCGGAGTTCTTCTTGAATGGCGATCGCCTCTTCAATTGTCTGCGGCCAAATTTGCTGTAACATTTTGGACTCTCTTCAACCGTTCTCATCTAAGTGTAACTTATTTTGCGGCATTTTTAAACTAGATATTTTTCTTTTTTGCTAACTGCCTTCCTTTAAAAGAAAGAAAATAATTTATAATTTTTTAATTATTTCTTTTTGTTTTCTACACAGTATAATTTTGCCAGCACTCGCAGCCAGATTTTCTCACGTACCTACAAGTTAACGCGCTGTCAATACATTGAAACATTAATTTATCAAAAGCTTTAAGAAGAAGGAAGAAGGAAGAAGGAAGAAGGAAGAGGGAAGAGGGAAGAGGGAAGAGGGAAGAGGGAAGAGGGAAAATGTAATGTCCAAAGCGCCAGGGTCGTTGCTATAACTATTAATCGCAGGGGGGAAGGGGCGATCGAGGGGTGTAGACCCGCACACCGCAGCCCGAGTTGAGAACATGACAAATATGAATTTTATGAATTAAATCAAATGAATTTATCGGTCTTGCAACTCAAGAAATTCAAAGTTATAATTAGCATAGTTGAGAGTTGAGAGTTGACAGTTGAGGGCAAAGTTTTTGAGATAGGGGTTAAAAGCTAGTTCGCAAAATAATCTGCTTGTTTGAGGTGGGAGACTAATCACCCTCAATGTTTGGTGAGTAGTAGGTAATTAGTAAAAACTAGCAGCATCTATGATTTACTTGAAAACCGCTAGAGCACTTGTGTAAAGGTAAAAAATCTATGAAAACAATGCAGTCATTTAAGTACAATTTAGCTCTGTATGTTGTGGGCGGCATAGTTTTGGCGATCGCCGCTCTAATCCTCAGACCCTTTGCCCTCGTCGGCGCTGGCGAACGGGGAATTATGATGCGCTTCGGTAAAGTTCAAAACACAATTCTCGACGAAGGCATTCACCCGATAATGCCGATCGTCACTTCAGTCAAAACTCTAAGCGTCCGAGTCCAAAAAACTGACATTAAAGCCGATGCAGCATCCAAAGACTTGCAAAAAGTCAGTACAGATTTAGCAGTCAACTGGAATATCGACCCCGCTAAAGCCAATCAAGTTTTCCAGCAAATCGGCGATGAAGAACAAATTGTCACCAGCATTCTGAGTCCGGCAATTTCTGAAGTGCTCAAAGCAGCAACCGCAAACAAAACAGCAGAAGAAATCATTACCCAACGGAACGAACTCAAAAACGAAATCGACAACAGCCTCAAACAGCGCTTGGAGCCCTACGGCGTAATTGTGAGAGATGTGTCCTTAATCAATTTTGGCTTTTCTCCAGAATTTAGCAAGGCGATCGAAGCCAAACAGATAGCAGAACAAGAAGCGAAACAAGCGGAATTTGCAGTGAAAAAAGCAACGCAAGACGCGCAAGCTGAAATTAACCGCGCCAAAGGTCAAGCAGAAGCCCAGCGATTGCAGCGGCAGACTTTAACTCCCGAACTTTTGCAGCAGCAAGCAATTCAAAAATGGGACGGTAAGTTTCCGACTGTGATGGGAGGAAATAGCAGTTTGCCGTTAATTAATATTGCGCCGCCTGGCGGTCAACCGGCAACTCCGGCAAGGTAAATATTAGTCGTTAGGACGCATCAGAAACCGGGTTTTTTGCGCCAACATCAAGTGGCAGCCAAAAACATCAAAAACCCGGTTTCTTTAATCTGCATCAGAAACCGGGTTTTTTGCGCTAACACAAGCGACAGCCAAAAATCTCAAAAAACCCGGTTTCTGTAATCTGGATGCACTCAGCTAATGTAGCGCGATCTTGAATCAAATTTAGCGCCAACATCCCCAATCCCAAAGCTTCACTCTCCCTGGGCTTCAATTCCCCTCAGCAAGCTTGGACCCAAATCTCAAATCTCAGGCGCGCCGCCAGCATCCGACTGGTAACTCCCCAGATTGCAAAACCGACATTGAATTTGCCTTGCACGAGTTCCCAAAAACGTTAAAGTAAGAAAAACTCGGAAATTGTAAGGGTTTGCTTCAAAGTTCTACTCATGGGAGACCGGGAGAGCCAGTCAATTTCTAATTTAGGTGAAGTGGGGGGTTTCGACGATCGCACCAGTATTTCAGAAATACTGAATTTGTACGATCGAGCTTTAGCAGCTACCAGCAGCGGTATTGTCATTGCCGATGCCAGAGATCCCGACTGTCCTATCATCTACTGCAATCCGTCCTTTGAACGGATTACAGGTTACTGCGCCCGCGAAATCTTGGGGCGCAACTGCCGTTTTTTGCAAGGACCTGATACCGATCGAACTACTGTAGCTAAAATCCGCGCAGCCTTGCGGGAAGGCCGAGAAATTCAGGTGACGATCGAGAATTACCGCAAAGATGGCACTCGGTTTTGGAACAAATTGTCCCTATCTCCAGTGCGAGACAATAACGGCAATTTGACTCACTTTATCGGAGTTCAATCCGACCTCTCAGAACGCATGGGAGTTCAGGAAGCTTTGCAGCAAGCAAACGATCGACTGCAAACAATTTTAGAAGCAGTACCGGGGATCGTATCTTGGATCGGTTCGGATTTGCGCTATTTAGGTGTCAACGAACACCTAGCAAAACTTCACGGTTTGCCTCCGTCAGCGTTTGTCGGTCAAGATATCGGATTTCTCGGCGCGAGCGAGGATTTTTACTCTTTTGTGCGGGAGTTTTTTGCCGGCGAGGCTAATGAAGCGGTTGCAGAACTCAGCGCTAAGGTTAAAACCGCTGACGGTCAGTCTGCGGGACACTATTTGATTGTGGCTCAAAAGTACGCCGGCGGCAAAGCAGCCTGCCTGGTGGGAATTGATATCACCGAACGCAAGCGGGCAGAAGAGGCTTTGGTACTGACTCGCAAAGCGGTAGAAAGTTCGAGCGACGCGATCGGGATCGCTGATGTCTCCGGCCGTCACATCTATCAAAATCAAGCTTTTTCTCAGCTATTTGAATGCCCCACCACAACAGAATTTAAGGAGTCTGGAGGCATACCTGCGATTTTTGCTGACCCTGCAGTCGCAACAGAGGTCATTGAGACGATCGTCAGCGGTTATTCTTGGTGCGGCGAAGTTACAAATATTACTAAAAGCGGTCGGGTTTTGCAAGTGCTGCTGCGGGCCGATGCCATTAAAAGCCACACCGGACAAATTGTCGGTCTGATTTACATGAGTACCGATATTACCGATCGCAAGCGCACGGAACAAGAACTCCGGCAAAGTGAAAAACGCTTTCGATCGCTGATTGAAAATGGCAGAGATATTATTGTGATTTTCGACGAGAAAGGTTTCTGCCGCTATGTCTCTCCTTCCCAAGAACGGATTTTGGGCTACCCGACGGCCCAAGTGCTGGGTCGGTCGGTATTTGACCTAATTCACCCCGATGAATTACCGATGGTGGGCCAAGTGTTCAAAGGGGCGATCCAAATGCCTCGCATTAGCTTGGGATTGGCTGAATATCGGGTACTCCACAAGGATGGTTTTTGGTGCGTTTTGGAAGCAGTGGCGACTAATTTGCTCGACGAACCTTCAGTTCGGGGAATTGTGGTCAACTGTCACGATGTTACCGAACGCAAGATTGCTGAAGACCAATTGCTGCACGATGCTTTGCACGACGCCTTGACAGAATTGCCGAATCGTGGATTGCTGACGGATAGGTTGGGTCAAGCTTTTGCGCGGGTGAAACGGCATCCCAGCTATCAGTTTGCGGTGCTGTTTCTGGATTTGGACAGGTTTAAGGTGATTAATGACTCTCAGGGACACCGCACGGGCGATCGGTTGTTGGTGGCTGTCGCCCGCCGCCTCTTGACTTGTTTGCGCCCTGGGGATACGGTGGCGCGCTTGGGAGGCGATGAATTCGTAATTTTGCTGGAAGAAATTCAAGGGGTTGATGAAGCCATCACCCAAGCCAAGGAAATTCAACGGGCGATCGAACGGCCGCTGCATTTGGAAGGAACTAAAGTTTCAATTACTGCTAGTATTGGCATTGCTTTGAGTAGTGGCGAATATCAGTGGCCGGGAGATATTTTGCGCGATGCCGATATTGCCATGTACCGGGCGAAAGCTTTGGGTAAAGCCCGCTATGAAGTGTTTACCAGTGCGATGCACGCCCGCGCCGTCGCTTTGATGAACTTGGAACACGATTTGCGCCTGTCTGTAGAACAGTTGAATTTGAAATATTCGCGCCGTGATTTGGGAGTGGGTGCGGGATTGGAAACGGCGATGCTGTACGAAATCGATCGCAAGTTAGAACGTCCGAAATCATCAATTGCTACTCCGAAATTAGAATGTCCTTTTACTGTTTATTACCAGCCGATCGTGTCTTTACAAAGCGGCTTTCTGGTAGGATTTGAGGCTTTAGTGCGCTGGCTGCACCCGGAACGGGGTCTGGTTTCGCCGATGGAATTTATTGCGATGGCGGAGGAAACCGGATTAATTATGCCTTTGGGTTTGTGGGTGCTTAAGGAAAGCTGCCAGCAAATTACTAAATGGCAAAGTTTGAATTTACCTGCGGCAATTTCGCATTTGAGTGTCGCTGTAAATCTTTCTGGTAGGCAGTTTTCGGAACCGGATTCGATCGAGCAAATCGAGCAAGTTTTGCAAGATACGGGAGTGGATGCCCGTTGTTTGAAATTGGAGATTACTGAAAGCGTCGTGATGGAAGATGGGGAAGCAGCAGTTAGTATGCTTTCCCAGTTAAAGGATTTGGGAATTAAACTCTGCATCGACGATTTCGGTACCGGTTATTCTTCATTGAGTTATTTGCACAGATTTCCGATCGATACTTTGAAAGTCGATCGCTCTTTTGTCAGCAGAATCGGAGAAACTGGAGAGAATTCGGAGATCGTGCGGGCGATCGTGATGCTGGCCCGCAGCTTGAGGATGGAGGTAGTGGCAGAAGGTGTCGAAACCGCCTCTCAACTGGCTCAATTACGGGCGATCGGCTGCGAGTACGGTCAGGGATATTACTTTTCTAAACCTCTCGATAGCGAGGCTGCTACAGCTTTGTTGAGTCAGGGGCGACAGTGGTAAAACGCTCGATCGTGCGAGTCTTCAAGTTGCAGGGTTCGCAGGCGGGTGCGTGAGAACGAATCCCTCTTTTCCCTCTTTTGTCACTTCGGGGAGAGGATAAATTTTAGATCCTTGCGGTTAAACAGAGTCCGAAAATCATTGCCTAAGTCCCTACAAAACTGGAATAGGGAAAACGTAGATCCGCGATCGAAACGAGAGATCCGCTAAATCTGCCCCTGTTGGGTCCGGCTGCTAAACTTTTGCTAAAGGCTTAGTCCAAACACCACTTTCATCTTCTTCATATTCCTGGTGAATTGCTTCCCAGGCGGCGTGTTCCGCTTGAATCGAATCGTTGCTTTCATCAAAAGCAGCATTGTAGCGATCGATAAAGGTTTTTTGAGCGGATTCGGACAGGTGCGATCGCACTTCTGGAGATAAGTCTGCGGGGCTTTCGCAGCGACCTTTAGCAGCGCGCGGTAGCGTCATTTCACTAATAGCTATCTCTTCGCCACCAGCACTTTCTAGCAATAGTTGAAATTCCCCGGCTCTATCTGCTGGAACTTCTGCCATCACCAAAAATTCGCCTGCTTCAACGCGGGTTTGATAGATAGTTGCTTTGTCTTCCGGCATTCCTAAAGCGACTAAAGCAGAGACTAAACCGGCACCAGCAGAACCCGCGATCGCGCCGCTAGCTGCACCCAACAATACAGCACCCAACGGACCGGCCGATACTACTGCACCGACAAAGGGAATAAACAGCACTCCGACGCCTGTTAGCAAACCCAAGAAAGAACCGAATAAGGAACCAAAAATTGCGCCACTGCGCAGCCCTCCTAAAATCACATCTTTTTTAGTTAGAAAGCCGGCAATTTTAGTTTTAGACTGAAAGTTTTTTCCCATTACTGAGATGTGTTCGCGGGACACTCCGCGATCGAGCAAGCGCCGAATTACGCCGTCTAGTTGTTCTTCTTCTTTAAATACGGCTGAAACTGTACGCTCTGCTAGATATGCTTCTGGCATTTTTTTACCCTTTACTGTTGCTTGACTGGTTTTGTCTTCAGTATAGGATTGCACTGTTGGGTGCTTGCATCGACCTTAAGATAGAGGTCAATTTATTGGATAGATGTAGAATCTCTATCCAAAGACTTAAGGTTTTTTTTTAAGGGCTATCGCATCTGTTACAAATGGTTATTCAGCTCTTATATAAGCCCCCAAATATTCCAGTTTGTTTATCATTTCTTCTGCTGAGTTAGCAACAATCAAATTCAAAAGTCCCCGCAACTGCGCGCCTATTGAGTAGCTTTGTCGCGTTGCAACAATAATTCCTGAATGG
The DNA here is from genome assembly GCA_012034575.1 of Richelia sp. CSU_2_1. Classification (GTDB taxonomy): domain Bacteria; phylum Cyanobacteriota; class Cyanobacteriia; order Cyanobacteriales; family Microcoleaceae; genus Microcoleus. Next base: position 30,495 of record JAAUPF010000022.1, on the reverse strand, counting down.
CTTCTATTTTGTTCAGCAAAATTTCTGTGCAATCGGCAGAAATCTCCCATATTAGAAGTATAAATTACCAGTCTTTGCTCGGTTGCCCAGATTAGCTGCTCTTCATCTGAAGAACTTAGTCTGTTAGCATCTGAAGTTGTCATCACTTCTACAGAAGAATTTCGCAAAGCTTGTACCAATGAGAGATTGCCAGAATCTTCATCAATATACAGACGAATTTGGCTCATGACAAATTACCTGCCATATATTCAGCTTCCCAATACTTGCACTCTTCGTAGTACGCTACTATGTCTGCCTCGATTTCATCTTTATTAGCGTGATAATAAGCCAAACCCGCATAAATTTGTGCTAAAGTCAGATGCGGGAATTCTTCAGCGATGTTTTCAGGGCTCATTCCCGCTTTGTAGTCAATAGCTATGCTCCGGACTGACATTCTAGTTCCCGCAATTCGCGGGCGACCGCCGCAGGTTCCAGGGGTACTGACAATTAATGTTCCAATGTCTATAGCAGTTGTCATATTTACCTCTTTTGAATTGATTCTATTATATTATAACTCGACTGCCTTTTCTTTTTAGCAATTACGTCACCATCCCGCATTAAAATCGATAGCAATGTTTTCTACTGTAATTCTAGTTCCTGCAATTCGCGGGCTGCTACTTCGGGCATAGAGACAATTAGGGAGAGACAATTAGGGTTGTGAGAACGACGGTAGTTGTCATATTTACGTCGATCGAGTTAAATTTACAATATTGGAACCCAGTTTCAATTCTACCCGATCGCATTTAATAAGGTCAATCGATGCCACTAGCACCTTTGTTTCCTGTCGTTCACCCGATTCTCAAAACAGCTTTTCCCAAATGCCTGTGGACGGGAGATATTAACAGCCGACAAATAGCTCTCACCTTTGACGACGGACCTCACCGCCAGCACACGCCCCAACTGTTAAAAGTTTTAGATAAATATGACATCAAAGCTAGTTTTTTCTGGCTGGGTTTTTGCGTTGACAGGCATCCAGAAATAGCGAAAGAAGTGGGCGATCGCGGACATTGGATCGGCCTCCACGGCTACCAACACATATCTTTTCCCAAACTCAAAACCCACGAACTCAAACAAAGTTTAGAAGACACGCAAAAAGCTATTGCTAAAGCCTGCGATTTCGACCCGAAGTCAATCCGCGACGTGCGACCGCCCAACGGCATTTTTACGCCGCGAACCTTAGAGTTATTGAAACAGTGGGAATACCGCCCGGTAATGTGGAGTGTCGTCCCGGAAGATTGGGTGCGGCCGGGAGTTTTAACAGTGGTCGATCGCGTGTTGCAGCAAACAGAAAATGGTTCAATTATCGTACTGCACGACGGCTATTGCGGCGGCGAAGATGTGGCTGCTTCGGCTGCGAAAATCATTCCGATTCTGTTGTATAAAGGTTATAAATTTGTCACGATCGATCGGCTGTGGGAACAAGTTTATACTCGATCGTGTCAGTCCGATCGGACCAGTTCGATAGCCCGCTAAGCAATATAATTCAAATAACAGCAAATTAAATTCATGAAAAAAACACTGTTTGTGACATCTCTTTGTTTGGCGGTATTTGGAGGGGCGATCGAACTTCCTCCTACTTCCCTCAACGCTCAAACTCCCGATCGAACTCCATCAATAGGGCAGCAGCCAACCGAGGGCTTATCCATGCCTGCTACCAACTCCAAATCCCCGCAAGTCGAACTCCTAAATCCAGGTGCAGAACCCCGACAGCAACTGCGTTTGAAACCAGCAATTAATGTCAAAGAAACGAGCGTTATGATCCTAACAATGGAGATGGGAATATCGACGCCCGATCGAACTGTACCTGCTACCAAAGTTCCAGGAACGGCGTTGACCTTCGAGACTCAAGTCACTAAAATTGACGCGAATGGCGACATTCACTACGAATTTGCTTACACTAATGCAGATGTCACGGGCGACACCGGAAATATTCCACCCGCAGCCATTGATTCCATGCGATCCACTCTGAAAACTTTAGTCGGAATCAAGGGTTCTTTCATTGCGGACGATCGAGGTTTTTATAAAGGAGGTAACTTCACTTTACCCGAAGGAGGCGATCGCAACCTCAATCAAATGTTATTACAAATGTCTAGATCTCTAGAACAAATGTCTTCGCCCCTACCCGCAGAAGCAGTAGGCAAAGGAGCTCAATGGCGCGTTATTTCTGAACCTAATTTCATGGGCATGAATGTGAAAAATATTGCTACCTATGAATTGACAGGCTGGGAAAACAACAATGTTTCTCTAAATGTGACGATCGAACAGCAAGCAAATCCTCAAAATTTGACCTCCCCGCAATTGCCTGCCGGCGCTACTGCTACGCTCAAATCTTTAACCGCTCGGGGGCAAGGACAAGCTACAATCCGATTGGATAAACTACTGCCTTCTCGCTCTACTTCGTCTATTAATTCCAATAGCGAAATGAGCGTTAAAGTTCCCAACAATTCGCAAGAAATTACTTTTAAATCGCAATTATCGATGCAGATGACTTTAGAGTCAAAGTAAGCTAATAGTTGACAGTTGACAGTTGTTTAGGAGTAGGGGCGAAGCGAAGCGGAGGGGATGCCCCCGCGATCGCAAGCGAGTTTTGAGTTGTGAATTAAGCAGAGTCAATACTCAAAACTCACGCATTTAAAACTCAAAACTCGTTTAAGTTGACAGTTGATGAAATCAATCTGCGTTCATCTGCGTTTATCTGCCTCAATCTGCGGTTGCAAGTTGACGAAAGGACAGTTGACTAACGACTGATGACTGATGACTGCTGACTGCTAACTGCTGACTGATTAAGAAATTTGACACTCTCAGGGCTGAAGCCACTGAGATTCTGCAGACAGAGTGGGTTTTGGGGTTTCCCAAAGCCTAACTCTCGCTACGGTCGTCAAGCACCGTCTACCCAGTCGGTTAAGTTTTACACCTAACTTACTGGCTACTTTTCTAAGGATATTGGCAGAACCATTTAAGTCTGCATTAATCACAGTTCCATCGGCGGACTGATACAATCCACGCTTAATTCGTTTTCCAGATGCTTTCCACCCAAGTGGCTTTTCACCATATTTGGGCAGGGAGTCTCCATCAAGAAAGCTAGCTTTGGATGTATAAGCTTCTTCAGTTTCCGTAAATCTGATGTCGTGTAAGTCACACAGTTGTTTCAATCGGTCTTTCAACTTCCCCAAGGGCATTTGAACAAATTTTTGATTATTCTTTTTACCCATGTTGACTTGAGACTTGAAACCTTGGTTCCAACCGCAAACAATGTTACCGATACCGTATTTTAAGCAATGGCTGACAATCGTTTTTGCGGCTTTGTTGATACCATCGCGCATTTGGTGGTTGCGCTTGCAAGTTGCGCGGTCTAGCCAATTGTCCCAATAGCCTTCAGGCTTTCCCTCTTTTCTAGTTGCTACTTTTTTGTTCCATAATTGATTCATCGCTTTCATCGCGCGAGCATCAATCAAAAAAGAGTTTCCTCGCGTATCGACACAAGCTGCTAAATTATCAGCAGTTCCCAAATCAATTGATAGCGCTTGACCGATGTCCAGATTGTGCTTTTCTTTTTTGACTTCGTAAGACATCTCAAGGTAAAAAGCACCATTCTTGGGGAGAATTGTAAACTCTTTGACCTTGGGAAAATCAATATTTGATGGCATAGGTAGAAAGAACTCAGAAACTCCAAACCACCGTCTCACTGTTAAACCCAAAGAAAATCTTAATTGATTGCCAGCAAGTTTCGGTTGCTGACCGCCGGAATTAGGATAAGCCACTTTGAACAATTTAGAGCCTTTTAGGTATCCTGGTGGCTTTGGTTTAAAATGCAACTGACCCTTGACCCATGCATCTCTTAATTCCTTAAAAGATTTAAACGCTTCTGCAACCGACATCAATGTTTGCTGCATTGGTGTTGATGGCAGCGACTTAGCAACCATTGATTTTGCAACTGACGGTTCAAAAGATAGATCGTACTTTCCAGTCAACAACTTTCCTGTTTTAAAAAAAGTTTGGCGAGCTAGGTAAACACCACTGTTGTACAGTTTGCCAGATTGTTGGCAGAGATACTCTAATAATGCCTTAAGCTCCTTATCTGGCGACAGCAATACTTGCTGGACTCCCATTGATTTTTTGGTTTTAGCCACCTCTATGTTCCGAGTGTATTGGTTGATTTGTCTAGTTTAGGCGAGTATAGCTGAGTTTCCCGCATCCCGTATTAATTTTTATGATTAAATCTAGCTAATATATGCGATCTTATGCCAAGCTTGCGAAAAATTCGATCGCGCTTTCTTTGCAAGTAAAGGAGTCTGTTATATGGTTCGATCGCGCAAATATCAAGCTGTCATTGCCTTAGTCTCGGCTTTGGTTATCATCGCCAGCAACGTACTGTTTCCGGGCTTAAATGCCGGGCCGGCATTTGCTGAAGCTAAATTTAAGGATGTTAAAGACCATTGGGCGCAAGCTTGCATTGAAGAATTAGCCGAGAAAAAAATTATCAGCGGCTACTACGAAGACGGCACTTTTCGCCCGAATCGCCTTGTCAGCCGCGCTGAATTTGCGGCGATGCTGCGCAGGGCTTTTCCCGATGCGAAAATCCTGCGCAAACCAGTTACTTTTGCCGATATACCCACAGATTATTGGGGTTTTAAAGCAATTCGAGAAGCTTATCAGACGGGTTTTATGTCGGGATACAGCGGCAGCATTTTTAACCCGACTTTGAACATTCCCCGCTGGCAAGTTTTGGTAGCTTTAAGCAGCGGTTTGATGTATTCCCCCACCGGATCGGCGGTCGAGGTTTTGGACGCGACTTTTGATGATGCGCGGGAAATCCCAGAACTGGCAAGAAGTGCGATCGCGGCGGCAGCAGAAAAACGCCTAGTTGTCAATTATCCGGCAGTAAAACAACTCGAACCTACACGCAATGCCACGCGCGCCGAAGTCGCAACTTTCCTGTGTCAAGCAATTGCCAAACCCGGACAAACAGCCTTAGTTCCTTCGCAATATATCGCTCAAGTTCCGCCAAATATCGGCCCTCCGAGAACTACAGAAATCTCGGAGTCTGGAAATGTTAAAGCAGAAGTTTCTTTCGTAAAAGAAGGAGACAATGCTAAAGATATCCGCATTAAAATTATCCGCGACGGCCAAAGTTTGTTAGAGGAAGCCGTGCTGATTCCGACTCGTTCTCTGGTTGACAATCCCGATAAAAAACCTAGCGGGGAAGTATCGGAAGGGCGCTTGCTATCGCTGCGAGTCCGCGATTTAGACGGAGACAAGGAACCGGAAGTGCTGGCAGATTTAGTGTCAATTAACAGCGGCGCTCGCTGCTGCAATTATTCTTTCATTTACCGCTACGAACCAGCGCTCAAAAAATACACTCATATCAAGCATTTCTGGGGCAATGTGAGTTACGAAATTATCGATTTTGGCAAAAACGATATCCCGGAGTTTAGGAGCCTAGATGGGCGATTTGCGGAGGCTTTTACCAATTATGCCGATTCCCGATTGCCGCTGCAAATTTGGCAGTACCGCCAAGGTACAATGGCGGATGTTACGAAACAGTATCCGGTGGAAATATACACTAATTCTTGCGAACTTTGGCTGGAATCGAGAAAGGTTTTGAGTGAAAATAAGGAGGCTAAAGGAATACTGGCGGCTTACATGGCAAACCAGTATTTATTGGGGCAAGATGTGGAAAGTTGGCAGTTGTTGGAAAAGGTTTATCAAGGGCGCGATCGAACTCAATTCTTTGGCAAGTTGCGGGAGTTTCTGATAAGTACGGGATATGCTAATAAGTAAAGCATTTTGAGGTTGGCTGTTGTCGCATTTATATAAGATTTCGGGTTTTGTTCGCGGGGTGGGGGCGGGTTTATTAGATGGTTTGTGAATCTTAAAGATGGTTGGTGAACCCGCCCCTACGAGATTTTTAATCGGATAATTGGTAAATATGGAAAACGGGCGATCGAAGTTCGATCGACCATCAACTGTCAACTCTCAACTGTCAACTGTCAACTCTCGATCTATTTCTCTGTCAAAGCTTCTACTCCTTCCCAACCATCGGGAGTCCCGTACATTCGATACTTGCGAGACCGTTTGAAGTACAGCATTGCTACCTTATCTTCAGGATTGATTTGTAAAATATTTTCAAAAATTTGTTGAGCCGATCGAAATTTCTGAGCGTAATAAAAATCCAGACCTTCTTGAAAGATTTCCAAAGTTTGCTGTTTGAGTTTTATGCTTGATTCTGTCTCTGTATCGAAAATTTCAAACACCGATACGGGAACTGTTTTGCCTTTCACCGCTACTCGATCGACAAATCTGTATTTATATTCTTCTGGTTTAGTCAGGCGATCGATAATTGCTTCGCTAACTAAAATAGGCGCGCCGTAAACCTTAGTCAATCCTTCCAAACGAGAAGCTAAATTCACCGCATCAGCAATCACCGTACTTTCCATTCGTTCTCGTTCGCCGATCGTACCTAACATTAAATTGCCCGAGTGCAAACCGATGCCGATCGTAATTGGTTTAAAACCGCTCTTTTGCCGCTGCTGGTTGTAAAGATTCACTTCTTGCTGCATATCAATTGCCGCCCGCACAGCATCGTCAGGGCAAGTAGGAAACAGTGCCATGACTGCATCGCCAATGTATTTATCGATAAAGCCGGAATTTTTGCGGATTGCAGGGCTAACTCTCCCTAAATAACTATTAATAAATTCAAAGTTTTCTGAGGGTGTCATCTGTTCGGAAAGCTCCGTAAAAGAGCGAATGTCCGAAAACAGCACTGTCATGTCTTTTTCCTGGCTTTCGCCGAGTTTTACTTCAATAATACTCGGCTTTTCTAGCAGATTTAAAAAATCGTGCGGGACAAATCTGCCGTAGGCTGCATTCAGTTTTGCTAGGCGAATTTGAGTGTTGATTCTAGCTAGCAGTTCCTTTTTGATAAAAGGTTTAGTTACGTAGTCGTTAGCTTCTAAGTTAAAAGCCTCTACCAAATCGGCAGTTTGATTTTTGGCAGTTAGCATCAGAATCGGCACTTCTAGGGGCGAGTATTTTTTGCGCACTTCTCGGCATACTTCGTAACCTGTCATCCGCGGCATCATCACATCCAGTAAAATTAAATCTGGCTTAAATCCCTCTTCAATCAAAGTTAAAGCTTCCAAACCGTTACTTGCCTGAGTTATGACGTAGTTTTGGAGGGAAAGGCTGTTACTAATTACTTGAAGATTGATGGGCTCGTCATCGACTACCAAAATTTTGAGTCTTTCTGTGTCTGGGATATCACTGCTGGCGATCGCTGGAGCATCTTCGATCGGTAATTGAGGTGGCAATTGAGAACCAGATAAATTTCGGGAATCGAAGCGATCCCGTAGGGAATTGTCCTCAATTAATAATGTCTGATTGCTATTAATTTCTACTTCGCTGCGCGATATCGGTAAAGTAAAAGTAAATTGAGAACCGACTCCCGGTGTGGAAGCAACCTGAATCTGACCTCCGTGCAGTTCGACTAATTGTTTGGCAACAGTTAAACCCAATCCCGTGCCACCGTATTCTCTAGCAGTGGAACCGTCTGCTTGTTCAAAAGATTCAAAAATTTGTTCTAATTTATCTTCGCTGATGCCAATACCGGTGTCTGATACTGTAATCGCCAACAATTCATTTGCACTGTTGTGCAGTTGGTTGTTTTCCACAGGAAATAAAGCAGCGTTAACTATTGTTGCTGAGATTTCTACCGTACCGCTTTCAGTAAATTTGATGGCATTACCTATCAAGTTGTAAAGTATTTGCTGCAAGCGATTTTCGTCTGCTGCTGCGGGCGGTAATTCGGGACCGATCGAGTTAATTAACCGCAAGTTTTTTTTGCCGACTAAGGGATGAGATAAAGTCAAAACTACATAAACAACTTCTCGCAGCCCGATCGGCTTAATTTGCAGTTCAATAGATTTGTGTTTGAGTTGAGAAAAATCGAGAATGTCGTTGATTAAAGCAGACAGCCTTTTTCCTGACGAGGAAATTAACGCTAAATTCTGATTGGTTTGTGCTGGTAGCTGTCCGGTAGCACCGTCGATTAAAGATTCTGCAATGCCGATAATTCCGTTGAGGGGCGTGCGCAATTCGTGGGAAGTATTGGCAAGAAATTCGTCTTTGAGTTTGTCCAGACGCTGCAATTCATTATTTTTTGTTTCCAAGGTGGTAAATGATGCTTGCAGTTGCGAAGCCATGCTATTAAAAGCTTTCGCAAGTACGCCCAATTCGTCGGCTCGATCGAGTTCTACAGTGCGATCGAATTGCCCCTCCGACAAAGCTGTTGCCGCATCTTTCAATTTTAAAATAGGATTAATAATCCAGCGAGCAGTCAGGATTCCTAAAACTGTTGCCATTCCCAAAGCAGCCAAACATAGCAACGCGGTGGTGCGGTTGTTATCGTGGATTTGCTCCATAAAATCGGCTTCGGGAACGACGACAACAATCAGCCAATCTAAACCTTTACCATCTTGAAAGGGCAGGACTTTGACAAATTGGGGCTTGCCATCGATTTCAAATTTTAGTTGATGCGATTCTTGAATGCGGTGAAAGTCTTGAAATTGAGTTGCTAAATATTTAGCTGTAGCTCTAGTTACGGGATCGCTGCTTTCTGTAACGTTGAATATTTCTTTTTTATCGTTTTGAGTGCGAAACGGCAATTCTTTGGCAGAAGTTGCCAGCAGCATTCCATTTTTTTGGATGATAAATGTTTGTCCAGATTTACCAACTTTCAGGCTATTTAAAAAGAAACCGATGTGGTCGAGACGCAAAGCTGTAACTAATACTCCTTCTAGTTGTTTTTGGCTGTCGTACACGGGCTTGAGAGCGCTGAGAATTAATGTGGGTTCCAAGAAGGAAATGTATACCGAACTCCAAGTAGGTTTTCCTTCTAAAGCTGCATAGGTATAGGAAGGATGCTGGCGGATATCAAAGTTTTTGACAGTAGCAGCTACTGTAGTTCGATCGCCCCGATCGTTGGTATTAAAAGAATAGAAATCAAAACCAGTAGACGGGCCGGATGCGTTAATCAACAAAGTACCATCTGACATCTTTTCGCCGGTACGGTATTCCCCATCTTGATTGCCGATCGACGTAAAATTTATGTAAGGATATAATTGTACTTGCCGCCACAGATATTTCTCCCAAGCTGACAAGTCTTTCATGTTCAAAAAACCCAATTTTACTGCATCCAGCTTGCTTTGATTGATTTGGTGGGGAGTTTCCACATAAGTTTTCACATTTTGCTGAATGCGATTGCTGACCTCGCCCATCAACTGACCGGCCAAATCGTTAACAGCCTTTTGACCGTTTTTAAATGATAAATAACCTACAAGTCCTACCGCTGCAAATATTTGCAATACAAACGGAACTATAAGTACAGTTCTCAGGGTAAATTTGCTGGCGATTTTGGCACCGAAATGTTTTGGAGAAAGATGTGACATAAGAGTAATTTAATTGACAACAACCAGTTTTGATTCGACTCAAACCTGCACCCCACTTCAGTGCGATCGACCTTTGGCACTAGAAGTTATTAAACTATTATTCGATGGGAAAGCGCTCAGCCCCGGAGAGTAAAACGAGGGAATTAATCATCGGTAATTGCTACAGCGGTTATCATTTCTGTACCCGCTACACATCTTACCGTTTGGGCAAGCGCGTTGCGGGGGGGAATTGGTAATTGGTAAATGGCAATTGCTATTTGGCTGACCAAAAAAACGGGATACAAGCCCCGTCTTTTTAGGACGGCTTTTCTTGATTTTTAATATACTCCTTCAATACTTCCAAAGGTTGTCATTTTTGGCAAACCAAGATATGATTTAGTAGCAGATCTATCTTAGCACAAGCCATAAAAGCAAGATATCGCTACAGATTTTACCCGACGGGCCAACAGCAGCAAAGCTTGGCTCAAATGTTTGGCTGTGTTCGGTTGGTCTGGAACGATGCTCTTGCGCTTTGCAAACAGTTAGATAAAAAGCCAAGTTCAGCAGATTTGCAAAAAATCGTCTAAATGGAATATTACTGAAAAAGATCCTTACAAACCGGAGCGAAAATTAAATATTTTTGCGATCCGGCATTCCGTTACTTTTACTTTTATTACATTTATGAAAGACTCAATTGCTCGCCGCTTGGAACAATACACCGTAAAACGTCCTAAAGAAGTTTTAATTGTGCAAGCAGAAATTGACGGCGAATTAGACGAAATTGCAATTTTCAAAGGTTTTTCTAGTTCCCTGATGAGACCTACAGCTTTCGATCCCGACGTTCCAGTTTTGCCCGATAGAGCAAAGATTGTGAAGATCGATCGCGTTTCTAGCCCTTACAATCCCGATAGTCCCCGCTATCTCCAGCAGGACATATCTTGGGAAACAATGCAATCTTTATTATAAAAATCAATCGCTTCAGCGCTGAGAGTGTCAACAGATTTGGGAATTTAGCCGGACAGGTGGCATGAGAGTCAACTCAAGCAATTGACTCCCGTGCATTAAGTTGGCGTGCCGAAAGCACTCTACCAGAGGAGGGGGTGCCGCGTCCTGACTGCCGGTTGCCTGCGCGTATGGGAATCTATTAAGATATTAAGACTTGCGCAAATTTTGAGAATTCAAAGGCGCAAGTTCAGACTTTACTGGAGCTTCCCATGTTAGCCGAGCTAATTTCTTCCAGACGAATACTCAAATCTCAACTGCTTGACTTTTTAGGACTTCCTGACAATTCCCAAAACAAAAAAGACAGTCTCGTCAGCCAAGTTGTATCGGTATTGGAAGTCAATGCAGCCGAACAAGAAAGATTTTGGGAGACATTCAAAAGCGAATTAGCCGTCGAACCAGTTGAATTAGAGGAAATCCTCCAATGCTCGAAAATCGAACGCCAGCGGTGGATAGAAGAAGGCAAACTACCCATTTTAGAACAGCGGTCTATGGGAAATTCTGGACTCGGCATAGCATATCCCGTTCACGACAGAAGATTTATTTTAAGTTTGTCACAGACAGAGATCGATCGTTGGCGTCAAGAATACCGGGACCGAATGCAAAACAACGGTAAAAATACTCAAGCCATCGCTACAGAAGTTCGCCAAGAAAACGAACAATCCCGCATCGCTTTCAGTTCGGCCTGGGAAAAAATTATTGCCGAATGGGAAGCACAAGGTTCTGCCGAAATTTCTGCAACTTTCCAGTTAGCCTACTGGACAGTTTGGGCATCTCGCTGGGCTAAGGAAAATCAAATCAACAGCATTCAAACCATTGAATATAACGAGATGTACGAAGCCCGCCGCCAGGAATGGTACGAACGCAAAAATCAAGCAGTCAAATTGCTGATTCAGATGCCCTATGCTATGCTCTATTTTTACCGTCCTTTGGATGCTGATAAATTGTATCTCGAACTTTGCCGCGACCACCAAGAAATGATGCAAGATGGTTACTATTGGGACAAGTGGGATTTCTTTTATCAGAACCGCAAACAGGTAAGTAGATGTCGCGAGTGCATCTACAGCGAAACCAAAGATTATTACTCGCTTTATTACCTGGAAATCAAGAGCGATAAGTTCCCTGATTTTAGTTTTTCTTATCACACGCCGTACCCGATCGGTCGCAAATTTTTGCCGCATCCCGAAACGCTGCCCTATGTAAATCACGTAGAACAAGACGGCGTTTTTCGATTCGGCAGGCCGCTGTTGGAACAAGAAAAAGTGATTCACACGGAACGGGATGTATTGCTCAAATTTGAGGCAGCTTTGGTAGCAGCGAAAAAGTTTGTTTGATCGGGAATTGGCAATGGGGAATTGGTAATTGGTAATTGGGAATTGGTAATTGGTAAGGAGTTTGGAGTTGTGAGTAATTGGTTCGCGAGCGGGGACGCTCGCACTATCAACTATCAAATATCAAAAGAAAGAAGGAAGAGAATTACCAACTGTCAACTGTCAACTGTCAACTGTCAACTATCGACTGTCAACTCTCAACTGGCTTTTGTACTTGAATTACTTGAATGCTGCCACCGGCATAAAGTTTTGGCTGTCTATCTGCTGCCGAATTGTAAGGTTGAAATCCCACCTCCGCTAAAAAACCGCTTAAGTCAGTTTCAATCAACTGCCAAGCAGTTTCAGTTTCAAACAGCCACAAAAATACAGCCAAGCCAGGCCAAAATACCAGATTTGTGGGAGCGTGAAAATCTATCAAAATGAATAGACCTCCGGGATCGAGCACGCGGTAAACTTCTAAAAAGATTTGCCTTAGCTGTGCCGGTCGCATCTCGTGCATTGCCACGCTGGTATGTACCAAGTCAAACTGACCGCCCGCAAAAGGCATTTCTTCCGCCAAAGCTTCTACATAGCTAGCTGAAGGCACGTTTTGCTTTGCCCGATCGAGCGATCGCGCGGAAGCGTCGAGCCCAGTAACATCATTCGAGTATTGCACCAGAAACTGCGTAGTTTGACCGCTGCCGCAGCAAAGGTCTAGGATTTTAGTTTCCGGGGCGATCGTCAAACCTTGCAAAACTAGCTGGCGGAAACGAGCCTCGCCGCCTACAGTCAAAGCAGCAAGACGCGCGATCGCATCGTACAGCCACTGATACCGATAACTTAATTCTCTTAAAATTGTTGCCATGCTCAAAATACATTCAAATTGTGTATATGTTGCTATCGACTTAAGATATTATTAAGTTATATTATGAAAATAAGTAACAAAATTGAGAAAATAGGAGAAATGTAACCGCTATGGGCCGTGTGGGAGTATTGCTATTAAATTTGGGCGGACCCGATCGCATCGAGGATGTTCGTCCCTTCCTCTTCAACCTGTTTGCTGACCCGGAAATCATCCGCATTCCGTTTCCGTGGATGCAGAAACCCCTGGCGTGGTTGATTTCGACCCTGCGGTATCAAAAATCTCAGGAAAATTACCGCCACATCGGCGGCGGTTCTCCATTACGCAGAATTACAGAAGAACAAGCCGTTGCGGTGCAAGAATGCTTGCAGGAAAAAGGACAAGATGCCCGCGTCTACGTGGGAATGCGCTACTGGCATCCTTTTACAGAAGAAGCAGTTGCCAAAATCAAGCGCGATGGTGTCGATCGATTGGTTATTCTACCTTTGTACCCGCAGTTCTCGATCAGTACCAGCGGTTCGAGTTTCCGCTTGCTGGAACAACTGTGGAACCAAGACTCAGACCTGGGCGCGATCGAATATACGGCCGTTCCTTCTTGGTATCACCGTCCGGGTTACATTCAAGCAATGGCAGAACTGATCGCCCAAGCATTAGACCACTGTCCCAATCCCGATCGAGTTCACATCTTTTTCAGCGCCCACGGCGTCCCCCTCAGCTACGTAGAAGAGGCGGGAGACCCGTACCAGCGGGAAATTGAAGACTGCACTCGCTTGATTGTGGAAGCTTTGAACCGATCGAACGAACACACTCTAGCCTATCAAAGTCGGGTCGGTCCGGTGGAATGGCTCAAGCCTTACACGGAAGATGCGATCGTGGAATTGGCCGAAAATGGAGTCAAAGATTTGCTGGTAGTTCCGATCAGTTTTGTTTCCGAACACATCGAAACCCTGCAAGAAATTGACATGGAATATCGAGAAATTGCCGAACATTCGGGAATTGAAAATTTCGATCGAGTGCCGGCCTTAAACACGCATCCGGTATTTATTGAAGATTTAGCAAACTTAGTTGTAGAGGCGATCGAATCTCCCAGCGTTAAGTTTTCTGAAGTCGTGCGTCCCAGCAAAATGCTCAAAATGTACCCGCAAGAACGCTGGCAGTGGGGAATGACAACTGCTGCGGAAGTGTGGAACGGCCGTTTAGCAATGTTGGGTTTTATGGCGCTGCTAGTAGAATTATTTACAGGTCACGGCCCACTGCATTCGATCGGACTTCTCTAAAGTCATCAGTTATCAGTCTTGAGTCATTAGTTATTGGTTATTAGTCATTACTCATTAGTTATTAGTAACAAATCTCAAAATTGCAGACAACAAACTGATAACTAACAACTGTCAATTGTCAACTGTTAACCGCAGATGAAAGCAGATAAACACAGATAAACGCAGATAATTTCTGTCAACCATCAACTTTTTGCTGTCAAATTGTTTTCGATCGATTATCAACTATCAAACCTTCGACAAGCGAACGGGCAAGCTGTCAACTGTCAACTGTCAACTGTCAACTCTCAACTCTCAACTAATCTGGATCGCGTTTGCTGCGGCGGGGATTTCCCCCATCGCCCGGTAATTCTTGATGTTTGTACCAGCGATACCATTCTTTAGAACTGCGAATTGCCAGCCACAACAGCAGCATAGCAATCAATCCTCCCTGTCTGGGCGCATCAAAAGCAAACAAAACTAGCGCAATACACAAACCATCTTGGAGGAAAATCACCCACATCGGCAGCCCCCGCAGCCGGTAAAGCCATCCTGCTTGTACCAATTGCAATACGAGGGCTAACAATCCTCCGACAACAGCAATAATCCACAGCATCCAAGGGTTAGTAAAAGTTTCCTCGATCGATGTTGCTTGGGCGATCGCGATGGCCATAATTGCCCCTACAATGGGACTGAACAAAATTTGCACGATTTGCAATACTCGCTGTCCCGCAAAGGTTTTAGAAGCAAATAACTCTAACAGCGACCAACTCACCAAAATGCACAGAACTACTTGCGGGTGAATTTGAGACAGTAAAGGTATTTCCGACCAAAGTTTGTCGATGCGCAACAAACCAATTAACAGCAGGGGCAGGGCAATTCTCATACCCCCCGCCGCCGATGCAGAGAGTGCGGCTAGGAGTCCAACCATAAACACTAATTTAATTTATATAACGTTACAGAAATCGCTCTGTAGTTGCAAAAGGTAGTTGCAAAAGGTAGTTGCACGAGATAGTCGCACGAGATAGTTGCACGAGATAGTCGCGATCGGTAATTCCCCTGGTAGCTAACAACAGTCTGAGCGTTTGATGCGAGCGATCGAACTCAAATTTCTACTCAAGCCCGATGCGCCCTACTTTAAGTTTAAATGCTGATTTGCTTTTTGGGAGCAACAGGGTCGATCGAAGTATACGGAAACTAAAATTTAGCCCTAATTGTGCTTAAATTAGTAGACTGTCTCGAAAAAATGGTTGGTGGCGACGCACCCTACAACTCAAAACTCAAAACTCAAAACTCAAAACTCAAAACTCCCGAACAACTGTCAACTGTCAACTGTCAACTCTTCTTTCTTATGTCTGATTCATTATTTGCCGATGCCAGCCGCCGATTAGAACGGGCGTTAAAATACGTTTCCCTTTCAGAAGATGCGATCGAGCGGCTGAAATATCCCAAATCCAGTTTAATTGTATCAATTCCCGTGCGGATGGATAACGGTTCGCTGCGCATTTTTCAAGGATATCGAGTTCGCTACGACGATACCCGAGGCCCGACAAAAGGGGGCGTGCGCTACCATCCCAAAGTATCCCTCGATGAAGTACAATCGCTGGCTTTTTGGATGACTTTTAAATGCGCTGTTTTGAACTTGCCCTTCGGCGGTGCGAAAGGCGGAATTACTTTAAATCCCAAGGAACTTTCCAAACTCGAATTAGAACGTTTGAGTCGGGGCTATGTAGATGCGATCGCGGATTTTATCGGCCCAGATGTCGATATTCCCGCGCCGGATGTCTACACCAATCCGATGATTATGGGTTGGATGATGGATCAGTACAGTATTATTAAAAGGCAGCTCAGTCCGGCAGTAGTTACTGGAAAACCAGTGACGATCGGTGGCAGTTTGGGCAGAGATACGGCAACTGCAACCGGCGCTTTTTATGTCATCGAAAATCTTTTGCCTAAATTTAACAAAATCTCGGCAGAGACAACGGTAGCCGTGCAGGGTTTCGGCAATGCTGGAGCAGAATTAGCAGAACTTTTGTCGAAAGCAGGTTACAAAGTTGTGGCTGTCAGCGATTCCCAAGGGGGAATTTATGCAAAAAAAGGGCTGGATATTCCCAGCATTCGCCGCTTCAAAGAAGCGAATAAAGGCATCAAAGCTATTTACTGCGAAGGTTCAGTTTGCAATATTGTCGAACACGAAATCTTGACAAACGAGCAACTTTTAGCATTGGATGTTGACCTGTTGGTTCCTGCTGCTTTGGAAAATCAAATTACCGAGGCAAATGTTAATGATATCAAGGCAAAGTTAATTTTTGAAGTTGCTAACGGACCGATCGCATCGGCGGCGGATTTAATTTTGGAAGCGCGGGGAATCAAGGTAATTCCCGATATTTTAGTCAATGCCGGTGGCGTGACAGTTAGTTATTTTGAATGGGTGCAAAACCGCAGCGGACTTTATTGGACGCAAGAGGAAGTCAACCAGCGGTTGAAGCACAAAATGGTCGAAGAAACAGAAGCAATTTGGAAAATAGCAGAGGAATTGTCTGTTTCTATGAGGACTGCGGCCTACGTATACGGATTGAATCGACTCTCCGAATCGATGAATGCTAAAGGAACTCGGGATTATTACTTAAACGGCTGAGAAGTTGTCATCAACTTTGCCGATCGATCGCGGTTTGTAGTGCAAACTCAAGTCTGAAAAATGTGGAACACAAACAAAACTTTAGTAGCGGTAAGGTGCGCACTGCGCACCCTACATATCGAGAAAATCAGTAATTTCCTGATAAAAAGCCTGTCCCTTTCCCCTGCTGCTACTTGCCGTCACCAACAATCTTAAAACTTCCACAAGCGAACTAATTGTAGAATCAAAAATCAATGCCAAAAGCTGGCTTAGATCGTCTTGGTTTTGTTGCCCGCAGGCTAAAGCATTAATATAATCATTGCGGATTTGGTTGTCAATCACCACGCCTCAATCCCCAACTCCTCACAAAATCCCCGAATCACTCGATCGTTCTTCTCCATTGCGCGATCGAGCGTCTCTATTTATTCTACCAATTTTCTGTAGGTCAAACTCTCGATCGAGCTTCCGAACCATCTCCAAAGTCAGACAGCTTTTGTGAGATAACGCCTCAAATTAGCGACGGCAGATAACCTTGAACTCAACACCAGAAGCTTTCGCCCGCCCGCTGCATTTGAATTGTTATGCTGCGATTATCCACCAGCCCTCAACACTTTTTCAGCCGTCAATTTCAGCCCTGGGAAGGTGGGAGAGGCGATAGACTCATTGCCCCGAAACTGCTGAATTTCATACTCTCCATCCACCAGCGTACAGACAGATAGAGTGGGTTGTTTAGGCTTCCCAATATGTCGAGTCCCGCCCAATCCTGCATAATCTGCAATCCAATATTCGGGAATGCCTAAAGCCGCGTAATCTTCAACCTTACGGGCATAATCGTTTTGCCAGTTGCTACTCACAACTTCCGCCACAAATTTAATCGAACTGCCCAGCGTCAGAATCGACTGGTTGGACCAAAGTGGTTCTTTGGTAAGTTCATCTCGATCGACAACTGCAACGTCAGGTCGAAATGCTGTCATACCAAGGTTGGAAGGGCGCAATAGTCCTCGCTGAAGAACAAACCAAGGTGAACCTATTTCATCGATCTGGACACAGACCTTTGTGGTAATGAAAGCTGTAACTTCTTCATGCGGGCCTGTTGGTTCCAAATCGAACACCTCTCCATCGATTAGTTCGTAGCGATTATCGCCACCATAACGAGCGAGAAACTCGTCAAAGCTGAGTTGCTTCTGTTGTATTGGTTGGTCGAGCGCAATGGTCATAGATCAACTTAGCCCAATCAGTTCTTTCAGTCTACTAGATCTAAAGAGCTATAGGGACAGATTTCGATCGAGGTTTGGTCAAAAGATTGGATTTACTAGCTTGTTGCATGGGTGCGCGATCGCAGTATCTCCATTTATTCTACCAATTTTCTGATTTGTCAAACTCTCGATCGAGCTTCCGAATTATCTCCAAAATCAGACAGTGTTTGGGAGATAACGTTCGCGCTCACCGGACGTAAATAACCTTTGCTATTAACCCACCATATTAGAAGGTTCCAGTGCAGCGCGATTGTTATATAGCTACTAAGATAACTGACCAACTAACGTCGCAGTCTCTCGATCTAAACCGACTAAGGCTTCCTGGATCAAATCAACTTCGCGGGATTCAAATAGAACCTCGCCACATCGATCGCAAACCCACGCTGGAATGTTGTCCCATGACACCCGATAACCATTTCGATCGATCGTGAATGGGGCGGTTCCGCGTCGCATTTTATTTCTACAGCACAAGCATTCCATTCTTACAGTCTCCCTCTAAAATAAAGCCTGTCTCTTCTGTTCTTGTTGTTTTGTTGCCAGAAGATTCATTAAAATATTGGCAGCCTCAGAGCAATTGTAAGGCGATCGGGCAGGATACTCTCGATCGGCAAAAAAAAGTTTGTTGCATCTTCTTCTTTGACCAGTTCTGTTGCCAGAAACTGCATCAGCCGCAGCTTGTCAATTTTTGAAAGCTCCTGAATCTGTGACATAAGTTCAGTCAATGGCATTTGAAAATCTCCTCATCGAGATTCGGTGAAAAGATTGGATCTACTCGCTTGTTGCATGGGTGTGCGATCGCAGTATCTCCATTTATTCTACCAATTTTCTGATTTGTCAAACTCTCGATCGAGCTTCCGAATCATCTCCAAAATCAGACAGTGTTTACAAGATAACGCCCCAAATCAGCGGCGGCTAGCAACCTTAGCATCTCAACCAGCCCTCTCTATTCCGTCCGTCCCCTGCATTTGGATTGATTCAGGCAGGGGTAGAGCAGATTCATTTCCGGAAAATCACCCTTGAATTTCTGCGTTTGTCATCTCAGAAGCCAGGTACTCAAGCACTTCATAAACCGTAATTCGCAAGCCGCGCACACAAGGTTTACCACCGCGTTTCTTAAATTTTATATGTCAACCTCTTCTTACCCCCCCACGATTAGACTGCATCACTTAAGCATAATAAATGCAAGATGGCTGCTCGAAAACAATTTCTTCATAGAATTGCTCGATCGCCAAACTCAGCCCAATACTTTTAAGCTCAACGCGATCGCCAGATCGATAGCTCAGAATCAACCAATCCCCCGCATCATTTCTGTGATAAATATCGATCGCCATCTCATCCGAACTCACCAACACATAATCAATTAAATTCGGGTTGCGGCGATATTTTTCAAACTTCTTGCCGCGATCGTCAGCCTCGGTACTATCCGATAAAACCTCAACAATCAAACAGGGATAGGTAATATATTGAGGGCTAGAATTATCTCGCGGATCGCAAGTGACACTCAAATCGGGATAGGTATAGTTGGGAGTGTTGAGGATATTAACCTTTAAGTCTGAATTGTATGTTTTACAACCACTGCCCCGCAGATGGGGCTTGATAATCGCTAAAAAGTTTCCCGCTATCGCACTATGATTTTGCGTGCCCCCACTCATCGCATATACGCGACCATCGATTAGCTCGTGTCTTTCTAATTGTAGCTCCTCCCAAATAAAATACTCTTCAGGCGTAAAGTACCGCTCTCGATCTCTGGTTGCAATCGTAATAATCTCCTAATTTAAAAATCGATCGCGCTTCGATCCGATTATAAGCGATCGCCCATTGTTGCTATCGATCGATCGCGATAAACAAAATCTTTTTTTTCCACCGACAATCTATCTAATACCGATCGAACTCGATCGTGCTGCGGTGAAAGATGGCAAACCGGATCGGTAGCTGTCGCATCTTGGGTTAACAGAAATGCTTGACAGCGACAACCACCCCAATCCAATGTTTTACGATCGCAACTCTGACAAGGTTCCGGCATCCAATTCGTGCCGCGAAATCGATTCATTCCCGCAGACTCAAACCAAATCCAATCGAGCGCACGATCGCGAATATTACCAAACTCAAGATCGGGAATTGCCATCGCTGCTTGACACGGTAAACCGTCGCCATTTGGAGTAATAATTAACGTTCGATTCCCCCAGCCGCCCATGCAAGGTTTGGGATATTCAGCGTAGTAATCGGGAATAACATAGAGAATTCCCATCGGAATTTTGCGCCTTTGTTGAGCCGTTTTTACTACTTGTTCCGCGCGGGCTAACTGTTCGCGAGTCGGTAATAAAGCATCCCGATTGTGCAGCGCCCAACCGTAGTATTGAGTGTTTGCTAATTCAACACGATCGGCTTGCAACATCTCGGCTAGCGATAGCATTTCTTCCAGTCGATCGAGGTTCTGGCGGTGTAAAACAAAGTTCAATGTTAGCGGAAGGTCTAACTCTTTTACCAGTTGAGCCGCGGCAATTTTTTGGTCGAACGATCGCGCTCCGGCAATGCGATCGGACTGTGCCGCGAGGCTATCTTGAATGCTGATTTGAACGTGATCTAAACCCAAGTTTTTTAAATTTGCAGCCCGTTCTTTGGTGAGTAAAGTTCCGGCCGTAACTAATGTCGTGTAAAGTCCTAACTCGGCCGCAGTTTCGACCAATATTTCTAAATCTTTGCGCAGCAAAGGTTCTCCACCAGTCAATCCCAACTGCAAAACACCCAACTTTCGAGCTTGCCGGATTACGCGCAACCAATCCTCTGTCGGGAGTTCTTGCTGGTAAGAATTATCGCTCCAATTCATCGGATTCGAGCAGTAGGGACAGCGCAAAGGACAGCGATAAGTTAACTCTGCAACCAGGCTAAAAGGTAACGGAATATTATTCATTTAAAAAACCTCGCTGCGAAATTCGATCGATTAGTTGACGGACATCTGATTCGACATTGGGGCTAGCAAACTGCGCTGATAACTCTGCAATAATTTCCTCGATCGTATGGTGGCGATCGCACAGTTTTAGAATTGCCCAAGCCGTTTTATTCAGTTTGACTGCGCCTTCGGGAAACAAGAGAAAATGCTGTTGCCGCACCTCATCCCAAAACAGCCGCACTCCGCAAGCAAGATGGGGATAACTGTTAGCATTCATTGGTAATTGATAGTTGATAGTTGACAGTTGACAGTTGACAGTTGACAGTCGATCGATTGATGCAATTTATCTGCGTTTATCTGCCTTTATCTGCCTTTATCTGCGGTTGCAAGTTGACAGTTAGTAATTCTCCCAAGCCCCAATCTCCCAATCCTTCAATCTAAAATCTAAAATCTAAAATCGCATAATCTTCCAATCTAAAATCTAAAATCTAAACGAGTGTCTCCTCGATCGATCGCTTCAAGTTGACTCCATAACAGATCGCATTTGAAAATTAATGCCCCAACAGCATTCTGTTGCATCTCAACAGTCTGACAGTTTTGCAGCACTAAATTCAGCGCGTAGCGAGCATCTTGAGGGGCTTGATGCAATCGCACTCGGAAATAATCAAATCCACTCGGATCGATCCATGAATAGTATTTTTCCAACGCAACCAATCGATCGCGAATTGCATCGGGCCCAAACAACTCTGTCAGCGAAGATGCGATCGCTTCAATCCAAGGTTTTGTTTTGCAAAAATTGACATAAGCATCGACAGCATATCGCACTCCGGGCAAAACATTTCCATCGTCCAATAGTTTATCGCGCGACACTCCAACAGCTTCACCCAATCGCAACCATGCTTCAATTCCTCCTGCTTCCGCATCTTTACCGTCGATATTCCGGCCGTCATGGTCTATTATGCGTTGAATCCACTCGCGCCGCACTTCTCGATCGGGACAATTCGATAAAATTGCGGCATCTTTGAGCGGAATATTGCGTTGATAATAAAAGCGATTAATTACCCATCGCCGAACTTCTTCTTGAGTCAATTCTCCTGCATTCATGCGTTGGTGAAACGGATGCAGGTGATGGTAGCGGCGGTGTTGCTGGCGCAGTAAATTCTCGAATTCGATCGGTGATAATAATTCTTGCATGGTTCGTCGATCGGATCTAGTTTGTAATGAAGTTATTATTGCATATCTTCAGCAATATATTAGTAGCGGTAAGGTGCGCCCATAAGCACCTACATATTTAAATCTCTTACTCCCTCCCCTTACTAAGGGGAGGGTTGGGGTGGGGTAAAAAACTTATAAATTATTTAAGATTTCTCTATCACAAAGCAAACATTAATCCATCGCAACCAATTTCAACTCCTTGACTCTCAACTGCTTGTCGCTCTGGAGAATTCGGAATCAAAATCGGATTGGTATTGTTGATATGAACGAGAATTTTGCGCGGCCTAGTTAGTCCTTCAAGCTGCTGCAAACTGCCTCGCTCTCCCGATAAAGGTAAATGTCCCATTTGCAGTGCCGATCGCGCTCCAAATCCTAAAGCTGGAAGTTCGTCATTCGTCCAAAACGTACCGTCGATCGCGATGCAATCGCTGGCGTTGAAACGGTGCTGCATTGTCTCGTCGATCGCGGCCAATCCCGGCGCGTAAGTTAAAGTTTTACCAGTGGTGCGATCGCGAATTGTCAATCCTACGCCCCAAACTTCATCGGGCGATCGATCTTCGTTTTGCATATATTTTGGCGGTTTTGTCGAAAGTGCAAAAGCCTCAATTTCTAGATCGGATGACAGCGAGATCGAAGCATCGAGAGGCGACCAATCTACACCGCAATAATTTTGCAGTGTCGAAAATAATGGATAGCCAGTTGTTAGAGCAAATTTGACTCGATCGGGACTGTAAATTTTTAACGGATGCGATGATTCCCGCAACAGCATCAATCCAGTTGTATGGTCGATTTCCGCATCGGTTAAAATGATGCCAGCAAAAGGCAGCGATCGCCCCTTTTGCTGTGCAAAACAGTTGTCCGCTCTCATGAATTCAATTTGCTGTCGCACGTCCGGCGAAGCATTAATTAAAAACCAATCTCCGCCGTTCGATCGAATCGCGATCGATGATTGAGTGAGCGCTGTTGCCTCACCCGATCGACTCGTTTCACAACCCTGACAGTGGCAGTTCCATTGGGGAAATCCCCCGCCCGCCGCTGCTCCCAAAATTCTTACGAGCATTTATCAAAATCCGTTAAAAAGAAGAATTCAGCAGCCAGAATTCAGAATAATTCTAACTCCTGATACCAATTTAATCCGTCGTTGCATATATTTCGATCCCCCTAAATCCCCCTTAAGAAGGGGGACTTTGAGAAGAATCTTGTCCCATCCGAATGTAGGGGCGGTGCCCCCGTGCCCGCCCTCTTAGTTAGGGGCGATCGGATCTATGCAGCCTCATGAAAAATTGGTATGACTCCTGAATTCTGTTGTGTTAATCAACCTCAATTAGTTAGTTGGTTCCAGCCGAATCAACTTACCATTGACTCATCCGTGAGCACGTACAGCAACCCATCTGGACCTTGCCGCACGTCCCGCACCCGCTGCCCGATGCGAATTTCTTCCTGACTGCGGACATTTCCTGCTGCATCGAGCTCGATCCGCCGCACGTCTTGAGAAACTAAGCCCCCGGCAAACAGATTGCCCTTCCAAGTCGGAAAACGATCGCCAGTATAAAATGCCAGTCCAGAAGGAGCCGTTGCTGGAGTCCAAACGACTTTTGGATCTACCATACCGGGGCGCGATCGCTCCTGCGAAATCTCGCCGCCTGCATACTCCTGACTGTGGGTGACGAGCGGCCATCCATAATTTTTGCCCGCTTCAGCTAGATTCAATTCATCGCCGCCGCGGGCCCCGTGTTCCGTCGCCCAAACTCGTTTCGTTCCCGGATCGAAGGCTAGCCCTTGAATATTGCGGTGTCCGTAACTCCAAACAGCCGGATCGGCATTGGCATTCGCTACCAACGGATTATCGCGAGGAATTGAACCATCATCGTTTAACCGCACGATTTTGCCCAGACGGCTGCGTAAATTTTGCGCTTGCTTGCGAATCAAATCGCCTTCTAGCTGCACCGGTGGATTTCCGCCATCTCCGATCGCGACTAACATAGTGCCATCTGGCAGCCACTGGATGCGCGATCCAAAATGTTGCGTACCCGACTTAATTTGAGACACCTCGAAGATGACGCGCAAATCCTGCAAAGCTTTGCCGTCAAATCTCGCTCTGGCAATGCGAGTTTGATTCGCGTCGGTGGTGCCGGCAGAGTAAGTTAGGTACACAAATTGATTTTCGGCAAATTTAGGATGAATGGAAACATCCATCAATCCACCTTGGCCTGATGACATTACTTCCGGCACGCCCGCGATCGGAGTTGGTTCCAATACCCCATTTTTCAGCAACCGCAGTCGCCCTGGTTTTTCCGAGATCAACATACTGCCATCGGGCAGCCATGCCATGCCCCAGGGGCGTTCTAACCCTTCCACGATCGTCGTTTGCTTGAACCTAGCCGTGCCGTTTGGAGATACTGCTTGAACGGGCGATGCTTCAGCAGCAGGGGCAACTGTAGGGGCAACTGTAGGGGCAACTGTAGCCGTATTTGGGGGAGTGCCAGAACAAGCTGCGATCGCAATTCCAGCAATCACCAGCCCAATCCTCGGAATTGAGTGTTCGATCGACAAAAGCATGATAGTTATTGCCTGCTATTGCTGGTTATAAATGTAGGCCGTGACTTCCAAACACAAATCGAATTCTTCGAGCTCTGGTTTTTCCCAATCTTCAGAAGTGCGGATCGGCTGCCGAGATTCAGTCCGATCGTCGCTAGCTGAATTTTGCTGTGAGGTTTGAGATTCGTTTTGGGTTGCCATGAAAATTCTCCTAAAACTTGTAGAAGCAAGACAAAGCTGTGTTCGGATCGTGCTTGATGCTGTTGCAATTTCCAGTTATATCGCAAAATCGAAAATGCGATCGGCTTGTCCTGTCGTGTCCGATCGCGCCAAATATATTTGAATGATAGTGCGAGCGTCCCCGCTCGCGGCTGCCGAGATCGGGGACGCTCGCGTAAAGTATAAACATTCCTTGAGTGGTTTATACAACCTTAGCCAGACAAGCGGCTAAATCTTCATCCGGAGTCGCGATCGCTTTCAACTGATAGGTATCCGACAGCAACTTCATCACGTTAGGAGTAATAAACGCTGGCAAAGTCGGCCCCAAGCGAATATCTTGAATTCCCAGATAAAGTAAAGTCAGCAACACCGCCACAGCTTTCTGTTCGTACCAAGAAAGAATCATCGATAGAGGCAATTGATTGACATTTACCTCAAAAGCATTAGCCAGGGCGATCGCGATTTGAATCGCAGAATAAGCATCGTTGCACTGTCCGACATCTAACAACCGGGGAATGCCATCAATGTTGCCCAAATCTTTGTCAAAGAAGCGGAATTTACCGCAAGCAAGAGTCAGAACAACGCAATCATCGGGAACTTTTTCCACGAGTTCGGTGTAATAATTGCGATCGGGCTTGGCACCATCGCAGCCGCCAACTAAGAAGAAGTGGCGGATTTTACCTGTTTTTACCGCATCAATTACGCGATCGGCAATTCCCAATACCGCATTCCGGGCAAATCCCGTTGTTACCTCGCGGGGCTCGGATTCTGCGGTGAATCCTGGCAGTTCTAAAGCTTTGCGAATTACTGGGGTAAAATCGGGTACGCCTCCAGAAACTGGCGGCACGTAATTTAGTCCCGGATAGCCTACAGGTCCGACGCTAAATAGCTTATTTTGATAATTTTCATGAGGCGGCATCAAACAATTAGTTGTAATTACGATCGCGCCGGGGAATTTAGCAAATTCCTTAGTTTGATTTTGCCATGCCGTGCCGTAATGTCCGTAAAGATGCGGGTAAGTTTCTTTCAGTTGCGGGTAGCCGTGGGCGGGCAACAATTCGCCGTGAGTGTAGACAGTAATTCCGGTATTTGCTGTTTGTTTGAGGATTGCTTCCAGTTGCGGGATGTCGTGGCCGGAAACCAGAATCGCTTTGCCAATTCTGGGATTGAGGGGTACTTTAGTAGGCGTTGGATGACCGTAGCGGCCGGTGTGGGCGGCATCGAGGAGTTCCATCGCCCGCAGGTTAATTTCCCCGACCTTGAGAGCTATATTAACCCAATCCCCTAAACTCAAATCTTGGCGGTCTAAAGCTGCTAGCGCTTCGTAGCAGAATTGATAAACCCGCGAGTCTTCTTGTCCCGCTTCTGCTGCATGAAATGTATAGGAAGCAACGCCTTTAATACCGTAGAGAACTGTCAGTTTGAGAGAGAAAATATCAATATTATTTCCCGCTTGGCTGATAAATTGCAAGGAAAGGTCTTGTCCTTGGCTGACTAAGCTGTCATTAAAATCCGGTTCGTAACAAGATATCGCCGGCCAGGTTTGGGTAACGCCGGTTGCTGTTTCGATTTGGGCTTTGAGTTGTTCGCGGAGGGTGATGGTGTGGCGAACGTCATCCGCAAAGCGCTGGCGATCGAAGTTAACATTAGTCATTGTGGCAAAAATGGCTTCGCACACAAATCGATCGACCTCAAGAGTCGAGATGCCGAGTTCGCCAGCCCGCAGCGCTACGGGGCGAGGCCGCGCAGCAAGTAAACCGACAAATCTTGAACTGCATTGACTTCGGGGCTTTTGCCGCAAGCGCCCCATTGGTGGCATCCTTGTCCGCTAGCTGTTTGTTCGCATTGTTCGCAAAACATCATCGTCAGTCCTTTCTCAAAGTATCTATGTTTACAACTTTACCGGCGGTGACTTTCTGGGGCTTTGACTTAAGTCAAGAAATCGGGTCAAGCCAACAAACTTTAGATTTTGTTCCACTTTCTTGTTGAGTCTGGAATGCAGCAACCGAGTTGTTTTGCGAATACCAATTACCAATTACCAATTACCAATTACCAATTCCCAATTCCCAATTTCCAATTACCAACTTATGAATATTTCCCACCAACCGCCTGATGCTTCTCTATTAGATTTTTTAAGCCAAACGATGATATTTCAAGATTTGCCGATCGAACAGTTGACAGAAGTAGCAAATCTAGCGATCGATCGCTCCTATACTAAAGGAGAAATCATTTTTCATCAAGGCGATCCGGGAATTGGATTTTTTGTAGTTCGATCGGGCCGAGTTAAAGTATATAAATTATCGGGTGATGGCAAAGAACAAATTTTACACGTATTTGCCGGAGGCGACCATTTTGCTGAAGTTCCGGCTTTAGACGGGCAGTGTTTTCCCGCTACTGCGGCCGCTATTGAAAAGTCAAAAGTGTTATTTTTTCCGCGCCAGTCTTTTCTGCAATTGTTAGAACAGCAGCCCACCCTTGCTATCAATTTGCTCAAAAGTTTTGCCCGCCATTTACGCTTATTTTCCCATCTAGTTGACAATCTAGCATTGCGAGAAGTTCCGGCGCGACTCGCCAGTTATTTGCTGAATTTGAGTGAGGCTGCAGGCAATGTTGAAACAGTGGAACTCGATCTGCCGAAAGGACAACTAGCAGCCAGATTGGGAACAGTTCCCGAAACTCTATCGCGGGTGTTTGCCAAACTCAAACGCGATGGTTTAATTGAGATGGATGGTAGCAAAGTTAAGTTGCTAGATTTCGATCGCTTGCATCAATTAACCAACGAGTGAACTACCTATGGGAAAGATGCGATCGAAGTTAATCGGAACGAAGATCCCATCGCTAACATTGAATCATTGATTTTTATTTTGGGTTAATTCAATGGCTAAATCTAAAACTTACATCGGCAAATTAAAACCTCGATATTCCTTCATTCTGAACCAGTATCCCGATTTCCGAGCGAGCAAATGTACGAATCCGAAGTGTCAAAAACTGACACATCTGCGGAAATTTGCTTTGTTTATCTTTATTGAAGGCGTGGGGCCGATAATCTTGGGAAAAACCTGCCGCTACTGCTCGAAATGCGAGTTAATTATCGCGCATCAGGATGAATTGGAGGCAGAATTGGCGTTAAACTTGCAGAAAATTGCACCGCAGGCGATCGGCAACGAGTATTTTGTTGTGGGAACTTTCGATAAAAAGCTGTGGCAAAAACAACTCCAAAATGGAGAAAATGGAGAAAATCAGTTGACTTCCGAGACATTCAACTATTTAGCTGATTTCAAAAAAATGCTGGATTTGGAGATTGAGCCGGCAGGTTGGTATCGAGAGTAAAATATTGAATTTGGGGAGTTGTACGATTCAATTTCATCTGTTTTTATTTCTATTTTCCCTTGGGAAGTTGTTGGCGATTGCGATCGTAAATTTCGTACAAGCGCTTGCCAATTTCGATCGGAATACCCAATGCTGGAGCAATAATTTTTATGGCTTCGACGCCGCCAGCAAATACTACGCTCAAAATATCTACCCATTTGCGCCATTTTTCCGGGTTATTTTGCTGCATATCGGCTAATCCGCGATCGACAATTTCGAGGATTTCTGCATCGGTAGCTTGGGGATAGCGCCTGCGGATATCTTGTAGCAAGTCGGAAACGGTTTGGGTGGCTTCAGCTTGTTTGGGTTCGGGAAAATTGTAGTTATTTTGCGTCACGTTTTGACCGCCTTCAACTGTGCCGCCGAGGTTGATGGCTGAGTTATCTGTGTTGAAAGTGCCGATGTTGAAAGTATTGTTATTCATGGGTGATTTTAGGCTTCGTTAGAGCGGTTTAAAACTTGTTGATACAATTTAGGGCTAACTCGAAAACCTGCTCGATCGATGAGGGCATCCATGACAGGTCGAACTGCGGGAATGAGGTTTCTTTGTTTGGCAACTATCAAAATACCGAGGATGCCAATAATCGATAACCCAAACTGCTGTGCTTCTCGCCGTCCCAAGCGTTCGTCAATGAGTAAGTCATCTGCCTGTAGTTCGATCGCTAAAGCAATAGCGTTAGCTTCTCCGGGGTCTAATCCTCGATCGCGCTGCAATCGATTGGCGATTTCTGAATTAGTCAGCGATCGCGTTTGAATCCAATCGAGTTGTAAAATTGCGGGGATGACTGGATTGCTGGCTGCAGTTAGTTCGTCGGCAACAACATCAGGAATAATGACCGTTTGGTAGATTTCGTGCAACAACCAAAGATAATCGACCAAAGCGAGATTGCATAGGGGTGAAGTATCGCTAACAATAATCACAGCCAGCCTCTCGCTTGTAGGTGTTGGATATCTTGTTCAAAGTCTTCAATATCGTAGTGAACGCAGATGCCGCGACTGGCGATGAGTTGTTGGAAATCGACGAGGTGCATTCCAGCAATCTTGCTGGCGCGACCGAGGGTGATGCGTTCTTGGCGGAACAAAGCAATAGCAATTTCTAGCATCCAGTCGGATTCGTTGAAGGTGTTGGTTCGATCGAGGGAGCCGGGGAGATCGAGTGTGATTTGCATAGCGAATATTCGTATTAAAAGGGTTAAAGTACGCAGTTAAAATTGAGCTGGAGAACGATTATCGCAAACGCTCTGCAGGCATTCTTCAAAATCATCGCCTTGCCAAGTTCCAGCGAATTTTAAGAGGTCTTTGGCTTTAGAACCTCGCAGGATTGGTTCGGCAACGGGGGGTTGCAAACTGTCGGGTTGAGTTGGTTGTTGTTTGAGAAAGCGAAGAAAGTTGAAAATAATAACAAGAATCGAATCGGGGGTTGATTCTATTTCTTGGAGAAGTTGTTGTTTAAGAGTCATGGGTATTAGTTCTTTGGCTATAGTTTTGCAGGCGTAGGGGAAGTTCGTGCTTTCGCTCTCTTAGAATAGCAGCAGAGCGAAAACTGCTGTATTTCTATTTTACGGTTCGGGTTTGTGATTTTGCGTGCTGCTTTGGTTGCCGTGAATCGTGCCGCCGAGGTTGAGGGCAGAGTTGGAGGCGTTGAGGGTGTCGATGTTGTAAATATTCGTCGTTTGTCCGGGTGGATTTCCAGTTTTTGACTGCTGATTTTCTCCTGATGCGGGTGGGGAACGGAAGATGTCGTAGTTGTAGAATTTGCAGTTGGCTTGAATGGCGGTGAGGGCGCGGAATGCGTAGTAGCCCGATCGCGTGGGGATAAAGGTGAGGAGGTTGGGGAGAATGTGGGAGGCGCGATCTTTTTTGATGTTCCCCAACGCCTCTAAAACACTTCCACGCACGGAGTAGTCTTTATGTTCAAGCATCTGAAACAAACCCGGTATTGTAGCCTCCGCACTCAGCTTGCCTAACGCCTCTACCGCTCTCCAACGAACAGAGGATTCTTTATCTTCAAGCATCTGAAGCATCTCCGGTATCGTCGTCTCCGCACCCAGATTCCCTAAAGCCTCTAGCGCACTCTCACGCACAGAGTGGTCTTGATGCTCAAGCGCCTGAAGCAAACCCGGTATTGCCACCTCTGAACCTAGGGTCTTTAACGCCTCTACCGTGCTCCTACGCACAAAGAAGTCTTTATCTTCAAGTACCTGAAGCAAACCCGGTATCGCCTTCTGGGAACCCACTTTCCCTAACGCCTCTACCGCTCTCCAACGCACAAAAGAGTTTTCATCTTCAAGCATCTGAAGCAACCTCGGTATTGCCTCCTCTGCACCCAGATTCCCTAAAGCCTCTACCGCATTCCAACGCACAAAGCAGTTTCATCTTCCAGTATCTGGAGTAACCTTGGTATCGCCTTCTCCGCACCCAGATTCCCCTAACGCCACTACCGCTATCCCACGCACAAAGAACTCTCGATCGTTCAAGTGCTTGAATCAAAGTGGGAATC
>JAAUPF010000157.1 GCA_012034575.1 Richelia sp. CSU_2_1 | reverse complement strand
AGAGAGAGGAGAAGGAAGAGGGAAGAAGGAAGAGGGAAGAGGGAAGAGAAACAACTTTCAAAACTCAAAACTCAAAACTCAAAACTCCCCAACTCCCCCTCCCCCCCTCTCCCACTCTCCCACTCTCGCGATGTCAAGGTTTTGTAAAGAAATTTAACATTTAATGACGATACCTATCCTTAGGTGACAATATTCGGAACTCTTATAAAAACTTGTGTATTGTAGCTTTTGGCACTCCTGAATCGTGTTAAGCTGTGAAATATTAAATAATAATTAAGCCGATCGGAGTCAGGGAGCTTTTCATATATCGGCCGAACACACCAAGATCGACTCATCGCCCACCCAACCCATGAAGTGAGTATTAACACTCAAGGAGATTCTATGACTCCAGTAATGTTACGTCAACTATGGTCATTAATTGAAACCACCCAAGCCACTTTGTTAGTGACTTTAGACGATGCCACTTTGGTACAGTGGTTGCTCAAGCAGTTGAAGATGAACTCTGCGCTTAACGTCAAAGAAACAGATTTGCTTGACGAATACATTCAGTCTCGGCTGTCCCTAATCCGCGACTTAGCCCAGGAACGCTTGGCCCCAGAACGTTGGTGAGCGCCAGAAATCACAATCAAATTAAAATTGGAACAATAGTATTACACCCAAGTATTACATCCAAGGTCGATCGCTCGCACGCTCGCAGCCGATCAAAAAATTACGGGCAAATTGCGAGTGCAGTGCAAATGCGACGCTGGGTACAAAATGTCTAATTTAAAGCTGGAGGCTGTTGCGCGCTGCGATCGCAACAGCTCTTTACAGCTACGATGTAATATCGTCAAGTAAGCGTTCTACTAACATCTATGCGTAAATGGGGATTTCTACTGCTAGCAACTCTGCTGGCTGTCGCGCCACTATCGTCTTGCAGGGATCGATCGATCCCCACGGGCCAAACGGGGCAAACAACCGGTACTGAAGGTCAATCGCAGCAAGGTACGAGTCGTTTAGATACAATTTTGAGTCGCGGCAAACTGATTTGCGGCGTCAGCGGCCAATTACCCGGTTTTAGCTTTGTCGATGAAAAGGGCAAATATTCGGGACTGGATGTGGATATTTGCAGGGCGATTGCCGCAGCCTTATTTGACGATCCCGAAAAAGTTGAATATCGCAATCTCAATGCTAAGGAAAGATTTACAGTTTTGCAAGCTGGGGAAATTGACA
This sequence comes from Richelia sp. CSU_2_1, assembly GCA_012034575.1. Classification (GTDB taxonomy): domain Bacteria; phylum Cyanobacteriota; class Cyanobacteriia; order Cyanobacteriales; family Microcoleaceae; genus Microcoleus. Next base: position 15,296 of record JAAUPF010000157.1, on the reverse strand, counting down.
TTCTCAGTCGCAATACTACTTTCATCCTCAGTCGCGACAGCAGCATCGGATTGGAATTTGCCCCGATTATCTTTTACGACTCTCAAAGCATCATGGTCAAAAAAGATAGCGGCATCAAAAGCTTAAAAGATTTTGCGGGCAAATCGATCTGCGTGCAAACAGGTACGAGTACCGAACAAAATTTGTCCGATCGAATGCGACAATTGGGAGTTAAATACACTCCTGTAGTGTTTGAAGATGTGAATGCTACCTTTGCAACTTATCAAGAAGGTCGCTGTCAAGGAGTAACGGCCGATCGATCGCAACTCGTGTCCAAACGCACGACTTTGCCGAATTCCGAAAACAATGAAATTTTGCCAGTAGTAATGTCAAAAGAACCGTTAGCCCCCGCAGTCAAAAGCGGCGATCCTAAATGGTCTGATGCAGTGAGGTGGATCGTTTTCGCGGCGGTGGAAGCTGAAGATTTAGGGATTAATTCCGCAAATATCGATCGAATGGCAGCAAGCACTACAGACCCGAATGTCAAACGTTTGCTAGGAAAAGAAGGAGATTTGGGTAAAAGTTTGGGACTCGCGAACGATTTCGCTTTCCGCATCGTGAAAAAAGTGGGGAATTACGGAGAAATGTACGATCGCAATATCGGCCCGAAAAGCGTTCTTAAATTAGACCGAGGTCAAAACAAACTTTGGAAAGATGGAGGTTTGCTGTACTCGCCACCATTCCGCTAATTTCTGTTAGTCATCAGTCATCAGTTTTACTCGTTATTCGTCGTTACTCGTTACCAGGCTCTGCCTGGTAATGCAGATAAGCGAGGCTCTGCCTCTAGTGTTCCCAAGATCGAGCGAGGCAGAGCCTCGGGACATGGATTCCCAGGCAGAGCCTGGGAACCAGTTCTACCAGTTCTGCTACTTCTAGGAGACTTGTTTTTCTCGATGTCAAACAATTTATGAATGCAGAATCTCAAGACACCAAAACTCAGAAATCATCAAGATTCAAAGATATCTCAAAACTGCTGCGGGACGATCGCTTTTGGAAAATTGCCGGACAGGCAATCGCCCTAATTTTAGTAATAGCTATTGCTGCAATTTTCTGGGACAATCTTACTGCCAACTACGCGCAACTGGGCATCGCATTTGGCTTTGACTTTCTCAATTCCCAAGCATCTTTTGATATCGGCGAAACTGTCATTCCCTACAGCCCAGAAAATAGTTACAGGCAAGCTTATTTTGTCGGTTTAATCAACTCGCTGCGCGTGATGGCGATCGGGATTGTACTGGCAACAATTGCAGGTCTGACTGTTGGAATTTCTCGCCTTTCCGACAACTGGCTGCTGCGGAATTTAGCAGCTTTGTACGTAGAAATACTGCGCAATACGCCACTACTGCTGCAATTATTTTTCTGGTATTTTGCAGTATTCATTTCCCTGCCAAAAGTTGAAGAAAACCCGCAGCTAAGCGGCCCGATTTACTTGACAAATCGCGGAATTGCTGTACCTTGGCCGGTGGCTTTGCCCGGTTGGGAAATTTGGTTGATTTTGCTCGCGATCGGACTTTTGGCAGCCGTCGGGTTGTGGCAGTGGCGGGCTCGCGTTATGCTAGAACAAGGGCAACCGGGCCGACAGTTATTGTGGGCTGCAAGCGCGATCGTCCTGAGTGCAATTTTAGCTTTAATTATTGCGAAAAATCTGCCTGTCCGCCTAGATTTCCCCAGTTTGACACCAGAATTGCAACTGCAAGGAGGATTAAAATTAACTCCCGAATTTGCGGCGTTAGTAACGGGATTGAGCTTGTATACTGGCAGTTACATTGCCGAAATAGTCCGCGCCGGCATTCAATCAGTTCCGAAAGGGCAGTTGGAAGCAGCAAAATCTTTGGGATTGAAGTCAGGAATTGCAATGCGGCTGGTAATTTTGCCCCAAGCTTTGCGAGTAATTATTCCACCTTTAACCAGCCAGTATTTAAATTTGGCTAAGAATTCTAGTTTGGCGGTGGCGATTGCTTATCCTGATGTTTATTTTGTAGTTGCTTCCCCGACATTGAATCAAACCGGACGGGCGATCGAAGCCATGTTAATTATTATGGTAACATACCTGACTATTAGTTTGACGATTTCTCTGTTCATGAATTGGTACAATCAAACCGTCCAACTCAAGGAAAGATAAATAGTTGATAGTTGATAGTTGACAGTTGAGGGTTGGTTGCAATTCACATCAGGTACCAATATCAATAACCTGTAGGGGCGGGTTCACAAAAGTCTTAAAAGGAACAGACAGGTTAAATAAACCCGCCCTCACCCGCGAAGAGAACCCTTGTTGGAGGCGGCGTGCAAGATTTAAGTTGAAATTGACTTGAGTGAATATTATCCAATAGTAGCTATAGGTTGAGTCCAGGAACAAAACCCAACTACGATAGGTAAAATCTCAAATCTAAAATCCAAAATCCCAAATCTAAAATATGGAAACCATCCCCGTACTGCCTCCACCAGCCACCGAATCGCCCACCCCTTGGAATTGGGCGCGCAAAAACTTATTCAGTACCTGGTACAACAGCATTTTGACAGTTGTTTGCTTAATTGTCAGCTTCCAAGTAGTCAAAGGAATTATAGTTTGGGCAACAACAAAAGCCCAATGGCGAGTCTTAGAAGCCAACTTACCGCTATTTTTTGCAGGCAGATTTCCCAGCGAATCTTATTGGCGGCTGTGGGTAATAGTCGCGATAATTGCCTTGTTGGGCGGTCTAACTTGGGGAAACATTCAGCGACAAGAACGGCCGTGGAATCTACCATTATTAATTATACTCGGCGGTGCGGTGGCGATCGCCCTAATTTCCCCGATCGACCTGACATCTCGCTTTTATATTTTAGGAATTATCGTCGCGATCGCAGCCAGCTATCTAGCCGGAAGACAGATTGCCCCAAAAATCATGAGTTGGATGCCCGCAGTTTGGGCGCTGTCATTTCCAGTCATCTTGTGGTTGATTAAAGGCGGCTTGGGTTTGAGAGAAGTAGAAACAAACGATTGGGGCGGCTTAGTGCTGACGCTATTTTTAGCAATTATTAGTATTGTACTATCTTTCCCTCTCGGAGTATTGCTAGCCCTCGGCAGACAAAGTACCTTGCCCGTCGTCAAACTGCTGTCAACATTATACATTGAAATTATTCGCGGCTTGCCGTTAATTGGCATCTTATTTTTAGGTCAAGTAATGCTGCAACTGTTCTTGCCGCCAGAATATCCTAAATTGGATAGAGTCGTAAGAGCCATTGCCGGACTAACATTATTTAGTGCAGCATACTTAGCAGAAAACGTGCGCGGCGGATTGCAAGCCATACCGAGAGGACAAATAGAAGCAGCAAAAGCGATCGGACTCAATACACCCCTACTCACAATATTAATTGTACTGCCCCAAGCCCTGCGAACTGTCATCCCCGCGATCGGAGGTCAATTCATCGGCTTGTTCATGGATACATCCCTGCTTTCCCTATTTGGAATGCTAGAATTAATCGGCATATCCCGCGCAGTTTTAGCAAATCCATCCTACATCGGCAGATACGCCGAAGTTTACATATTCATCGGCATCATCTACTGGATATTCTGCTATTCAATTTCCCAAGCCAGCCGCAAAATCGAGCGAAACTTAGGAGTCGGGCACAGATAAATAATTGACAGTTGACAGTTGTAGTGCAAGCATCGGGAGATCGCGATCGTCGGAAATAGTTGATAGTTGATAATTGTAGTGCGGGCGTCCCCGCTCGCGATCGTCGATAATTGACAGTTGACGGTTGACAGTTATCGATCGTTAGTCAGCAGTCAGCTTTCATCGATCGTTATAAATTATACAACTTGCAAAAACGAACATACATCTGCGTTAATCAGCGTTAATCTTGCATTCATCAGCGGTTAAAAATTATGCAAACCCAACAAACAATCCCAGAACAAGTAATCATCGCAGAAAATGTCCACAAATGGTACGGACAATTTCACGTACTGCGCGGCGTCAGCATGAACGTAAACCGAGGCGAAGTCGTCGTCGTCATGGGTCCATCAGGTTCGGGAAAATCCACATTTATTCGCACATTCAACGCCTTAGAAGAATACCAACAAGGTAAAATTACGATCGACGGCATCGAACTTTCCCACGACTTGCGCAACATCGAAGCAATTCGCCGGGAAGTTGGCATGGTATTTCAACAATTCAACCTATTTCCCCATTTATCAGTCTTGCAAAATGTCATGCTAGCCCCCGTATGGGTGCGCCGCTGGCCTAAGAAAAAAGCCGAAGAAGTGGCGATGCAACTGTTAGAAAGAGTCGGAATTTTGGAACAAGCACAAAAATATCCCGGACAGTTATCCGGCGGACAGCAACAGCGAGTAGCAATTGCCCGTTCCTTAGCCATGCAGCCGAAAATCATGCTGTTTGACGAACCGACATCAGCATTAGATCCGGAAATGGTGCGCGAGGTTTTAGATGTGATGCGAAATTTAGCTCAAACAGGAATTACAATGGTAGTAGTGACTCACGAAGTCGGATTTGCTCGCGAAGTGGCCGATCGAATCGTGCTGATGGACGGCGGTGTTTTAGTAGAAGAAGCGCGGCCGGAACAGTTCTTTCAAAATCCGAAGGAAGAACGCACGCGCAAGTTTTTATCTCAGATTTTGTAAAGGATAAATCTGATGGATAGCCTTTCTCAGCTTTCTGAAGGTACAAGAAAACTAACATCAACTAATCGGGAAATATCCCATAAAATAGATCGAGAACCTCGCGCCTCAACCGAGGTGCTAAAGCTTCCTCTCTGCAGACCGTTTAATAGAAAATTTAAGCTAAACCATGCCTAAATTTTACAAGGTGTTTTTAAGATATCACACCTACCTTTTTTAGTCAAGCTCTCAAGCGCACGATATTCGTCGAATAATTGAGAATCTATCGCAATTATTTTTGGAAAATAGTTCATTTCAGCCCCAATCAATAATTTTTGTAAACGAACGTAAAGAATTATAACGCGATGCCTTCTTATTTGAAAGAGACTTCGGTCCATAGCCTTTGTGTATGTTGAAATGGAGAAATAAAAATGACTAATTTTTACGAATTACTCAACCGCATTCACAAGAAACCAGCTATGTACATAGGTTCCCCCTCGATCGGCAACCTATTCATGTTCTTGTGCGGCTACCAACACGCCTGCGATTTGCTGGAAACCCCCGTCACAGAACAAGAGGAAGAATTTGCCGAATTTCAGCTTTGGTTGCAAAAAAGATTTGCTGTTAACACCTCCGCTTCTTCGGCTAAAATTATTTTGTTTTATTCAAGCGATGAAAGTCAGGCTTTTGATACTTTCTTTGATTTACTGGAAGAATTTATTAAGGATAAACATCCGTTAGATAAGGTGGCAAATGATAAGTCTGCAGTTTTGATGTAGGATGAATATTTTGTATGCACCTTGCATTCATTCCTTCGCTCTTCTTAAAATTATCTGCCTTCATCTCCGTTAATCTGCAGATATCTGCGGTTTCTCATAGTAAGTTTCTCATAGTGCATCAAAGATTTAGACAAATCTACTGACTCAGACGATCGCGTTATAATGGTATATAAGTCAGAAAATATTAAATTTATATGCCCGCCACAACAACTCTGCCGCTAGTCAAAGACGCAGAACGCTTGTCCGACATTCTCAAAGAAATTCCGGCAGTACCCGGTGTATATTTAATGAAAGACGAGAGCGATCGCATCCTTTACATCGGCAAATCAAAAAAACTCAGAAACCGCGTCCGTTCCTATTTTCGCGACAGCCAAAATCTCAGCCCCCGCATTGCCATGATGGTACAGCAAGTGCGGGAAATCGAATTCATCGCTACCGACACCGAAGCCGAAGCTTTAGCATTAGAAGCAAATCTAGTAAAACAGCACCAACCTTACTTTAACGTCCTCCTCAAGGATGATAAAAAATATCCCTATTTGTGCGTAACTTGGTCGGAAGAATACCCGCGCATTTTCATCACCCGCAAGCGGCGTGCTGGCAATGCAAAAGACCGCTATTACGGCCCCTACGTCGATACCGGCGCGCTGCGGAGTACGCTGCATTTAATCAAGCGAATTTTCCCCCTCCGACAGCGCCCGCAACCGCTGTTTAAAGACCGTCCTTGTTTGAACTACGACATCGGTCGCTGCGTCGGCGTTTGTCAGGGGTTAATATCGCCGGAAGAATACCGGAAAATGATACAAAAAGTAGCGATGATTTTCCAGGGAAGGACTCAAGAATTAATCGATTTACTGAAACCGCAAATGGAACAAGCAGCGGAAGATTTAAACTTTGAAATGGCCGCGCGAATTCGCGATCGTATTAAAGGTTTGGAGTCCTTGAGTGCGGGTCAAAAAGTATCTTTACCAGACGATACGGTGTCCAGAGATGCGATCGCCCTTGCCGCAGACGCCCAGCACGCTTGCATTCAATTGTTCCAAATTCGCGCAGGTCAACTGGTAGGAAGATTGGGATTTATGGCAGATATTCCTTCCCAACTTTCCCCAAGTAACGGCGGACAAGAATTAGTAGAAATGGGAGCAATTTTGCAGCGAGTTTTGGAGGAACACTATCAAAATGTAGAACCTGTAGAAATTCCCAGCGAAATTTTGGTGCAGTACGAATTACCCGAAGCAGAAATCCTAGCAGATTGGCTGAGCGATCGCAAGGGTCGAAAAGTTGCAATTTTGACGCCGCAGCGGCAAACTAAAGCAGAGCTGATCGAGATGGTAGAACGCAATGCTGAGTATGAATTAGCCCGGATGCAAAAATTGAGCGATCGAAATTCTCAAGCAATGCAAGATTTAGCAGAAATTCTCGATTTGCCAGAACTGCCGCACCGCATTGAAGGTTACGATATTTCCCACATCCAAGGTTCTGACGCCGTAGCTTCGCGCGTCGTATTTATAGACGGTTTGCCCGCCAACCAACACTACCGCCACTACAAAATTAAAAATCCTGAAATTCGATCGGGTCACTCAGATGATTTTGCTAGCTTAGCAGAAGTTATCGGTCGCCGATTCCGAACAGTGAAGGAAGAAGGAAGAGGGCAGAAGGAAGAAGGAAGAAGGAAGAAGGAAGAAGGAAGAGGGCAGAAGGAAGAAGCATTAAATTATTTTGAGGAACTAGAAGAAGTTCAAGAATATGCAGGTGAATTAAATGATTTTGAGGAAAAGGAAGAAGCAAGCAGCAAGGAAAAAGAATTTAGCGGTTTGGGAGAAGGAGAAGCAATCAGTAACTTTTCCAGTCCGGTCGATCGCATTGCCGACAAACCCGATTTAATTATGATAGATGGAGGCAAAGGTCAACTGTCAGCAGTTGTGGCAGTTTTGCGGGAAATGAATTTGCTAGAAGAGTTGCGCGTTGTCAGTTTGGCAAAGCAGCGAGAAGAGATATTTTTGCCTGGGGAATCTTTGCCTTTGCCAACCAATCCAGAACAGCCTGGAGTACAATTATTGCGGCGGGTGCGGGATGAAGCGCACAGATTTGCAGTAAGTTTTCACCGGGATAAAAGAAGCGAAAGAATGAAACGATCGCGCTTGGATGAAATTCCCGGATTGGGACACCACCGACAAAAACAATTGCTAGCACATTTCCGGTCGATCGACTATCTCCGCTTAGCGACTCCCGTCCAATTGGCAGAAGTCCCCGGAATAGGCCCGCGTCTGGCGCAGCAAATTTACGATTATTTCCATCCGTGATGCCTGGCCTTCCTTCCCGATGCCCGATTTCCTAGGGGAACAGGCCGATCGCAAAATTTTTTTACCAATCGCTTGCTATTTTTAGAACTTTACAGTATCATTAGAGATTGTGTGCGGGCATAGTTTAGTGGTAAAACTTTAGCCTTCCAAGCTAACTATGCGGGTTCGATTCCCGCTGCCCGCTTACCGAGATATCAGCCTCAAACCTACGACAAAACCAGGGTTTGGGGCTTTTTAGTGCCTGAATGATGGGTGCAAAACGACTGTGCGATCGCTCTTTTGGAGGCAACTTGGAGACAAGCTGACTAAAAATGGAGACAATTTATGCAATCTTGCTAGATTTAGGCGATGCCGTTGCTGACCAACTCTCTTTACCGATAGATTCGATTTCCTTAGAGATGATTTATCGGGGTCTTTACCATTTTTCCGGCAGCAAATGGTATGCTGATGCCATTGGGGTAGAGAATTACACTCTCGTCCCAATCGAGATTGAATGCTGTTTTCTCAAAATATTTGCCGTTGCGGACTCGCCAAGATTTACAAATTATTGTCAATTTTGCGGAGCGTTCTTTGACCCAATGGCTTGTTAAAGGAGCTCGATCGATATGCAACTCTTCTAGCTCGAAATTTTGGGATGCTAGGTCAATTGCCAATGCCTCGGTAACGCTAGCTTCGGCAGCATTTGCAGGTGTTACTCCTACGGCTCTTACCATTCCTGTATCTAGGTCTTTGAGGATGTGGCGTTTGTATCCATCAAACTTTTTTGAACGACTTTTTCGTCGGTGTTTCATAGAGCGGGTCTTCTATGGCAAGCCGGCGGTTGGGAGCCACGCCCTGACGAAGCTTTGAGCTGCCATCGTCCCTCCTTTCTATGTCTTGTTCTTCTATTTCTTTAACAGTAATTGATATTTTCTTGGATTTCCGCAAAATGCTTTTGCAATAAAGCGTGAATAAATCGATAGCGCCGATCGCCCGTTTTTTGCAGCAACAACCGTCCGGCCGCAGCATCGAGAAAACGCTGGTAATTCCAAGGAATGCAGCCGTTAGACCACAGTACGAGGCGCATAACGAACCTAGCGAGCGCCGGAATTGGCGGCAACAAAGCGCTAATTACTGCAATCGCAGCCCCGGCAATTAAACCCCAAATTAAGCCGGTAATTAGAGTAGCGATCGCGCCCAAAATCACCCAAATCAACCCGCCTAAAAGCTTGACTCCATAATAATAAGTTCGCTGCTGTTCTCCTGTTTCCAACCAGTTTGGGGGAATTTTATCGATCGATAATTCCTGAATTTTTTGCTGTTCCATTTTTTTGTCCAGCCACCCCAGCCAATGCCGGGTTTGTTCCGGCCGCAGTTCCTTACCCCGGCGATGCTGGCTGGCATCCACCGTCATTTGGCGGCGGATGTAAGCAGTTAACAAATACTTTCGCTGTTCGGATTCTGAAGTTAAACGCTTCCAAGATTCAATTAAAATCTCCTCGTAAGCCAAAGCCATCATGCTTAAAAATAGCGGAGTTTTTGCCAATTTTAATAAATCTGGTTCGTTTTCAATGCTGTGCCACAGTTCGCGGCTTCTGGCTTCTAATAAATAATTTTGAATTTGAGTTACCGTGAGGGGTTTCAGCAAAACTGCTGCTTGCAATTTAAATCTCGTCTGGCAGTTTTTATAATCTTCAAAACTGCTGCTGACAACTAAATGCTTCGGCTTAAATTCGCTTTCCAAAAACCGATCGATCGCCTGAATGCAGCTATCTTGGCGGTGGGTTTCCACTGCGTCCAAATTATCGAGTAAAGGCAGCAATTTTTGTTCTGCCAGCCATTTTTTGCCAACAGCAGGAGAGATGTTGTATTTGAGGCGAAGTTGAGCGATTAACCAATCGGCGATCGACCCGGATTCCGCTTGCCAATTACCGAGATCGAACAGTACCGGCACGGGCAAACTAGCGTCTTCTCGAGCGCGCGTAACTAACACCAAAGCCAATTCCAGCAGCGTCGTAGTTTTGCCGGCACCCACCGCACCTAAAATCACCAATTTGCCGCCCGTGCGATCGAACACTTTCGCCACGCTAGCCTTAGCAGGAAGCTGAAAACTGGGACGGTTGCCTACCTTAACTTCTATGCCCCAACTGCGGGCGGCTGTAGGGTTTGCCGAGTCTCGGCTGAGGTTGCTGAGGTTAGCGAGCACGGCAGCGTGAGGGGACTGCGCGCGCCCTGCTTTGACTTCCCGTTTTACCTCCTCCAACAATCGATCGCGGGGCTGCAATCCTAAAGCAATAAATTTTGACATCTTGTGTACCTCGCGCTGAACGATTTCCTTAGCAGATTTGCGCGCCAATTACTCAGAGCTAAGATTACCATTAGTACAGGCGTGCAGTATACAGTGGCTCAAAGTATTGTGGCAATTGCAGATATTAAGTTTTATCAAAAATCCTGACCGATCGAGCTTCTCTAAGTATTTCCACTATGAATAAACGGGCGATCGCCCGCACCCCGAAACAAAAATTATTAGTCTAAATATACAGGAGGTTATTTATGTCATTTACTTCCGGTCAAATTATTACTGTCAGCTTAATTGGGTTGGCAACAGCGGTGGGAGTGGCAGCAGCCACGGTACAAGCGGGTAGGATGAAACAATCCAATCCTTCGGTGGCGGCATCTCCAGCATCTGGCGAAAACGAGCTCGCCCTAGCACCGGCAAACAATCCCGGATCTGGAAAACCCGAACTTGCTGAAGCAAACTCGCGGGCGAGTAAATCTCAATTTGAAACAACTCCAGCAATTCAATCCCCGTCAGTTGCAAGAGTATCGCAGCGAAAAGCCGGCCCGGTAGTTGTCACGCCACCTAATTCGGGTTGCAAAATATCGCAGGCTGTTGTCAGCGATCCGAATCCGCCGTTAAACGTACGATCGAACCCGCAAGTAAACGACAGCAATGTGGTAGGAAAACTCAAGAATAATACATTTGTTTCAGTTGCCGAAGAACGAGATGGATGGCTGCGAATCACCGATCCGGTTCCCGGTTGGATTGCGAAAAACCGCACCGAAAGCAGTTGTGCCCATTTCAAACATCAGATTAATTTCTTGCCTGGTGGAAACGAAGCAATTGTTAAAGGTAAAATTATCGGCGGCGGCAGTCATTCTTATCTGATTCGCGCTACCAAAGGTCAAACTATGACTGTTAAGAATCGGAAACAAGTTTTTCCGTCAATTTTCACACCTGACGGCAAGCTTTTAGCGGGAGATCCGAATACGCAAGGTATTAAAACTGAGTGGGCTGGAAAAATGCCTGTTACTGGAAATTACACATTTCAACTCGATTCAAATTTCCGGGGGTATGAATACGAATTTTCCGTACAATTGCGATAAGAAGGAAGAGTTAACAGCGGATTGGGGCAAGTATCAGTTGACAGTTGACGGTGGTCAGATTAAGGAATTGCTCCGAGCGAGATATCAAGGATGGCAAATTTCTGCCAATCTTCCGCATCAAAATGCCACCATTCGGTTGTTATTCCAATAAATCCATGCTTTTGCATTGCATCTTCAAGCACTTGACGGTTTTTGCGCGATCGCGCGCTGCCCCCGCTATAATTCCGGTGAGCTTTTACGGTAAAATCATCAAAAGGTGTCGGCATTTCTAATTCTTTACCAGCCCGATCGACCAAAGTTAAATCTACAGCAGCACCGCGATTGTGGCGCGAACCCCTAGCAGGATTGGCAACATAATTCGGATCGGGCAAAACTTCCCACATTTGCTTCGTCACAGAGAACGGCCTGTAGCAATCGTAAACTTTTAAACCCAAGCCAATTTTTTCTAAATCTGTTTGTACTTTACTCAATCTTTGGGCCACAGAAGCTCTCAAAGCGCATTTGGCGATCGGGTAAAGTTTGCGTTTCAAGAAATTGTTTCGAGTAGCGTAGCGGATATCGAGGCGGATGTTGCGGTTGACGGTGCGAATGTCTACAAGTCGTGCCCAACTGGGAAGTTGACTCATCAGGGTTGCAGGTTCGATCGGGCTGGTTTCCAAGTCGGTAATTTCCACTTTCGGCACCTCCGTTGCGCGAGTAAAGGTGGGATTGTGCAAGTTGGTTGCAGATAGCAATATCAGGATAAATACAATTATATATTTGGCGATTTTAGTTAGTTTCATAGTTGTTATTTTAAGATTTTTTATCGGTTTTTACATTGGGGATATGGGATCGACGATCGACGATCGACGATCGACTACCAACTATCACTCGCACTTAACCGGAGTTTGCCAATTGCTGTAAGGTATCACGTTGCGCGATCGAGCTACCAACCTAATCGTACCGTCAGCATCTCGTTCCCATCCTTGAGCCTCGATTAATTCCGTTGTTAAATTATCCTCCGAATTTGCCGCCGAATTGCTGACAATTTCTCGCGGAGTTGGAGGTAAGCCGCCGCGGCCGACATTCACAAAACTGCTGCGGTTTCCCCGACTGCAAGGGTTTTGAATGATGGCGGTAACTCCGGGCTGCGGGACGGCGATTAAACCGGAACTCGGATCGATATCGGGAGTGTTGATTTCGACAGTGCCGCTGAGATTGGGGTTGGTGCGCGATATCGCGGTAATCTCGCTGCTGGACAAATCTTGCGGGTCAAATTCTGTTAAATTTTCCGTGCCAAATCGTGCTTCTAAATCTTGCCTGGTTGGTGTTTGAAATCCTAAAACTGCTTGGGCATTTATCTCAATTCTACCGCCCGATCCTGCAAAAGAGTTAGCGGAAATGTCGCTATTTCTCACGCCGGCAAGTGTATCGGTGTTGATGGTAATATTACCGCCGTTTCCCGGTGCGTTGTTCGTGCCGGCGGTGGTGGAAATGCGGCTGCGATCGCGCATCCCAATCGCGCTAGCATTGATGCGGATGTTGCCGCCTTCGCCCACAGCCGTTTCCGCCGTCAAAACGCCTCGATCGAGCAAGCGAATTTCGCGCGATCGAATTTCCAAATTTCCCGCACTGCCGCCTCCGAGACGCGCGTCAACCGCTGCTTCTGCGCCGTTGCGAACCGTCAGGCGATCGGTAAAAATATTGACGCCGCCAGCATTGCCCGAACCGCGAGTGCGGGCAAACAAGCCACTGGTAAAAGGCCTGTTGGTTTCAGGGTCGATCGTGCCGGAAACGCCACTTAATTCCACACTTTCGCTAGCATTGATAGTAACATCTCCGCCACTGCCAATACCGCGAGTTCCAGTCGAGATTTGCGCGCCATCGAACACTCGCAACTGTCGGGTGTTCACAGTCACATCGCCACCGTTTCCTGTTGCTGTTTCGTCATCAACTTGAGTCAAGATGCTGCTAGAAAAACCATTAGATGAACTTCCTCTTAGTTCAACAGAATCCTTTGCAGTTACAATAACATTCCCGCCTTGACCTGAACTGAATGTACCCGCTATTATTTGTGCGCCATCTCGAACTATTAATTCTCGGGTTGCAACAGTTAAATTGCCACCATCTCCCGTTGCTTTAGATTCTACTTGTGTCAATATGCCACTTGGCTGCTGTTCGTTGCCACCACTAATTACTATTGACTCAGAAGCATTCACCTGCAAATCTCCAGCTTTCCCCGCACCAAACGTATTAGTAAGCACCTGTGCGCCATCTCGAACAATCAATCTCTTGGTATCAATTCTCAAGTCACCTCCTGCACCCTCCCCTTCCGTCGAAGAAGACAAAACCGAACCCGACAAATCGCCCCCACTGTCAATTCCAAGGACTTCCACCGATTCCAAAGCGTTGACGGTAAGATTCCCGGCATTACCCCTGCCGACAGCAGTAGTTGATACCTCTGCCCCGTCAGAGACAAGCAACCGGCCTGTATTTACTGTCAAATTTCCTGCTGCACCCGCACTTTGCGTCTGAGCAAACAAGCCGCTAGGTACCCCTGGGGAGGTTGTACCGGTGGCTTCTATCAATTCAGATACATCAACTCTCACATTACCCGCTCTGCCATTACCTAATGTAGAAGTAGTTGCCTGTCCGCCATCCCGCAGCAGCAAGCTGCGCGCCGAAATTTGTAAATTCCCGCCGTCACCTTCGCCGATAGTTTCCAGCAAAAAACCGCTGGGTTGGCCCTCTGGACTGCCAATGATTTCGATAGCTTCCGCAGCGGTGACGCTGAGATTCCCTCCCGGTTCCGCTTCTCTCGTCAAGCTCAAAACTGCCGAACCTTCAATCAGTCTGATGTTGCGCCCTGCAAGCTGAATGTCGCCGCCCCGCGTCCCGCTAGCGTCTGCGGTTGCTTTTTGGGACATTTCGATATTGCCGAAGGAGGCAGCAGGCTGAGGCAAAATATCTGAAGCGAGCACGGATGCGCCGTTAGGAGTTCTCACTTCTGTGCCGCGTACCGCTAGCAGCGAAATGCGTCCCGCCGGTGCAGTCAAATTGCCGCCTTGCAGTTGGATATCTCCGCCTGCTAACACCAAACTTCTGCCGGTTTCTACGGCAAGTCCGATGGTGTTTTCCTCCTCCCGAACAATTGCGCCTGTTTCTTCATCCGGTATCAAATTTTGACCGGGCCCTCGGACGACAATTGGGTTGGCTGTTCCCAATTGCAAGCCGATTGGCACGCTGATAGTTAACAGAGGAGTTGTTTGCGGATTTTTCGCGCCCAATTGCGTGCCGTCAGCAAATATCAAACTGTCAGCAGTGCTTGCTAAAAAGGAACCGCCGATGCTGAGTTGAGCGTTTTCACCAAAGATAATACCGTTAGGATTTAGCAGGAATAAATTAGCTGTGCCGTTAGCTTTGAGAATGCCGTCAATATTAGAAATTGAGCTGCCAGTGACGCGAGTAATAATATTTTGTACATCTAGAGAGTTGTTGAAAAAAGCTGTACCGCCGGTGGGAACAGAGAATTCTCTAAAACTGTGAAATAAGTTATTGCCTGCTTTAGTACCGCCGTTGATAATATCGGTATTGCCGTCGATTGTAATTGTAGAATTATTTGGGAGAGTTGTATCGGGGACGATTTGAGCGAATGTTGGCGGAGCGGTTAGGTAGCAGAAAGCGAGGGCGGTGAGAAGTTGGAAGGGGAAGGGCGATTTGTTCATCGCGGGTTCGGATGTGAAAAACCCAAATATTTTATCATTCTTTTAGCTCGATCGCCAGATGTTGCGATATTTCGATCTTTCGAGCTCTCGATAGCCCGAGAGTCCGACAGGGGTTGAAAACCCCTGTCTCATAGCGAAAGTCCTCTAAAGAGGACTGTTGGTGAGTATTTAAGTAGCTATTAATTGACCCAAAAACAGCATTTTTAAACAGATTTTACAGTCCTCTTCAGAGGACTTTCGCTATGAGGCAGGGAATTAATTCCCTGCCGGACTGTGAGGAAAACGAGTTAGCACTTGAACTCGCTATAATTGACCCAAAACAGCGATTCAACACGATCTTACAGTCCTCTTCAGAGGACTTTCGCTATGAGGCCGGGAATTAATTCCCTGCCGGACTGTGAGGCAAGCGAGTTAGCATTGAACTCGCTATTAATTGACCCAAAACAACATTTTTAAACACAATCTTACAGTTCCTCATAGCGAGGACTTTCGCTATGAGGCTGGGAATTAATTC
>JAAUPF010000156.1 GCA_012034575.1 Richelia sp. CSU_2_1 | reverse complement strand
TCAGTTGCCTTTAGTTCTTCTAGTGAAATAGTTGTTAGTGGAAGTGTCGATGGAACGGTAAGATTATGGGATATCAGTACAGGTGAATGTCTCAAAATTTTGCAAGGTCATACCAGTAGAATTAACTCTGTTGCCTTCAGTTCAAATGGAAAAATCATTGCTGCTTGCAGTCGGGACGGCACAATTAGACTTTGGGATTTTGAGACTGGTGAGTGCCTCAAGATACTGAAAAGCGATCGACATTATGAGGAGATGAATATCACGGGTGTTACGGGTTTAACGGAAGTTGAAAAAGCCACGCTCAAAGCTTTAGGGGCTGTGGAAAATTAATCGCATCAAGGAGGAAGTATGCAGTCAACAATACAGATTACAACCAAAGTTATTGGAGTTTAGACTAAAGTTATTGGAGTTTAGACTAAGCACAAATTTTGACTACAGGATAGCGACATCTTGGAGTGCGCGGTTTTCCCGTTTGCCACATCGAGCTAAAAACAGCCAGATTCGAGAATTGGCGGATCGGGTGGGCGCAAGTCAGAGAGAATAGATATACACTCAGCGGCAACTGTAGCTGCTCGATCGCGCGCGATCGGTCTACAATCTTTAACGTTGAGCCTTATTGAAGTGCAGGAGTGGAGCTGGCTTGGATAACGCGAGTCTGTCGAGAAAATCCCCGCAAGCGTCGGAGCTAGGGGTAGAGGAAATACCAGAAGCAGTGCGAGACAACCCGTACCTAGCGGAAGCCCAGCAAAGTCAGTCAAAAAGAAAATGGCTGGTGTGGAGACTCGTAGGGTTGGGCATAGTAGCTTTTGCGGCCAGCATCTGGCTGCACCTTAACTTTGACATTTTCCCCACGGGCGATCGAGCTGACCAAACTCAACAAAACCCAGCAGCCTCCCCGGCATCGCCCGCCGCAAACCAGGCATCCAAACCTAAAGCCGGCAACCCCGCAGCCAGCCAGCCGGACAATCTGTTGGGACACTTGCCTTACCAAGAAGCACCAGCTAAAGACTTGGTAGCCGTTACCGCCGATGGAGGCGTCAAACTCCGCTCCTCAGCAGCAGCCAAATATCAGGACATGGCCAACGCAGCGGCAGCAGAAGGCATATACTTTGCTCCCATATCCGGTTTTAGGTCCCTCCAAGACCAGCAGCACGTATTTTTTGACGTTAAAGCAGAACGAAAACAAAACCCCACCAAACGAGCCGAAGTCAGCGCCCCTCCAGGATACAGCGAACACCACACCGGTTACGCGATCGACCTTGGCGACGGCAGCGCCCCAGAACACAACCTCAGCCAGAGTTTTGAAACTACTAGAGCATTTAAATGGCTCGAAGCCAACGCAGCTTCCTTCAGCTTTGAAATGTCCTTCCCCAAAAACAACCGCCAAGGCGTCAGTTACGAACCCTGGCACTGGAGGTTTGTAGGCGACAAGCACAGCCTGGAAACTTTCTACAAAGCTCATTCCATGAAAAAGTGAAGAAGGAAGAAGGAAGAAGGAAGAAGGAAGAGGTAAGAGAAAGATTTTCCGCATCTCCTCACTCTCCCAACCCCCCAATCTGCCAATCCCCCAATCTGCCAATCTGCCAATCTGCCAATCTCACAATCTCCCGATCGCACAATCTAAAATCTAAAATCTAAAATCTAAAAGTGATTGCAATCTATCCAGGCAGCTTTGACCCTATTACCTTCGGGCACGCAGATCTCATCGAGCGGGGCAGCAAACTGTTCGATAAGGTAATCGTTACTGTAGTCCGCAATCCCAGCAAAACTCCTCTATTTACCGTAGAGGAACGCATACAGCAAATCCAGCGTTCCATCCAACACTTACCAAACGTAGAGGTAGACAGTTTTGAGGGTTTAACTGTAAACTATGCTAAAATCCGACAAGCCAAAGTGCTGCTGCGGGGGCTGCGAGTATTAACAGACTTTGAAATGGAACTCCAGATGGCCCACACCAATAAAACCCTCTTGGGCGAAATTGAAACAGTTTTTTTGGCAACTTCTAACGAGTACAGTTTTTTAAGTAGTAGTGTAGTTAAAGAAATAGCCAAGTTTGGTGGCTCCGTAGATCATCTTGTTCCTAAACACGTCGCTCTAGATATTTACAAATGTTACGCCAGCAGGAACCAACTCGCATCGAACCCGACAGCACCGGACGCGGCACTGAGAACGAATCACCTCAGAATCCCGCCGCCTTCGGAGACGAAAACCGCACCGCAGGAGTAGACATCCAGCGGGAATTGAACCGGCTTGAGGAAATAGTTCTCGACAGTCCGCGCATTCCGCTGACTAGACGGACTCTGGTAGACGAAGAATTGTTGCTCGACCAGTTAGATTTGGTAAGGCTCAATTTGCCCATAGCATTTCAGGAAGCTGAGACAATTCTCCGCCACAAGGATGAACTGTTGCATGAAGCTGAACTGTACGCTCAAGAAGTCATCGAAGCGGCAGAACAGCGGGCGGCAGAGCTTTTAAACGATATGGGCTTGCTCCAGCAGGCGAAGATAGAAGCGGATCAGTTGCGCCAGCAAGTTTTGCTCGACTGCGAAGCTATCCAGCAAGCAACCTTAGCGGAAGTCGAACAAATCCGCTATCAAGCTCAAGAAGAATTGGAGGAAATGAGAGCGCGCGCTCTGGCTGAATGCGAAGAAATTCAAAACGGAGCTGACGACTACGCCGACCAAGTTTTGGACAATATCGAGCACAAACTGGGCGATATGTTGCGGGTGATTCGCAACGGCCGCGAGCAGTTGGACAGCGTTTCTGGCTCCCACAGCCACCACGCGAATGGATAAATAATTGTTGCTCAATTCGATGCTACAAATCTTAAAAAATCCACCTATTTTAGGTGGATTTTTTGCTGTAGAGTTAAGTTTTGTTGACATTCGATCGCATATTGAATTTTTTGCTAGGGCGATACAAAATCCGCGTTAAATATACCCTCGATCGTCGCAGCAGCGCCGGAGGAATAAAGAGAGTCGATCGAGAACTTAAAGGGGATAGTAAACCCGGATTTGGTATGCTAGCATGAGCAGGCAGAACTATTCTAATTCTGCAATTCTTATTTTATAAATCTAATTCTGACAATGCAAACAGCATCTAATAGGTTCGCCGAATTCGATCTAATCCGAGCTTTAGCTATCTCAGGCTTTGTAATTACTCATGCAGGGTTCTTTGCATTTCGCGATCGCAGTATTCTATTTACCGCAATTGATACCCTCCAACTTTTTGCGTACCTGCATTTTTACTACTCAGCGGTTTTTTTCTGACTAACAAGCGGGAAAACCAAAACCATCCGACACAAATATTAAAGAAAAGACTGTCGAGAATTATACCGCCCTATCTGTTTTGGTCGGTAGTTTTCTACATCTTAAATCATTTGGGGAATCTCAATAAATTCGATTTACTTGGATTAGTCAGAGATGTACTTACAGGCTCTGTAGTGCCTCCCTATTACTTTATAGTTGTCATCATTCAATGCTATTTGTGGTGGTGGCTCTTAGTTAAATTCAATTTTCTCGAATCCAAAAAAATCTTGGTTTTGGGCTGCACGCTGCAAATAATTTTTACCATCTTGTTTTACTTAACGGCTCTCAAACAGCTTGCAATACCTTTGCCTTTGATGGAACGCTGGATTTTTAGTTGGATGTTACCGTTTTCAACTGGTTTAGTTCTCGGCCGCTATTATGATAATATCCAGCATTACGTTCAGCGCAAAAAAATGATGGTGTTGGCGATCGCTATCTTGTTTTACATAGCTAGTATTTGGGAAAATTACGCGCTCTCCGAAATTAATTCTGACGGATGGTTTGCCCGATCGTTTTTTAAATTATCCGCTCAAGGCTATGCAATTTTCTTTGTATTATCGATACTGGCATTCGATCGAAGTATCAGACTTCCCAGCAAAATCTCTCGATTAGTCAACATATTAGCTGCTTACTCATTCCCGATTTACCTGTTAGATTTAATGGTAATGAGATACGTTCTTTTGGTCTTTTATAAGTTCGTGTATCCTGCTGCTCCGCTTGTCAAGCTGGCATTTTTAACATTTGTGACTTTGGCGGTTTGTTTGACAATTACTTACCTGTTGCAGAAACTTTTGCCCGAGAAATACAGCCAATATATTGTGGGTGTTTAATATCAGAAGGAGACGGCAGTGCCGTTTCCCTACCTGCGATTTCTTTGTACCTCACGCTTCATGAAAAGTTTTGCATTCTCAAATTGGAGCCGATGCAATCAGTTTTTTCTCCTTATAACTTTGGCGAATTTGCAATTCTTCCGGCTCGACATCTAGGTGTTTTTCCTCCTGCACCTGTTTGTCAATTTTTGGCAGTTTTAAAATCGCCCCAGCCAAAACCCAGTAATACACGGATACCGGATCTACATCCAGCGGATAGTATTGAGGATTGATCGTAATAAATGCAACAAATACCCAAAAACTAGCTCCGTAACTCCGCAAATTTTTATCTTTTACAGAACGGTAAGCTTTAAAAGTCAGAAAAGCTAAATGCAAAACCATCACCTGAAAAGCGATCGTACCCGGATAACCGAGTTCGTACATTAACTTAGGCTGAAAAGTCTCAATTAACTGCGTGAAACCAAATGTTCGCGTTGAATTAGTCGCGCGCCCCACACCTCTACCCAGGGGCCGGCCCGCAATAAAATCGTGGCTTTGCTGGAATTGATTAAACAGAAATTGCTGGGGAGGTGCTGCATTCCAGCGGCTGACAAAACTCTCCCACCGCTGTTCAAAAACTCCCGGATTAATTGCAGCAGCGGCAAACAGCAAAATAGCCAGTCCCGCACCGATAGGAATAAATCGTTTGAGATTGACTACTTGACCGGTCAGAATTAGCAACAAGACTGTAGCCACGGGAACTACAATTAAAGCTGCTCTTTGACCGGAAATAACTGCGTTGGCAAATACTAAAGCCATGCCAAATAAACCGATAGTTCGCCACCAAAAAGAAGGATCGCAAAAAGCCGAGGCAAAAGTCAAAAAAGCATTGGAAATTAAAAACCAAGCCCACTGCCAAGGTGCTACAAAAGTCCCCGGCAAGCGGGTAAACCTGACTTCGGGACTGAATACCAAAGAACCGCCAACAAAACATCTAGCTTCCAGGGTTGCTTTAAATAAATCCTCGCCTACCATCCCTCGCGTTCCCGCACATCTCCCGCTTTGCAGCAGCAGGTATTGAATCACGGCCAAAGTGCAGCAAACAATAGCTAGAATTAGGTGCAGTCGAGTAAAAAATACTAAATCTTTTTTGGTGCGGAGCAAGTAATAAGTACAGGCAATTAAAGGTATGTAACCTATCAATACTTTTAACCCGAGAATTCCCTGGAGAATGGGTTTGTCACCCGGTTCGGGATTGAGCTGCATACTGCCATTGACGAAAATAAAAGTCATGAGCGCCATCATCAACAAAATGCTGAAAGTGAGAAACATTTGTTTGGGAATGAAGGCGGGCAACTGTTTGTTGCGGCAGTTTTGAATTAGGGCGATTAGAGCTGGAAAATAGAAAGCATCTTTAGCTACTTGAAATGCGGCGGCACCAGCGCCGATCGTATAAGTAATCGTACCGCTAAACGGCAAGTAAATTAGAAATGACCACAAAGCTTGGCGGGGATATTTGTAGGCAAGCAATAAGATGGCTGCAGCGCCTCCTCCGGCGATCGCCATCTTAGGTTTGACGACTAAAAATAGCCCGCAGGTAACTGCAATGCTGGCGATGATGCAAATTGCGATCGCCTGTACGAAGTCATTGATTTTTTGTGCGGCTTTGCGCTGTTGTGCCGCTGCTTCTTTCTTGCTGGCTGTCTTTTTTTCTTTTTGCTTGCGTTTGGCTTTTTGAGATTTGCGCTTGGCTTTTAACATGATTTTTTAAGAGCATTCAGTGACAGGCGGGATGGAGATAAAAATATTTTCATAGCTATAGCAATTCTTGCAGGAGTCATAAATTTTCTACCCCACCCCAACCCTCCCCTTAGTAAGGGGAGGGAGTAAGAATTTCACATATAGCAATCCTTGCAGGAATTGTAAATTTTCTACCCCACCCCAACCCTCCCCTTAGTAAGGGGAGGGAGTAAGAATTTCACATATATAGCAGTTCTCCAGTAAGTGAAGCAGACAGGTAAGCAATTACCCATTCCCTCCGCTACGCTGCGCCCATTCCCTCCGCTACGCTCCGCCCATTACCCATTACCTATTACCTATTACCATTCGATGACAATTTAAATGTGACACTCGTAAAACTTGCACTCGAAATCTGGTAAAATCCAACTTTATGAGCTACAATCTACCTATCTCAAAGCATGAGTTTTAATTGGCATTCACTATGAAATTAGCAAAATTTGTATCGATCGCCAGCATAGCTGTTTTAACAACAAGCGCTAGTATATTCTCAACCAGTGGCAGAGCACTGGGAGCAGAAAAAATTGTCCTCACTTTTGGCCCCCTCCGTCAAGCCATCAATATTGAAGACTTAGAAAACTTTGCTAAAAATGGCGATACTACGCCCACGCTACAACAAATTATTCGCTTTTCCAAACAAGACCCGCAACTGCTGCGGGGTTTGATCGGTTTAGAAATCGGCTTGAAGCCAGCTAATTTGGCCCGAGTAATTTACAGCACTCCGGGAGAAAAAATTACTGACGAAATCGGCCAAACAATTCGCACCCAACGCCGCACCGAAAACGGCAAAGCCCTGAGGGCTGCGATAATGCTGGCTTCCGGTGATGACGGCAAGGTATCGCTGCTGGAAATTCTGCAAAAATACCCCCTGCCAGAGGTTTATGTAGATGTTGCCAGCATCGGGGCGACAGTGGCGAAAGTTCAGGGTTTCGCAGGCAACTTGCAAACGATGCTGCAAGAGGCGACGCGATCGAATTCTACAACTGAAACAACTCGTACCGAAACGACGATCGAACGCCCCCGAGGAGTGCAGACAGTTACACCCCTGCCCGCCCGCAGCAACACCATGCCACCTCCCGCTACAAATCCGGCACCGCAACCAGTAAGAGGACTGTATTAAATTTTAGATTTTAGATTTTAGATTGTTTGCGATCGTCAATTTTTGCAATTTGCGAGGATTTGGCGATTGTCAATTTTTTGAGCGTCAATTTGAGATGAGATTGGCATTCCTCAACCGCAAATTTAAAATCTCAAATTTCAAATAATTGAAGTTTCCGTAAAGTCGATGACAACTGTTGGAGCGAAAAGCTAAGCTAGTTGCAAGCTGCAACTTCCTAGCTAGGCACGAACTGCAATCAATTTCATTGAGCTAGAAAATATGGCAAAAGAACTAGCGATCGACACTCGTGGGCTGACGAAACAATTCGACCGTCACATAGCCGTCAATGACATCGACTTGCAAATTGCTGCCGGCGAAATCTGCGGTTTGATCGGCCCTAACGGTGCCGGTAAAACTACTTTATTGCGAATGTTAGCCGCCGCCGAAGAACCTACGACTGGGGAAATTTATATTAACGGCAGTCGCTTGTTGCGCGATCGATCGAACCCGATTCTCAAACAGCGAATTGGGTTTCTTCCCGACGACTTTCCCCTGTACGACGACCTGACTGTTTGGGATTATTTAGATTACTTTGGCCGGCTTTATAACTTGCGGCAGCCCCACCGCCGACAGCGGATTTACGCAGTTTTAGAACTGGTGCAGTTAACTAACAAACGCAACAGCTTAATTTCCACTCTGTCGCGGGGGATGAAACAGCGCCTGAGTTTGGGTAGAACCATCATTCACGAACCGCTGTTGCTGCTGTTAGACGAACCGGTTTCCGGTTTAGATCCGATCGCGCGATCGCACTTCCGCGAAATTATCAAAGCCTTGCAAGAAGCCGGGATGACTGTAGTGATATCATCTCACGTTCTCAGCGATTTAGCCGAACTTTGTACCTGGGTTGGAATTATGGAATTCGGTTATCTCGTAGAAAGCGCGCCTTTGCAAGAGCTGTACAAGCGTCTCAGCAAACAGCAAATTTTCATCTCTACTTTAGGCAATTTAGACGAGTTGGTAGCCGAAATCAAAAACTTTCCTTGGGTAGAAAGTTGGGAAATTCTGCCTGAAACTCAACAGGTGTGCGTTCATTTTTCAGGCAGCCGGGAAGATGCAGCAAACTTATTGCGATCGCTCGTCAACGCCAACATTCCCATCGCAGAATTCCACTGCACTCAAGAAGATTTAGAAACCATTTTTCTCAAAATGGGACACAAACAAGCATCGTAAAATCTTGGGTAATAGCAGTCGTTCTTAAGAAACATTAGGGGGAGAGAGGGAGAGAGGGAGATTGGAAGAATCCCCAATTCCCAACTACCAATTCCCAATTCCCAATTCCCAATTCCCAATTCCCAATTCCCAATTACTTATGACACTCAACTTGCTAGACGACATTGGCAACTGGAATTCCCAGTTATTTCGAGAACTCAAAGGCCGTTTGAAGCTAGGAAATGTGGCGATCGCCAGCGCCTTATCTATCTGCGGTCAATTGCTGCTTTTCTTATCTTTTCGCGCTCAAATACCCGCAGCCCCTCCCGCTGGCCAGTACAATTATCCGATTTACAGCAGATTTTGCACTGAAGCTGATAGTCGGGCTTATGCGGCAAAGTGCGTCAAAGATGCAGTCGGTAATTTTGCCGTTAACTGGCAATATTGGTGGATGGAATTGTTTGTTTATCTGAGCGTATTTAGCGCGATCGTGCTATTAGTAGCAGGCACTTATATGCTCGTGAGCGACTTAGATAAAGAAGAACGCCGCGGCACTTTGAACTTTATTCGCCTCAGCCCCCAATCTGCCAGCACAATTTTTGTGGGCAAAATTCTCGGCGTTCCAATTTTGCTATATCTAGCAGGAATTATTGCCGTTCCGCTGCATTTGTACAGCGGATTAACAGCTCAAATACCATTGCTTTATATCTTGTGTTTCTACGTGGCAATTGCAATTAGCTGTGCTTTGTTTTACAGCGCCGCCATGCTATTCGGTTTAACAACAAGTTGGTTGGGCGGGTTTCAAGCTTGGTTGGCTAGTGCTGCGGTTTTGTTTTTTATTACCGTAGCTTTTAATATGCCATCACAAAACAATGCTGCTGATTTGATAACATTTTTGTCACCGGCGGCTGTTTTGAAATTATCGGTCGATCGACTTATCGATAACAACAATTCAGAATTGAACTGGTTGGTGAGAGGTTTCGATAACGTGCAGTGGTTTGGTTTGCCAGCAGGAAGAACTCAGGCACTTTGTACTGGTTTATCTTTCTTGTTTGGCGCGATCGGAACCTACTGGATGTGGCAGGGATGGCAGCGACGTTTTCCCAACCCCAGCGCCACAGTTTTGAGCAAGCGATTGAGCTATTTGTTAACCATCTCCAGCCAGCCATTAATTGTAGGATTTGCAATTCAATCCAACATTTCAGGCGATACAAATATCAGATTTTTATCAGCCTTGAATTTGGTGCTGTTTCTAGGTTTAATCGCTGCTTTAACGCCGGAAAGACAAGCTTTGTACGATTGGGCGAGGTATCGCAAACAGCTTCCAGCAGTCAGAAGTTATCGTCGCTACCCGATCCTCGATTTAATTTGGAGCGAAAAAAGTCCTGCGGAAGTTGCGATCGCGCTCAATCTCTTGGTTTCGCTGTTAATGTTAGCACCTTGGATGTCTGTTCTAGACTTAGGTGTATTCGCGATCGTCTCGATAAATTTCATCCTGATTTACGCTACAGTCACCCAGCTATTCCTATTCTCAAAAAACCGCAATCAAGCAACTTGGGCAGTATGTACAGTTGGAGGTACTATCTTGTTACCGCCAATGGTTTTATCGATGCTTTCGCTACACACTGATAAAGCTCCTTTGATTTGGCTGCTGTCAGTATTTCCCACTTTTGGTTCTTGGGAAGCTTTAAATTCTGCGCCAGAGACTGCAACTAGCATTTTCCTGCCCGTACTCGGCCAGTGGATTGTGTTGGTGTTGCTGAATTTCAAATTGATGCGCCAACTAAGAATCGCTGGCGAATCAGCCACTAAAGCCCTGCTGAAAGCTTAAAAAAATACAGCGGCTGAGGCAGAAACCGGGTTTTTGCGAGACTATCGGACTATTGTCTTGAGTCTCGATCGAAACCCGGTTTCTTATTTCTAATCTAAAAAAAATCTAAAATCCCAAATCTAAAATACTCTAGGTTGCCCGACTCGCAATAATTCTTTACAATAAGATCGATCGACCTTAAATAACCTCTCTTAAAAATGCCTGTCACTCAACTGTCTCCAGCAACAGCCCCCACGGAAACACCACAACTCGACTTCGACATCGCCATCGCCGGCGGCGGTATCGTCGGGGCCACCTTAGCATCCGCCTTAAAAGATTCCGGCTTAAAAATCGCCATCATCGAAACCCAACTCCCCGAAGTCGCCGCCACCAAAAAACAAGCCTACGCCATCACCTTGCTATCGGGAATGATTTTAGAAGGTATCGGCGTGTGGCAGCAAATCTTGCCACAAATCACTACTTTCGAGCAAATTAACCTTTGCGACGGCGACTATCCCAAAATCGTCGAATTCCACCGCCCGGATTTGGGAAATACTGGCAAATTGCCCGTACCAAAATCGGCTTTAGGCTACGTCGGCGAACATCGAGTCATGCTGTCAGCATTGCACGAATGTTTGGCAACAAATCCGAATTTCAGTTGGGTTTGTCCCGCCGAAGTATTGCAGGTAAAATATTTAACTAATTGTGCTGAAATCGAAGTCAAACAAAACGGCGAAACTCGCACGATTCGCACCAAATTATTAGTTGCCGCCGACGGATCGAAATCGCGCATTCGGACAGCGGCAAATATCAACACTCGCGGCTGGAAATACTGGCAATCTTGCGTTGCGATTACCGTAAAAACCGAAAAACCGCACCATGATATTGCTTTTGAACGCTTTTGGCCGAGCGGTCCGATGGGAGTTTTGCCGTTACCTGGAAACCGCTGTCAAATAGTTTGGACGGCACCGCATGCGGAAGCAAAATACTTGCAAGAAATGGACAAAACAGAGTTTTTAAAATTATTGAAACACCGCACGGGGGGAGTTTTAGGAAACTTGGAATTAGAGAGCGATCGCTACTTATTTCCTGTACAATTAATGCAGAGCGATCGGTATGTTTTGCCCAGATTGGCGTTGATTGGCGATGCCGCTCACTGCTGCCATCCGGTAGGCGGACAGGGTTTGAATATGGGAATTCGAGACGCGGGGGCGATCGCGCAAATCTTGCAGCAAGCCCACCAAAAAGGCGAAGATATCGGCGATTTGCAAGTCTTGAAACGGTATCACAACTGGCGGAAACAAGAGAATTTAGTTGTGTTAGGATTTACCGATTTTCTAGACAGATTATTTTCCAATACTTGGGGACCGATCGTTGCATTTCGCCGCTTTGGATTGTGGTGTTTGCGATCGGTTCCCCCTGTGAGATTTCTAGCTTTGCGTTTGATGACTGGTTTAATGGGGCGGCCGCCGGAATTAGCGCAAAACTAGGTTTTTAAGAAGTTTTTAAAATACTTTTTGAGCTATTATTCTAGTGGTAAGTCTTTGTACGTTTCGGTGCGGGAAGCGCGGAAAAAGTTGCAAAAACTCGAACAAGACTTTCCCAATGCGAGTTGGCTGCCCGTTATCTGGCAGAATCAAGCGGAACGCCCGCGCAATTTGGTAAGTGCGAATGCCAGCGGATTCACTTTAATTGAGTTGCTGGTTGTCATTTTTATTATCGGGATTTTAAGTGCGATCGCCCTGCCTACTTTCTTAAGATTAATTGGCAAAGCTAAAGAAAGTGAAGCCACACAATATTACTCTCAACTCCTCAGAGTTATTGCCCTCAGTTATTTTAAAAGTATGCTGGCGCTGGGGATTTTTACACCAAACATTTTTAGAATACACGATCGTCCCCTGGATGAGCGTTACAAAAACTGGCGATCGGGCTAAATACCAACTGAAAAATTATTTAACTAATTTTGAGCTTGTCGGCACCAATTACCAATTACCAATTACCAATTACCAATTACCAATTACCCATTACCCATTCCCAGATATATATAACTGAAAAAGTACATATAAGATTGCGGTAAATTTGTCAACCTCTGCATTTAGCAGGCTCGTACTGCGAACAACTGTGAAGTTTTGCCGCTTTTTTGCAAAGTGCTTGCAGGCACTGCGGTAGACTAAATCTTTAATTCTCTGTGCAGGCATCAGCGGTGTCACATCGCCGTCAAATCTGTTAACTCGCAGAGCCAGCAAATTTTTGATGACTCGTTTGGAGCCTTTGTTCAATGTCTCATTCAGTCAAAATTTACGATACCTGCATCGGATGCACTCAATGCGTCCGCGCTTGTCCGACTGACGTTTTGGAGATGGTGCCCTGGGACGGCTGCAAAGCTCAACAGATTGCCTCATCTCCCCGCACAGAAGACTGTGTAGGCTGCAAGCGGTGCGAAACTGCGTGCCCGACAGACTTTCTGAGCATCCGGGTTTACCTGGGAGCCGAAACTACTCGCAGTATGGGTCTAGCTTACTAACAGGCGATTCCTTGCGCTTGTCCGGTGGCAGACGCGACAGAGGGGGCAATCAAATTGCTCCCTCTCTTTTTTGTCGCGGAATCGGCTTTCTGTGACGGGAAGAAGAAAAAGTCACAGCAATTGCGTTCTAGAAAAACCCGGTTTTTACAAACTACCGTGCAGATTCTACCTGCCGTGAATCTAAGAAACCAGGTTTTTGTCATATAGTACGCGAGCCCTGAATAATAAAACTTGGGTTTTATTGCGATCGCTAAGCAGGAGTAGTACCTAAAATGTGCGGAATTGTTGGCTATATCGGCACGCAAGCAGCTAGCGAAATTTTGCTAGCAGGATTGGAAAAATTGGAATATCGGGGTTACGATTCAGCAGGCCTGGCTACAATCTGGGAAGGCGAAATTACTTGCATCCGAGCAAAAGGTAAATTGCACAACCTCCGGGAAAAATTAGATGGGATGGAAACTCCGGCCCCCATCGGTATCGGTCACACTCGCTGGGCAACTCACGGCAAACCTGAAGAATATAACGCTCATCCCCATTTGGATAATAGCGGGCGCATTGCTGTAGTTCAAAATGGCATTGTCGAAAATTATCGCGAGTTGCGGGAAGAATTGAAAGCGAAGGGACATAAGTTTGTTTCGGATACTGATACTGAAGTTATCCCTCATTTATTGGCCCAATTATTGGCAGAAGACAGAAGGAAGAAGGAAGAAGGAAGAAGGAAGAAGGAAGATGAAGTAGCGGATGCGTCAGTTTTGGAAGAAACCAGAAGCAAAAAGGAAGATGAAAGTGCAGAGAATGCGTTTTTGGAGGTGGTTTTAAAGGCGGTAAATAAATTAGAAGGAGCTTTTGCGATCGCGGTGATTTGTGCGGATTTTCCCGATGAATTAATCGTTGCCAGACAGCAAGCTCCGCTGGCGATCGGTTTCGGTGCGGGAGAATTTTTCTGCGCTTCCGATACGCCTGCTTTAGTATCCCACACCCGCGCTGTTTTGTCTTTAGAAAATGGTGAAGTCGCAAGGCTGACACCGCTGGGAGTTGAAGTTTACAGCTTTGCTGGGGACAGGCTGAAAAAAACTCCGCGCCTGCTGGGTTGGAGTCCGGTTGCTGTGGAGAAACAGGGCTTCAAGCATTTCATGCACAAGGAAATTTACGAACAGCCCGCCGTAGTTCGCGCTTGTTTGGAATCGTATTTAGATAGCAATTGGCATCCTGAAAGTGAAGGTTCTCCTATCAATTTAAACCTACCAAAGGAGCTTTTGGCAGATGTCGAACAAATTTCGATTTTGGCCTGCGGAACGAGCTGGCACGCCTCGCTAATTGGCAAATATTTGCTAGAACAATTGGCTAATATTCCGACTGCGGTGCAGTATGCTTCGGAATACCGCTACGCGCCGGCACCTTTGACACCCAATACTTTGATAATTGGCGTTACTCAGTCGGGAGAAACGGCGGATACGCTGGCTGCTTTGGGTATGGAACAGCAGCGGCGCGCCAATTTAACCGATAAGTTTCGACCGCGAATGTTGGGAATTACTAACAGGGCTGAAAGTTCGATCGCCCATACAATTCCTCATATCATCCACACTCACGCGGGTATAGAAGTTGGGGTTGCTGCTACTAAAACTTTTGTCACTCAGTTGATGGCTTTCTATTTCTTGGCGTTAGAATTAGCACATCAACGGCAAACAGTCAAGGGCGATCGCATGGCGGAAATTATTGCTGGTTTGCGCCAGTTGCCGGCAGAAATTGAGAAGTTTTTGGAGATTCAGGAACAGTATGTTGAGGAACTTTCTCACCAGTTTACAGAGACTCAAGATTTTATTTTTGTGGGGCGGGGAATTAACTTTCCGATTGCGTTAGAAGGGGCTTTGAAACTGAAGGAAATCAGTTACATTCATGCCGAAGGATATCCAGCTGGAGAGATGAAACACGGTCCGATCGCTCTTTTGGATGCTAAAGTGCCTGTAGTGGCGATCGCCATGCCCGGAAGCGTTTACGAAAAAGTGATTTCCAACGCTCAAGAAGCCAAGGCCCGCGACGCTCATTTAATTGGCGTGACGCCGAAGCACGCGGCGGCGGAATCGGATATTTTCGATCGCGTTTTGCCGGTGCCTTTAGTAGAGGAATTATTGTCGCCGATCGTCACAGTAATTCCGCTGCAATTGCTAGCTTATCATATTGCTGCGCGCCGGGGATTGGATGTCGATCAGCCTCGCAATTTGGCGAAGTCGGTGACGGTGGAATAATATTGCTTGTCTGCTGGGTGCGCACCGCGCGCCCAGTCCTATCGATTGCAGGAAAATCGCCTAAACTTAAAGTATCCGCTATTAATAAAAATCCTATGCCTCGCTGGTTCAACATTGCAGGTCCCTGTAGAGCTGACAAACACTATATGCTCTCAGCTACAGTTCGCCTCCCCGACTTGGAACCCCTCATCGAACAAGAAAGTTATTTTGTCGTTCACGCACCCCGACAAACAGGTAAAACTACAGCAATGGTAGCACTAGCCAAACAGCTAACTGAAAGCGGACGCTACGCAGCGGCAATGGTATCAGCGGAGGTGGGTAGTGCCTTTAATGATGACCCTGGTGCCGCAGAATTGGCAATTTTGGGGGCTTGGCGAAATACAATAACAGATTACTTACCCCCAGAACTACAGCCCCCAACTTGGGTTTATAATGCTGCTGGGCAAAGAATTAGCGAGAATTTAAGAGCTTGGTCGCGATCGATCGATCGTCCGTTAGTATTATTTATAGACGAAATCGATTCTTTACAAAATGAAACCCTAATTTCAGTATTGCGACAATTGCGGGATGGTTATCGCAGTCGCCCGGAAAATTTTCCCTCATCTTTAGCTTTAATCGGTTTGCGAGACGTGCGGGATTACAAAGTAGCAGCAGGCGGTAGCGACAGGTTAAATACAGCGAGTCCTTTCAATATCAAAGTCGCTTCTATAACCTTAAGAAACTTTAATCACGAAGAAGTGGCAGAGTTATACCAACAACACACTCAAGAAACCGGACAAATTTTTACTGCTTCAGCAACCGCTACAGCCTTCAATTTGACTCAAGGACAACCTTGGTTGGTCAATGCTTTGGCTAAGGAAGTTGTGGAAAAAATGGTGAAAGATAGAAAGATTCAGATTACTGAATCACATATTTTACAAGCTAAGGAAATCTTAATTGCCCGTCAAGACACCCATCTCGATAGTTTGGCTGAACGCTTGCGGGAACCCAGGATTAAAGCGATTATCGAACCGATGCTAGCGGGTTTGGAATTGGGCGATATTCCCAACGACGACATTCAATTTGCCCTTGACTTGGGTTTGTGTAAAATGCACGCTCTTGGGGGACTAACTATTGCCAATCCGATTTATCGCGAGGTGTTACCAAGGGTACTAACGGTAACTCCAATGGCTTCTTTACCAACAATATCGCCGACTTGGTTAACTCCGACTGGCGAGTTAAATCTCGATGCTTTGTTGTTGACTTTTATCAAGTTTTGGCGGCAGCATGGTGAACCATTGCTGGGTACTACTGGCTACCATGAAATCGCACCCCACCTGGTGTTAATGGCTTTTTTACACCGCGTAGTTAATGGCGGTGGAACTCTGGAAATAGAATACGCAATTGGTAGCGATCGTATGGATTTATGTTTGAGATATCAATCGGTTATTTTGGGAATTGAATTAAAGGTATGGCGCGAAAAGAAACGCGACCCTCAAGCCGATGGAATAGAACAATTAGAATCTTATTTAGCCCGGTTGGGGGTAGATTTTGGTTGGTTATTTGTGTTCGATCGACGTTCCAATGCACTGCCGATCGAAGAACGGTTATCGACGCAGGTTCTAGTGACAGAAAATCAACGTACTATTACTGTGA
The DNA here is from genome assembly GCA_012034575.1 of Richelia sp. CSU_2_1. Classification (GTDB taxonomy): domain Bacteria; phylum Cyanobacteriota; class Cyanobacteriia; order Cyanobacteriales; family Microcoleaceae; genus Microcoleus. The sequence goes on along the minus strand of JAAUPF010000156.1, from coordinate 195 downwards.
TTCGGGCGTGAATGTCTGGTAAAATTGAGTTCGATCGCTATAATATTAGGGATTAGTGCGGACAAAGGTATAGCGGTTCTCAGGTAGATGAGGTACAAGAAAACTAACATAAACGGCAGTGGCAAATATCCCATAAAACCGCTCGAGAACCTCTAACCCAATTGGTGAATATACGTCCCGAACATGGCGTTGCAA